>NZ_MOWP01000032.1:0-260231 GCF_001983215.1 Frankia sp. CcI49
TCGAGCTCGGCCGCGAAGAAAGCCGACGCCGCTTTGAGGATCTCGTTCGCCCGCCGCAGTTCGGCGTTCTCCCGCCGCAGCCGCTTCAGCTCCTCGGATTCCTCGCCGCCCGTCTCCGCCCGCTGCCCGCCGACGGCTTCGGCCTGGGCCTGGCGGACCCAGATCCGCAGCGTCTCCGCGGTCCCGATCCCCAACTTGCCCGCGACCGCGTTGATCGCCGCCCACTCCGACGGRTAGTCCGCCGTGACCTCGAAGACCATCCGCACCGCGCGTTCACGCAGCTCAGCCGGGTAGCTCGACCGCCGTGTCATGACTCCATCTCCTCAGAAGATCGAGTCTCCGGACACGCCGGGGGGCTTCACACTGTGATGCCTTCCCGAGCTTGGGAGTCAGGATGGCGCGGGGACCGCTGACAGGCGCCGTTGATTGTTGCCATGAGCACGCGGGTCAGCCTCTTCCGAGGCCTGTGGTCCCTCCGGACGGCCGCGTCTGGTGGCCGTCCGGGGATCGGAGACGTCTGGTGGAGTTGCTGCACGACCGGTGCGCCGCGCTGGATATCGGTAAGAAGGACCTCAAGGCGTGCGTGCGCATACCGAAGGCGGGCCGGGGACGTTTCCGCCGGCAGGAGGTCCGCAGTTCGCCACGACGACGAACGCCCGGCTGGAGCTGCGGGACTGGCTGGTCGCGGAGAAGGTCACCCTGGTGGTGATGGAGGCAACCGGGGACTACTGGCGCGGGGCGTTCTACCTGCTGGAGGACTGCCTGCCGGTCATCCTGGTCCACGCCGCCCACGCCAAGGGCCTGCCCGGACGCAAGACCGACGTCTCCGACGCGGCGTGGCTGTGCCAGCTGGGCGAGTGCGGCCTGCTCAAGGCGTCGTTCGTGCCACCGGAGCCGATCCGCCACCTGCGTGACCTCACCCGCTACCGAGCCACCCTGACCGCCGACCGGACCCGGGAGGCCCAGCGGTTGGAGAAGGAACTCGAGGACGCCGGGATCAAGCTGTCCGCGGTGGCCACCGACATCCTCGGCCGCTCCGGACGGGACATACTCGCCGCGCTGATCGACGGCGAACGCGACCCCGACCTCCTGGCCGGGATGGCCAAGGGCAGGATGCGCTCCAAGATCAGCCAACTGGTCGRGGCACTGACCGGCAACTTCGGCGAGCACCACGCGTTCCTCTGCCGGCTGCACCTGGAGCGCACCGACCAGCTCACCGCCGCGATCGAGGAGCTGTCGACGCGGATCGAGACGAGATGCGCCCTTTTGCCCGCCAGCTTGACCACCTGGTCACGATCCCCGGGGTCGGCCGGACGGTCGCCGAGGTCATCATCGCCGAGACCGGCGGCGACATGACCCGCTTCCCGCCGGCCGGGCACCTGGCGTCCTGGGTCGGGGTCTGTCCCGGCCGAGCCCAAACAACAACGGCGCCCCGCACTGGCCCATCATCATGCCGAACGGCGGCGGAATCGTCGAGATCGGTACGAACCTAGGCGGTGTTGCGACCGCAGCTGGAAACCACCGCCATGCGGACAACATCCCGCAGTGGGCAGTCGAGCCGCTGCTCCTCGAGAGCGCCCAGTACGGGAAGGTCCGGATCCGGCGTGCCTTTGGTGACTGGTCGGGCTCGCTGAGAAGCTGGAAGAAGGCGCTGCAGGAGCTGTCCATCCGACCGGTGCAGGTCTTCGCCGCCGTCAAGGGGAAGAACGCGGCCGACCTGGCGTTGACGATCGACGCAATGGATCTGCTGCACCCCGGCTCCGTCGACGCGATCTGCATCGCCTCGTCGGACAGCGACTTCACCCGGCGGGCCGAACGGATCCGCGAAAGCGGCCTGACCGTCCACGGGTTCGGCGAGGAGACGAAGACGAACCCGGGCCTGCCCGCGGCCTGCGACACCTCCGTCTTCGTCGAGACCCTCATGGCGGACACGCCACCGACACGCGCCGCGAAATCCGACCAGGCGACCCCGCCGCCACCCCCGCCGGGAGCGAGCGACGTCACAGCGCGCGCCCTGCCGAGCGCGGAAACCGCCCGACGCAGGTCATCGCAGCCCTGCAGGCAGAGAAGAAGGCGCGGGCCTTGGCCGGGCCTTCTTCTCGGACGACGACCACTGAGCTGCGTGCGGACCTCGCGCTCATCGGTCGGCTCCGCGATGCGGTAACGACGCTCGAGGCCGCGTTCGACGAGCAACTCCTCGACATCCCGGTACGACAGGGGTATCGCAGATACCAGCGCACCGCCAGGACAATTACCTCGGGCGGGAACCGAAACCCCGCGAACTCCAACGCCAGAACCGGTGGACACGACGTCGACACATCGCCCGATCATCACCGATCGACAGCCACGGGACAGCGGACTCTGCCGATGCAATAGCGCATCTACAGGCTTCGATTACGCCCGCGTTTCCCCCCTACGAAATGGACGGCCAACGCAGCTCCAATAAAGGAGATACTTAGAAATGTTAGTGTAATAGTTGCAGGCTTGTTATCTTCGAAAATGTGGGCGATAAAGTTAAATGCGAATCCGGCGTATACAAGTGCGGCGACATATCGAGACTTCCCTTGCCGCAAAGATCCCTCTTTTATGGCCTTGGCCAGAGAGTAGGCCGATGCACCCAGAGCTGCGACCGTCGGAATCAAGAGATAATGCATTTTCTGAGTCTCTCACGAAATCCCAAAATTCGTCAATATGTAACTGCATGTCATCGACCCAACTCGAATAGTCGTCGCGGCTCGACTGTCGCCTTTCGAGAAGCGAGGGGGCAGCGGGGTGCGCCCCCTTACAGGAAGAAGCGGCCGGCATCGTGATGATCTAATCGAGTCTCAAACGAAATACTCATGCGATCGCCTTGTTCGGGTGGGCCGTCATCCCAGCGGGGTGATCGCGTAATGGTTGAGCCGGCGTCGCAGCCACCAAGCGCCCGCCCGTCATTCCCTACTTCCGAAGCCAGATCCGAGCCGTCCTTAGGATCCTCGTAGAGAGCCTGGTGCATGCACTTCTGCGACTATATCGGCTTCGTCCTGAAAATAGAATATAGATCCAAACTGGTCGGGCACCGCGAAACGCTGTGGATCCGTCGGTTTTTACCAGCCTACCCGACCAAACGTAGCAGCCCTGAGATCGTCCGCGGTATTCCGTGCTATCTTGACAGGGATAATCTGCACCCTGTCCAGTCTGTACACCTGCTCGGCGGTCGGGTTATCGTACTAATCATCAATGCTTCCGACATCTCCGCGGACCGAACTTCCAGCGGCGGGCCACCTCAGGCTTCCGCCAAAATACCCCTCGCACTATTTTCCAGTGAAGGCGATGAGCTCCTGACATACCCCGTTCAAAAAAAGTCAACGCCAGATTCGGGATTAGGCGCTCCATTTCTTCCGGACAGGCCCCTACTGGAATAGGAACTGTCCGGAAGGATACCAGTTTCCTCAGAGGCGCAGAACCTTTTCGCTCGAGTTCTAGTAGGACTTTGTTAGGTGACTCCGATCGGTTTGACTTGTAACGGTTCGTAGGATTGCTGGGGTGCGGCAGGCGCCGCTCCAGACGTTGAGCAGGGTCTGGAGCGTGCGGAGGACTCCGTAAAGGGTCAGGCCGGCGCAGGGGCTTTTGGGGTGCGGCGCAGCTGGGTGTAGATGGCCTGGGCGAGACAAGCAAGGGTGACATGGCGGTGCCATCCGTCGAACGAGCGTCCTTCGTAGTGGTCGAGCCCGAGGCCGTCCTTGAGCTCGCGGTAGTCGTGCTCGATCCGCCAGCGTAGTTTCGCGAGCCGGACCAGGCGGCGTAGCGGGATGTCCGGGGGCAGGGTGGACAGCCAGTAGTCGGTGGGTTCGGGCTGGCCGGGAGGCCATTCGGCGAGCAGCCAGCATTCCGGCACGACACGGTCGGTGTCGCGGGTGACGCCCCGGGCCGCGGGGCGGACCCGCAGCGCGAGGAACCGTGAGCGCATGAGCGCGGCCGGGTTGTCCGGGTGGTGGTGGGTGCCGCGCCGCCAGGTGACCCACCGTGACTGGCTCCGGCCCGCGGCCAGGACCAGGGCTTTCAACGTCGCGGGCGGGTCCGGGTAGGTGGGCACCGGTGGCCGGCCGTTCCCGGAGTACGGCGCGCACACGGGTGCGGCGATGGCTGGGTGCGCGGTCGAGGTCGGGGTGACCCCGACGACGTAGACCAGGCCGCGGTCGGTCAGGCCCTGACGGAACAGGGCCGAGTCGCCGTAGCCGGCGTCGGCGAGCACGGGGCGGGCAGGAGCACCCCAGCCGATGACCTCGTCGAGCATGTCCAACGCCAGGCGCCACTTCTCCCGGTGCCGCGCGACGTCGGGGATCTGCGCCCGGGCACGGCGGGCCCGTACCGCGGCGGCCTCGTCCGGATCGTCGAGCCCGGTGTCGTCCCAGCCGGCGGGTAGGAACAGCCGCCAGTCCAACGCTGCGGACGCCCAGTCCGTGGCCGCGTGCAGCGACACCCCGACCTGGCAGTTCCCGACCTTCCCTAGCGTGCCGGAGTACATCCGCGCGACCCCGGGCGAGGCCGGGCCGGCCTTGGCGAAGCCGGCGTCGTCGAAGACCAGCGCCTCGGGCCGGACGAACTCGACCGCCCAGCCGGTCAGCCGGCGGCGGACCTCGCTGTACTCCCAGGTCGAGTTCCGTAGGAACTGCTGCAACCCCTGATGATCGACCCCGAGTCGCTCCGCCATGGGCTGCAGGCTTTTACGCTTCCCGTCGAGCATCAGCCCACGGACGTAGAGCTCGCCCTTCGCCCGCTGGTCCTTGCGCGGTAGATCGGCCAGCATCCGTGCCGCGAACTCCTCCACGACCGGCCCCACCGCCGCCATCTCCTCGGGTGTCACAGCAGGCAGCCAACCAGATCGAGATCCGCACCCCGAAACTAGTCGATCAACAACCTGCCAAAGTCCTACTAGGACAAACCATGAAAATTTTGATCGAGGCTTCCCGTCCGATCTTCGATGTCGCGCGCGAACTCGGCATCCTGGAAGGTTTCGCGGGATGCACATCCTGCCGCTTCGCGGCCCGCGAGATCGCATGCGATGCCTCCTTGGGGCTCCTCGCGACGTGCCTGTAGCGCGAGCTGGACAGAACGTTCACGGAGCTCGCCGGGGTACTTCCGGGGATCCGGCACGAATCGATCCTCTCAAACGGATCGGCCTATAGCGAACCCGGGAAGGTGCAATCTGCTGGCGCCGCAGGTTGTGCGGCGCCAGCAGATCTAAACCTGTTTCAGGTGATGACTATCGCGCAAAATCTAAAGCCACCAGGTCCAGACTGACTTCCGGTGCCACACGCTTCCTGGAACCTGAACCTTTTTTGAAAGCCATCCCCATCCGATGGTGAGGCGGACTTGCCCTTCATCGTAGTTCCAATCTACCCTCTGACTCCTACGGTTGAACGAGAAGTACCGCGTCTGGCGAACCTTCACATTCCGATTTCGATATTCCCTTTTGCTTACCCATGCCCGGGAAACATCGTTCCAGACAAAAGAGCCGAGTCTATCTTCTTTCCAATTACCCCATCCGCCGTATTCGACGACAAACCAAGTTAGCCTACATCCATATGGGCAGGTGTATACCTCGAATGGGATATCCCCGTTGAAGTCAAAAGAATTGTAAGGATCTTGATTGCTGTAGTCGTAAGGATTAGCGGACCCTCCAAAGACGGGATCTTCTGAAAGGAATCGACCTGTGTACGAATTATAAAGGCGGACGCCCATGAGGGTGAGTCCACCAAAACTGTCACGGGACCGCTGCTGAGTGCCGAGCCAGCCATAGCGGGTGTAGGCGGTGCTGGGGAAGTATGGAGTGCCGAATTCGCCAGATTCGGAGTAGCTCGTGATGGCGGTAGCGCTGGTGTTGTCGTCAGCGGTGGCAACGATGTCGCCATGGAGGTTGGCGATCTGCAGGGTGACGGTGCCGGTGCTGTCCTGGGTGGCCGCGAGGTCCCCGCCGATTCCGAGGATGTTGCGGGTCCATGCGCCGCCGGTGATGCCGATCCAGGCGGGGCTGTCGCCGCTGGCGGTGGTGTAGTGGTTGGTGGATGTGGTGGAGCCGTCTGTCCAGGAACGGAAGCGGCGCGCGGGGTCGAGCGCGTAGGTGCGGGTGGCGGAGCCGACGGTCTGGGACGCGACTAGATCGTTGACGTAGTAGCCGACGGTCTGTGCGGTTCCGCCTGCGTCAGCTGCGGGAATGGCGGTGGTGCGGCCGAGCAGGTCGTAGGTGTAGCCGGTGTCGGTGAGCCGGTCGGCCTGGTCGTAGGTGTGAGAGTAGGTCTGGGGCGTGGTGGTGGTGGAGCAGTTCCCGGTGTCGGGTTGGCCGCCGGCGTCGGGGTAGCTGTTCAGCGCCGTGCGGTTGTAGTCGGCGTCGTAGGTGTAGGTGCGGGTGGTGCAGATTCGGGGTCCGCCGTAGCTGACGGCGTCGGTGACGCTGGTGAGTCGGCCGGCGAGGTCGTAGCTGAGGGTTTTGGTGGCGGGGGGTGTGGCGTCGAGGCGGACTTGGCCTTGTGCGGAGCTGGCCTGAGAGAACATGAGCCAGGGGGTTCCGGATTTGGTGTAGATGAGGCTACTCGGCTCGCCGCCATTGTCGTAGCGGGTAGTGCTCGCGAGACCATTCGGATAGGTGTAAAGGACGAGGCGCCCTTCTCCGTCGTAGGTCGCGGTGAAGGTGGAGGGGGCGGTGCCGGCGCCGACGCCGAGGCTGGTGACGAGGCCGCGGTGTTCGGTGGCGGTGTCGTAGACATAGGTGTAGGTGCCCTTGCCGTCGTTGACTGTGGACACTTGGCCGTCGATGTCGTAGCTGCTGGTGGTGGTGTTGCTGTCGGCGTCAGTCTGGGAGGTGATCTGGCCCCAGGTGTCGTACCCGGTCGTCAGCGTGATCGATGCTGCGGTGGTCGTGGTGGGTAGTCCGGTGGTGGTGCTGTACCCGTAGGTGGTGGTGGGGACGGCGGTGCCACCGTTCGCGGCGGGGCTGGCGGCGATGGCTTGCGAGGTCGGGCGACCGGCAGTGTCGTAGGTGTAGGTGGTGGTACGGGTCGTCGTGGATCCTGAGGTGACGGTGTCGACCTTGGTCAAGGGCTGGTTGAGGTCGTTGTAGGTGTAGCTGCTGACAGGCAGCGGGTTCCCGCTGGTCGGCTGGGCGGCAGGGCCGGTGGTGCAGGCCAGGCCGGTCCGGGAGGCGTTGACGCAGCTACCGGAGCCGGTGGCGGTGTAGTACGAGGTGACGGTGGTGTAGGCGTCGGTGCCGGTGCTGTTCGCCTTCGGTTGCCAGACCTCGACGGGGTTGCCGGCGGTGTTGTAGTAGGTGGTGCGGACGATGTTCGGGGTCGATCCACCCCCCATCCAGGTCGCGACGGTCGTCGGCTTACGCAGCGTCCACCCGGACGTGCCGGCGGCCGCGCCGCTCTTCACCTCATACCCGTTGATCGTCTTGCGGGGTTCGGTGTCCGAGCCGTTCGCGAGGCGGATGGTGGTGGTGATGGTGGTCGGGAGGCGGTAGGGGTCGGTGGCGCCGGGGGCGCCTTCGTCGTAGTCGGTGTGGACGTGCTGGCGGGCGGAGTACTGGGCACCGGTGTCGTCAACGATGCGGCGGGTCGGGCCGAACGTGTCCGTGACCGAGACGCCGTCAGCCGAGTAGACGGTGTCGGTGTCCAGCAGTTGGGCGCGGGCCGCGGAGTCGGTGAGTGCGGTGACGGTGGGGTCGGTGTCGGCGGTGGGGGTGAGGGCCTGGTTGCGGTTCTCCGCGCCCAGTTCCCGGGTCACGTTGCCGTTGGTGTCGTGTTCGGCGGTGGTGATCTGCCAGGCGCCGTTGCCGTAGGAGGCGGAGTTCACCTGGCGGCCGTCGACGTTGAGGTAAGTGATGTCGGCGTACGGCCAGTCGGCGGCGACCGGCGGGTTCGACGGCACCCGGCTGGCCGGGAAGACGGCGGCGGCCCAGGACGGCAGGTCGCGCTGTCCCCAGTCGTCGACGACGCCCGCGGCCATGTCGATCGGCGCACCTGATCCGGTCAGGGCCAGGCCGTAGACGATGGTCTGGGTGGCGGTGCCGGCGCCGGCGGGCCGGGCACGGGAGACGGTGGTGATCCGGCTGTAGGTGTCGTAGCCGAAGGTCCAGGTCTCCTGCCCCGGTGGGGTGTAGGAGGAGAGCTGTCCGGCGGCGTTGTAGGCGTAGGTGATGGACAGGTGCACACCACCGCTGTCCAGACGCGGGTCGTAGGTCTCGCGCAGGTGGCCGGTGTTGTCGTACCGGTACTGCGCCACGGTCACCGCGGACGCCCCGTTGAGCGACATGGAGATCGAGGCGAGCTGACCGGTGTAGTCACCCCAGGTGGCGGAGGTGGTGCCGGTAGCCGTGGTGGAGGTGGCGTAGGTGAACGTCAGCGCCCGGCAGCCGGCGACGAGCGTGGTGCAGGTGACCCCGTCGGGGACCGGTCCGAGGATGCGGGTGACGCGCCCGGCGCTGTCGGTGGTGTAGGTGGAGGTCGTGGCGGAGCCGGGCTGCTCGACCCGGTCGACGACCCAGATCGTGGCCGAGCTGACCGTCTTCGCGGCGAACACGGTCTTCGTGCCGTCGACGGTGGTGTGGGTGAACTGGGTCGCGGAGTCCTTGACCAGCTTCGACCCATCGACAGCGGTGTCACCGACACCGACGTAGCCGTACGGGTAGGAACCCGACCCGGTGCGGGTGTAGTTGGACGGCGTGCCCTCACTGGAGGTCAGGGTCACGGTGTTGGTGGTGGATGTGGCGTCGGTGAGGGTGCTGCCGGCGGTGCCGGTCTCCGGGCCCTGCAGGTCCGACGTCCAACCCGGACCGAAGACCCCGGCCGGGCCGCTGGTCGCCGCGGGCGGCGTCAGCGTGGTCGTCGACCGCCCCACGGTGAGGGAGCCGGTGTAGGTGGGCATCGACGCGTCGGTCGCCGACAGCGAGTAGTCACCGGTCAGCAGCGCCAGCGTGCCGGGGCCGACCTTGGTGTCGGCGTTGGAGTCACCGAAGGCGTTGCGGGTAAACTGGACCGTTCGCGCCCCGGTGCAGGACACGACGTTGGCTGAGGTGCGGAAGCAGGCACGGATCTGCACCGGGCCGTCTGCGCCACCGCCGAGCGGGCTGAGGGTGCCGGGCAGGTTCCAGTTCTGCCGGTCGAACACCCCCGAGCCGTTACGGGACGCCGGCCAGGTCGGATGCGTAGAGGTGCCCTCGATCACCGTCTCGCCCACGGGGACATCGAGCCAGGTGGCGCCGCTGCTGGTGCCCAGGTGGTACTGGTAGGTCACCGACACCTGCGTGCTCGGGGCCTGCCCTTCCAGGATGACGAACCGCTGCACCCGGGCGTTCTCCGCCGGGCTCGCGAGCGCGCCCGTCCCGATCCCGAAACCGTAGGACACGACCGGGGAGAGGTTACCCGACTTGTCCTTGGTCCGGACGTAGAGAGTGTGCAGCCCCGCACCCGGAGTCAGGGTCGCGGTGGTGGTGGCGGTGGTCTCGGTGCTGGGCGAGGGCTCGTCGAGACCGTAGAGGAAGCCCGCGGTGTCACCACCGGGCGACGTCCACGAGATCGTGCCCGACGTCGTGGCCGACCAGCCACCCGACGTCCACGCCGCCGAGGTCAGCGCGGTGGGTGCCGACGGTGCGGTGGTGTCGACGGTGAACGGGATCCAGCCTGACCAGGCCTGGGAGTAGTCGACGCCGTCGTAGGCGCGGGAGCGCCACTGGTAGCTCGTGCCGTTCGTCAGCACACCCGCGGGAACCGTCCACGACGCGGTCGCGTTCGGCGAGACGTCGGACACCGAACCATCAGTGATCTTCGTGGTGCCAGCCGAGTCCCACACCTCGAAGTCCAGCCGCAGCGGCGCGCCGTCTGCGTCGGTCGCCGCACCCGACAGCACCGGTCGCAGGCTGTTCGTCAGCACGGTGGCCGGGGTGCCGCCACACTGCGCCGAACACGGCGAGGTGGAGCGGTTCGCGACCGTGCCCGGGTAGGAGTTGTAGGTGGTGGAGATCTGCGGCTTGAGCAGCGTGTCCCCGGAGTAGAAGTACTTGAACTGGTTCGCGTCGGTCTCGCTGGCGGCCCGCAGGGTCAGCGTTTCCGGGGAGGGCTGGCTGTTCGAGGACCAGGCCTGGACCAAGCTGGTGACGTCGATTCCGATCGGCCCGGAGCCGCAGCTGTTGACGGCGCCCACGTTGAAGCTGGCCGTCGCCCAGGTCACCCCGTCAGAGGCGGGCTGGGTGTTCCAGGTGGTGCCCGAGGGCAGACTCGCGGAGCCCTGCACGATCGTCGGCTGCGCCGTGCAGGTGGCGGAACCGGCCTGCCACAAGTCCAGGCTCGCCGCGGTGACGTGCCGGCCCTCGATCGCGGTGGTGTCGAACTTCAGGAACGACCGGGTCACGGTGACACCCAGATAGTTCCCCACCCGCAGGTAGGAGTTGGTGTCATAGTTCGTCGTCGGATTCGCCGAGTCGACATCGGAGTCGAAGTTGTCCGGCAGCACGGCGGCCGGGTCGATCGTCACCGGGTACTGCCGGGCCGGATCGGTCAGCCACTCCTCGTCCGGAGCCAATGCCAGGGTCGGGGTGTCGCTGTCGGCGTCCTGGAGCGTCGCGTCGACGGTGCGGGTCCGGTCCGGCAGCCCGGTCGCCTCGTTGACGTGCGCGTCCCACATCAGCGGGGTCGGGGAACGTGCGGCCAGCTTCCCATCGCCGGACAGCCGCAGCTCACCACCGGCTGTGCGTTGCGCGGTCACGCCGTCCAACCGCATCGGCAACTCGAGCGCGGCCTGGGCCGCGGCCAGGGTGTGCGCGACGATCCGAATGTCGAATCCGGTCGGGGTGACCTCGACCTGCAGGTCGGTGTCCTCGGCCACCGCCTTGTAGGTGGCGATGTTCTTGTCCAGCTCGGGCGCAGGCAAGGCGTCGGGCCAGGCGAACGCCACTTCCTTGTCTCCGTCGACGAGCCGGGCGATCTCACCGCCGGCGTCCCCGCCCGCGGACAGCACGATGTCGGCCTTCGCCGCCTTCGGCGTCACCTTGCCGTCGACTAGGACCAGCGTCGGGTCGACCAGGACCCAGTCGTCACCGCGGCGGATCCGGTGCACTCCGGCGAACGACTCGACGGTGATCGTGCCGTCCGTGTTCACGAACGTGGACGTCGTCTCCGTCCGCTCGTCGGTGACCTCGATTCGCCGCTTCTCCGCATGCGCAGCGAGCTGCGCCGAGATGAAGTCCGGCCGCTCAGCCGGCCCTGTCGGGGCGGGGTTCTCCTCCTCGGTGGGCGAGGCCGAGGCACTACTGCGCAGTGCGGGCAGGAACTCGGTGACAGTGGCCGCGAGCGCGGCGACCAGCAGTACACAGAGGAAACGGAGGATGGGTCTTTGATGACGGGATGGGGATGCCCTTAACACGTGTGCTCCGATCCACGAGCGTTGTTGGGGGCACGGCATCGCCGCGGCCTCCGAGGGGAACGGAGACCACGGCGATCACAGAAAATGACAGCCAAACAACGGTTGGCGCAAGCCGCACAGGAAGTCCCGCATGTCAGAAAAAGTTACCCACGGTAAAAGTGGTCGCGAGGGCGCCGTTGCGGAGCGTGACCAACGCGTCGTATAGAGGGATAAAACACCCCGAAGTGGTGCACGGTGGCAGCGCCGCTCCTATCACCGCCGGGTCGATCCTTACGCTTCGCAGCAAAAGTGACGCGCAGCACACACATTAACGTTACATAGAGGAAATGTTAGGGCTGCTTCAATAGGCGTCCGCGCGCAGACCGAGGGGCCTGTGCGCGGAAAGTAACCACGTCGACTCCTGAAGTGTTTCCAGGACAGGATGCCTGAGTTGTGTCATAGTCCACCCTCGAATGGTTGACCCGCACGCGTGTCCACCGACCCGCATGGGTGTCCACACGACGCGGTTTTGATTTTCAGGTCGCCCGCCGCTCACTCGCCGTCGCGCGAGCGGTAGGCGAGGTTTCGTGGCGATGCAGGGCGCATCAATGATGGGCTGCGCTGTGCGGTCGAGAACCCGACTCGGTGTCTCGATCGACCATTGCCAAAATCCCGGATTCTCTGTCGCTCGGGTTCTGTCATGCCCGGGCGGCTCTTCTCTGCTACAGGAGCACCGTGGGCCGTTTGACGAGATACCCRCCACCTCTGCGAGCCCGCGCCGTCGCCCAGGTCGCCAGCATTCGCCCTCAGCATTCCTCGATCTGGCAGGCCATCAAGATCGTGGCGGCGGAGCTGGGAGTGAGCGCCGAGACACTCCGGAGATGGGTCCAGGACGACCACCGCGACAAACGATCGATCCGGTGAGGGCAGCGTCCAGCGGCAGCAGGCAGAACCTCCCCGCCCACGGAAGAGATCCTTCGCCATCGGCAGACCTCACCGCCAGAAGGAACCGCGGTGGCGACGACCCCTGCGCGGGACACCGACCGCGAGCCGACACCCCATGGTCCCTACCACGGGATCGTGCGCCCGCGACGGTCAGGCGTTGCCCGCCTCGACGGAGTGCCCGGTGAGCCGACATCGGCAGCTACCCCGAGTCTCCGCCGGGACGGGACGCGACCGGACAGCCACCCAGGCATCTGACCCACGGCCTCGCACGCCACCCTCCACCCCGCCCTCAGCAGTCCGTGCGGGGGCCACACTCGCCTACGCACAGCCGCTTTTCCCGACCGAACCCGACCGCGAGCGCCGCTCCTCGGCGGCGGGAAGCCGGGGGCGTCACCGCCGGCCGGCCCGGCCTGCGGCCCAGCACCGCCGCAGGAGCCGTCACCAGGGAACCCACCGCAGACGACACCGCCAGCGCGGCCTGATCCGAACCTCGCTGCTGCCGGCCTTGCTGGCCTCGGCGCTGCTTGTCCTCTGCACCGCAGGGACTCCCACCACGAGAGACGGCCAGTCCAGTCTCGTCGAGCCCGAATCGACACAGCTACGCCCCGGCACCTGGACGATGCCCACCCTGCAACCGACCACCACCGGCGCCACCAGCCCGGTCGTTCCCTCCACAGCGACCCTTGCCCACGACGCCACCGGCGCCGAAGGCACCCCTGTCCTCCTCAGCTCCGGGGACACGGGGATCCCCGCACGTATCCTCGTCGCCTACCACGAGGCAGCCGATATCATCGCCACCGAGAAACCGGCCTGTCGCCTGCCCTGGGAACTGCTCGCTGCCATCGGCAAAGTCGAATCCGGCCACGCCGCCGGCCACCCGATCAGCCCGGACGGCACCATCACCCGCCCCATCCTCGGCCCACCCCTCAACGGCACCGCCGGTGTCGCGCTCATCCACGACACCGACCACGGCGCCCTCGACCACGACACCACCTACGACCGTGCCGTCGGACCCATGCAGTTCATCCCCACGACCTGGACAGGCTCCGGACGGGACGGMAACGGCGACGGCCGCCGCGACCCGCACAACATCTACGACGCGACCCTCGCCGCCGCCTTTTACCTCTGCGGTCACGGCCGTGATCTGACCGATCCGGACCAGCTGCGCGCCGCGATCCGCGCCTACAACCCGTCCGACGCCTACGTCCGCACCGTCCTGGCCTGGATGCGCGGCTGCCAGAGCAGCACGACCGCCGACGCGACGGGCCTTAGCTCTGAGGGCGCCTCCGCCGACGACCCGACCCCGGCAGACGAGCCACCCATGTCTGTCGCACCGGTGCCGTCCGCCTCACCGAGCCCGACAGCCGCGCCCAGTGGGCAACCTGAGCCGTCGCCGGCATCCACCAGCCCGCCGATCATCGAGCCTGGGGTGGACATCCCCATCATTACGCTCACTCCACGTAGCCCGGACGCGAGTACGACGCCGCCGGTTCCGCAGACAGCCAGCCCGTCCGCATCACCGCAGCCAGCAGACCCGCTCCCGAGCACGGCCACCCCGGAGCCCTCGTCAACCGGACAGCCCTCCACAACACCGAGCTCCTCGCCCGCCGACGTGTCCCGCGACACCCGGTGAGGCAGCATCGAGGACGCCGTCTACGTGGAGCGGACACCCCTAGGACGGCCGGGTGCTGACGAATCCGCTGGTCAACGCCATCCGTCACACCCCCAGGACGGCACGGTCGAGGTGCGGGTCGAACGGGGCGCAAGCGCGCCGCAGGGCGACGGGATGCTACCTCCGGGGACGCCCAGGCGATCGTCGCGGTCGCCGACCAGTGGCGGTAGCGGGGACCCCCTCCGAGGACCTGCCCCGGGTGTGCGACCTCGGCTTCCGCGGGGAGACCGCCTGCACCCCCCAGCGACGGTGGCGATCACTCTCATCAGCCGCGGGTGCGGTCTGGCACCGGGCGGGCGATCGTCCGGGGCATCGTGGGGGCGCGCGGCAGCGATGTCACCGTCCATTACCAGCACGGGGGCCGCCGTTTCGTCGTCGCGCTGCCGGCTGCATGAGCCCAACGGCCGGCGTCCTCCCTTCCGGTTCTTCGGCTCCTCGGCCCTTCGACCGGGTATGTCGGAGCGAGGCCTCTGGCTTCTCCGGTTCGTACGATTCGGTCGGCGCCCGCGGCACAAGCGTCGCAGGCTGCGGGTTCTCGTCACCGGAGGCGCCGGATTCATCGGTTCCCGTCCCCGCCGCCGAGAGCGCCCCGCTGGACCCCAGGGACGTCTACGCGCCTCCCAGATCACCCTTGGTGGGCGATGTCGGGCGCGTCCCCGGCGGTGGGTTCTTGAAACACGTCTGGGACGCCGTCCCCGTCCCGGTCGACCGCGTCTTCCTCCTCGATCTTGCGATACACCCGGTTACGCGTGCGCAGTACCACCGCGGCGAGCACGGCGGAGGTCAGGGAGCCCACGAGGATCGCCGCCTTGGCATGCTCATCACGCTCGGTGCCGTCACCGAACGCCAGCTCACCGATCAGCAGCGACACAGTGAAGCCCACCCCGGCAAGGAGCGCGACGCCGAGAACGTCCCACCAGGACAGGTTCTCGTCCAGCTCGGCACGCGTGAAGCGGGCCAGCAGAAACGTCGAGCCCAGCACCCCGACCAGCTTGCCCACCACCAGCCCCAGCGCCACACCCAGGCCCACCGGATCACGCAGGGCCGCGCCGATCCCCCCGCCCCCTAGCGACACACCGGCCGACATCAGCGCGAAGACCGGGACAGCGACGCCGGCGGACACCGGCCGCCAGAGATGCTCGAACCGCTCCGACATCCCGTGCTGCTCCCCCGAAGCGGGCCGGGTCGGAACCGCGAACCCGAGCAGCACCCCGGCGATGGTGGCGTGCACGCCGGACGCATGCATGAGCGCCCACGCAACGACCGCGAGCGGCACCAACAGATACCAGCGGGTGACACCCCGGTTGACGACCAGCATGAACATGGCGATCGTCGCGAGCGAGCCTGCCAGCGAGACCAGGCTGAGCGAGTCCGTGAAGAACACCACGATGATCACGATGGCGAGGAGGTCGTCGACGACGGCCAGCGTCAGGAGGAACGAGCGGAGCGCCACCGGCAGATGTGTGCTGATCACCGCCAGCACGGCGACCGCGAACGCGATGTCCGTCGCCGTCGGTACAGCCCATCCCTGCGGCGCCCCTCCCGCGGAGACCGTGTTGACCAGGGTGTAGATCAGTGCGGGCAGTGCCATCCCGCCGACGGCCGCGATGACGGGCAGGGCCGCTCGGCTCGGCGATCTCAGCTCACCGAGGACGAACTCGCGCTTGAGCTCGAGGCCCACCACGAAGAAGAAGATCGCGAGCAGGCCGTCCGAGGCCCAGTGTGCCAGGGACAGGTGCAGGTGCAGTGCTTCCGGACCGAGGTGGGTGTCGGTCAGGGTCTCGTAACCGGCTCGCCAGGGTGAGTTGGCCCAGAGGAGCGCCACCACCGCGCCTGCCAGGAGGAGAAGGCCTCCGACCGTCTCGCTACGCAGTACGTTCGTGACCTGCTGAGCGCGTGACCAGGTCGGCCGCGCCAGCAGCCTGCGCGGGGACGGTCCGGACCGCTGCGGGCGCTTGCGTCCCTGGATGCCGCGCGAAGCCGCAGCCATATAGCCCCTTCCGAGAAGACCAGTCGCATGTGACATCTCCGCGTCCGTCACGACCACGTAGACCAGGTCACGAGACGGGACGGACGCGTCCCTCATGCCGACCAGACTTCCCGGCGCACCGCTGTCCACAATAGTGCCCGACAGCCCCAGCCGCGACGCAATTCGCCCCACTACGGCCGGAAGCCGTACACCACCGGCCCCCGCGAGTCCCACGAAGATCAGCGTTCACTCACCAGCGGCCGCGCCACTCACCGACGGAAGCTCGTTGCGAGAACCGCCGGGCGAGGGCAAGCGCCGCCGTCTCACGTCCGAGCATCCTGAGCGGACGTGGAGATCGCATGGCGGACCAGGTCAGCCAGGGCTTCGCGGTCGTCGAGGACCTCGTCGGGAACGCTGTAGTACGCGCGGACCGTCACGGTCCTTCCAGCCGACTGGTAGGTGAAAGGCCGCCGGCCCGCCGCCTCCCATGACAGCCGTTCGTCCTCGGCGACTTTGACGAAGAGGGTGTCCATGACCATCCCGACCTGGCGGCCACGGTGGCACAACGCCCAGCCGCCGAAGAACCGTCTGAGCGTCATCCCGCCCAGCGCGTCCTCCACCTGGTCGAGGACGTGCTGGGCGAGCTCCCGGTTTCCGCTCACGGCCGGGTCGGCGTGGTGGGGGCCTGCCGCATCGACTCGATGACGAGGGCGGCGACCTGCGCCGAGGAAGCCGGGTTCTGCCCGGTGACGAGCTGACCGTCCCGAATGACGTGAGGGGCGAAGGGCTGGCCCGCGGAGTACCTGGTGCCGAGGGCGCGCAGCCGCTGTTCGAGGGAGAACGGGACGAGACTGGTCGCGGCGACCAGTTCCTCCTCGGCGTCGCTGAAAGCGGTCAGCTGCCGGCCGCGAACGGCCGGGTGTTCCGCGACCTGGGTGTTCAGGAGCCCGGCGGCTCCGTGACAGACGGCGCCGACGGTCCCGTTCCGAGCGAGTACGGCCGTCAACAGCTCGGCCAGCGGCGGGCTGTCAGGAAAGTCCCACATTGTTCCGTGGCCACCCACCAGGATGACGCCGTCGAAGGCGTTCGCGGCCAGGCCGGCCACGGGTTCGGTCGCGGCCAGGCGGGCAAGCGCGTCGGAATCGGTACGGAACAAGTTCACCGCGTCGGTGACCGCGGGCGGCGCGAGGCTGGCGGGATCGGCCGGAGGTTGCCCGCCGGCGATCGAGGCCATGGTGACCCCGACGCCAGCGTCGGTCAGCGCGTAGTACGGGGCGGCGAGTTCCTCATACCAGAAGCCGGTCGGACGATCGGACTCGCCGAAGCGAGCAGTCGAGGTGAGAACGACTGCCACTCTGGGACAGGCCACAGCGAACCTCCAGTTGAACGTGAGCATGCTGAAACAGAGGTCGACGGAATCAACGACCGGCGAGGATGTGCCGGTCGTTGCCATGGGTTGAGCGGATGCGGCTACCGCGCCGCTCCGGGTGCATCGATCGATTGCTCTGGGGGCGTCGATCGCTCCGGGTGTGTGGGGTGCGTCGGTCAGCCGGGCGCTTCCCGCAGCGAGGCCACGATGTCCTCGGTGACCTGCCGTAGCCGCGGCCGCTCGGCGCCGGACCGCACCAGGACCAGCACACCCTGGTAGTCGACCAGCAGTCGCAGGCCGAGACGGTCCGCAGGCAGGCCCGTGGGAACCTGGCCGGCCGCGCGGGCACGTGCCACCGCGCCCGCGAAGCCCCGTTCGATCTCCTCCAGCCCCCGCCGCACACCGCGGGTGGTCAGCTCGTCGAGCGCGTAGGACTCCACCGCGCTGTTCGTCACCAGGCAGCCCGGATCATGGTCCAGCCCGGTCTCGAACGTCGAGGTGAAGTAACTTCGGATGCCGGACAGCGGGTCGTCGACCCGCTGGAGGTGCTCGGCTACCCGTCGGCGGACCACCCGCTCGACGTAGGCGTCCAAAGCCGAACGGAAGATTTCGTCCTTGTTCCCGAACGAGCGGTGCAGACTGCCCGGATGCAGCCCGGTCGCAGCCTCCAGATCCCGTAGCGACGTGGCGTGAAATCCCTGACGGCGGAACAGCTGCATCATCGTCAGCAGAACCTCGTCCGAGTCGAACAGCTGCCGCCGCCCCACCGACACCCCCAGTAGTTGGTCGATCGACCACAAATGTAGCGGGCAGATCGGACCTGTCAACCCATTGCCGTGACGGCCTCCCTTGGAAGGCGCGGACGGCACAGATCCCCCGCGCCAGGCCGGCCGTACGCGGGCATCGCCTACGGCAAGGTCCGCGCCGCCACGTGTCGATCGCGCTCGTCACAGACCACAACACCGGCGTTGACGCCGGGCCGCCGGCGGCCTAGCGACGTCTTCGTACGTTCCGTCGATTTCGTGCGGACTGTTCTCACCGGCCCCGGCACCGCAGGCGGTCGTCGCGAGGGTTCGACTCGGTCGAGGCCGGCGTCAGTCCGCTCCCGCCTCGGGCACCACGACGGCCGCCTGTCGTGCGGGTGAGGGTTGATCGCCGACCTGCGGCCCATCTCCCGGGAGGGTTGCCGCCGCCTGCCGAGAGGCGGGCGGCGGGTGCATCGCGGCGAGGATCGACTGGTGAGTGATCCAGCCGACGATGTGGCCCTGCCGGGGGTCGAGGACGACGATGCCCCCACTGGACGCGCCTTCGAAGGCGTCGAGGGCATCGGCGAGGCTGGATGCAGTGGTGACACTCGGACGCTGAACGGCGAGGTGGCCCGCGCTCCGAGTGGCACGGCTGGGAACGTCGAGAGCGTCGGCGACTGCCTTCACGGTGATCACTCCCTGGTAGCGGCCGGCGTCGTCGACGAGCGGCAGGCAACCGTGTGGGGCACGGGCGAGCGCCACCGCCGCGCTCCTGAGCGGCACCGCGGCCGGCAGGGCCTCTGGTGGCGGACCCAGCGCGGCGGTGATCGGCTGGTTGCGCAACCGACGGGACTGGTGGGACGCGTCAAGGTCGACGCCTCGTCGAGTGAGCTTGAGCGTGTAGATCGTTTCGTGGGACAGCAGGGCGCTGGTCAGGGTCGCGATCACGACCGCGGCCATCAGCGGCAGGATGATCGTGTACTCACCGGTGAGTTCGAACAGGATCAGCACGGCGGTGATGGGCGCACGGGCCGCACCGGCGAAGACCGCGCCCATGCCGACCAGCGCGTAGGCCCCGACCGGCGCGACCAGCTGCCCTGCGGCGTCGTGCGCGACCAGACCGAACGCGGCGCCGGTGACCGCGCCGACGAACAGGGAGGGTGCGAAGACCCCACCGGACCCCCCGATGCCGATGGTCAGACTCGTGGCGACGATCTTGCCGACCAGGAGCAGCGCGAGCAGCCCCAGCCCGTACCGCCCACCGACCGCCCGTTCGAGGACGGGATAACCGACGCCGTACATCTGCGGGAGAGCGATCAGGACGGCTCCGAGCAGCAGGCCTCCCACCGCGGGCCGCAGCCACTCCGGGCCTCGCCAGACCCGGTCGCAGCCGTCCTCCACGGCGTAGAGCACACGGGTGAACGCCACTCCGGTGACCCCGCCGAACACGCCGAGCAGGGCGAAGAGCGGGTAGTCCGCCGCGCTGCGGACGGCGAACGGTGGCAGCGTCAGAAACGGGTTCGAGCCCAGCACCGCCCGCCCGACCACGCTGGCGGACACGGCGGCCAGGACCACAACGCCGAACGCCTCGGCGGTGAACGACGCGAGGATCACCTCACAGGCGAACATCACGCCGGCGAGCGGTGCGTTGAAGGTCGCCGCGATCCCGCCGCCGGCTCCGCAGGCGACGAGGACGGGCAGCCGTTCGGCGCCGACCCGGGCGACCTGACCGAGCGCGGAACCGAGCGCGGAACCGATCTGCACGATCGGCCCCTCCCGGCCCACCGAGCCACCCGCACCGATGCACAGCGCGGACGCGAACGACTTGACCGCCGACACCCGCGGCGCGATGCGGCCGTCATGTTCGGCGACGGCGTACATCACCTCCGGAACGCCGTGCCCGCGGGCTTCCCGGGCGAACCGGTTGATCAGCGGACCGTAGAGAACGCCACCCGCGACCGGAGCCAGCAGCAGAAACCAGAGGCCAAGAGCAGGCACATGCGGATTGGCCGTGTGGCCGGCGACCGAGCAGTCCTCCCGGCCACAGAACACCTCGGTGCACAGCACGATCAGCCAACGGAAACCGACCGCCGCCAGTCCCACTCCCGCGCCGACCATCATGGCCAATGCGATCAACCCCGCCCCGCTTCGCGCCGTGCCGGAACCAGCCCCGGCAGGCCACCGGGACCTCACCCACCGGACCGCCGTGTTCTGATCCGCCACCGCACGCATATTTGCATAGTACAAAAGTTGTACTGAGCACCGGAGGGGTGGGCGCTGTTTCACGTACCGGCTGCCCTGGGCGGTAGAACAGTGCCATGAGCAACACGCCGGACGCCTCCGCGCCACCTGGCGCGCCCGACGAAGGCGTGGACGAGCTCACCGACGCCGTCCTCACCGCATCCCGCCTACTGGTGGCCGTGTCCGCCCGCTCGCTGACCGCCGTCGGCGAGGACGTCACGCTCCCCCAGTTCCGCATGCTCGTCGTCCTCGCCAGCCGCGGCGCCCTCCGGGCCGGCGACCTCGCCGACCTCCTCGCCGTCCACCCCTCGACCGCCACCCGTATGGCCGACCGCCTTGTCGCCGCCGGCCTGATCGACCGTCTCGGCAACCCGGACAACCGCCGCGAGGTCAACGTCGCGCTCACCGTGAACGGCAGACAGCTCGTCGAGGACGTCACCCGCCGCCGCCGAATCGAGATCACGGCGATCGTCGCGAGGATGGACCCCCGCCTGCGCGGCAGCCTGGTCGCGGCGCTACGCGCCTTCGCGGCCGCCGGCGGGGAACCGGGCGTCGACGCCAACGCGCTGGGCTGGAGCTGAACGGCGCGCACCAGCCCTCACCCCACCGCGGCACCGGATCCCACCCTCCCGATCATTCGCATCCTTCGACGCGAACAGGTTGCTCCGCCGTCAGGAAGTGAACAGAAAGCAACAGCCACATGGCGAAATCGTAAGGTTCACTTCGCGTAAACCACTGCAAGGTCCACATACCGGGCCATACGGTGATGGTGTGCGCCGCACACCCAGAGCCGACGGAAAATCGTCATGCGTTGGCGGCGGGACGGAAAGGACTTCCAGCAGCCACGCGCCCGCAACCTGAACGGCCACCCACCGAAGCGGGACACCATCATGCCTTTGGACGCAACCGGAAAAATTTCCCTCGCTCACGTCTATACCGCACCGGATCCCCGCGAGTACTTCTCGACACTGGGGCAGCTCGACTATCAGATTCCCCAGCTCGCGAAACCCTACTTCGAAAACCTTCTTCTTCGATACCGGGAAGCCAGTGGCTCCCCGTCACCGACGGTTCTCGACGTCGGATGCTCATACGGGGTGAACGCCGCGCTGCTCAAGTTCGACTTGTCCCTGGCAGAACTCTACGATCACTACGGGGCGGCAGCCAGTGATCCGCGGGAGCGGAGCGATCTACTGGACCGCGATCGGGCTCTCGCTGCCACCCGGCGCGCTCCCGCCGGCCCCCACATCGTAGGCCTCGACAGCTCGGCGCCGGCCCTCGCCTACGCGACCGCGGCCGGCTTCCTCGACGGCGCCGTCCACGCCGACCTCGAGAAGGACGATCCCGATGCCACCCAGCGAACGGTTCTCTCAGCCGCCGAAATCGTGATCTCCACCGGATGCATCGGCTATGTCACCAATCGCACGATCACCCGACTGGTCCAGGCCACCGACGGGAGAATGCCGTGGATGGCACATTTTGTGCTGCGCATGTTCCCCTTCGAGGCGATCAGCGCCAGCCTGGCCGATCTCGGATACAAGACGGTCCGGCTTGACCGGCTGTTCCGACAACGCCGCTTCGCCTCTCAGGAGGAACAGCACGTCGTTCTCGACACCCTGTCGGACATCGGCATCGACCCGACCACGGCGGAGGGCCGTGGCTGGCTCTACGCGGAGTTGTTCGTCTCCCGGCCCCCGGCCGGCGCAGCCCGGTACCTCGCGGACCTCGGATCAGCGGCTGTACCGGTGCGGGCATGCAGCGCATCCGACGCCGGTTCCGTGTGAATCCGAACCGGTCGGGATCGATCCGGCGATGGCACGGGTGACGCATGACCCGCTCGCCCCATGCCTGCCTTACGAACACCTGACACCGCCGGCACGGCGCCCGCGGCAACGCCATGCGGCGGGTAGACAGGTGACAGCGATCCGGCTCGTGCGTCGACCTCGCGACGTCGGAGGGGCGTCGAGGGCACCCCCGCGTGCGGGCCGGATCGACTCCGAAGGCGTCGGCATCGGGAGGTGAGAAGAGCGCGATTCAGTGGCCGAACGACGACCAGTATCATGCGCCGGCAAGCCGATGGCGGTCGAAGGCATTACTCGCCGTTCCCGCACCACGGTCTCAGGCTGTGGCGGATGGTGGCCGTCCTCGGATGCGTCGTGCTCATGCTCGCCACGGTGGGCTGCGGTGTCCGGATCAGCGACGACGTCCGTCCGCTCGAGGAACCCAGCCCACTGCCGGCCACACCGCCCCCGGTCGTGATCAGTGGGACGATGACCGCGCCGGCCATATCGGAACCGGGCGGCACTCTCTGCCCGAGTGCCCCGAGCCCGACCAGTTCTGACCCACCGACGTCGCCGATGTCACCAACCCGGGGCTCCTTCGGGCCGGCCCACCCATGCTGACGGGCAGGGCGGCCCCGCCCGGGTGGTGAGGCCGACAGCTGGCGTGACTGAGGACGAGGTGATGTGGTGTCGGCAGAGGTGCTTCTTGTCGAGGACGACAGCCGTATACGCCAGGCGCTGCGCCTGGCGCTGGCTGACGAGGGCTACCGGGTCCGTGAGGCCACTGGCGGCAAACACGCCCTCAGGGAGATCACGGCCCGGCCGGTCGACGTCGTCCTGCTCGATCTGATGCTGCCCGACGTCGACGGCCTCGAGGTCTGTCGGCTGCTCCGCCACGGCAGCGATCTGCCGATCATCATTGTCAGTGCCCGGACCGGCTCGGACGAGATCATCGCCGGTCTCGAGGCCGGCGCCGACGACTATGTGACGAAACCGCTGGTGGCGGCCGAGCTGTCGGCACGGATCCGCGCCCTGCTGCGGCGCGCCCGCGCCCCGCACGGCGGTGCGCCGCGGGTGCTGGCTGTGGGCGACCTCGAGATCTTCGCCGAGGAGGGCCTGGCTCGACGCCATGGGTTGGAGATCGCCCTGACCAGGACCGAGTTCCGTCTGCTCGCCGAGCTCGCGATGGCCGAAGGTCGGGTGGTCACGCGCGAGCAGCTCCTGGAACGGGTCTGGGGTTACGGCTACTTCGGCGACACCCGCCTCCTCGACGTCCACATCCGGCGACTACGGCAGAAGATCGAACCCAATCCGGGGGCTCCCTGCCGTGTCCTGACCGTACGAGGAGTCGGCTACCGGGCCGGAGTATGAGCCTCCGGCCGCGCGCCAGAACACGGCAGCGTCTCACTACTCGGGCCCCAACAGGCCTCCGTCTGTCGCCCCGGTTCTCCGCGTGGCGACCGGCCCGGTACCGGCTGCGGACAAGACTGATGGTCACCTTCAGCCTCATCTCCCTGGCGGTCACGGCCGCGGGCGCCGCCGCAACCTGGTACTTCGCCACCGACTACATGCTCGGCCAACGCGAGCGCAGCGCGAGCAGACAGGCCACTGTCAACGCCCGCTACGTCGAAGGATCGCTGCGGGCCGGGTCGGACGGTCTGGCCCAGCTGGTCACCGGGCTGAGCGCCACCTCGGATTCAGCCGTACTGGTGCTGCGCGACGACGCCTGGTTGACCAGCGGCACGGGCGTCAGCCCCGGGCGCATCCCGGAGGGGATCCTGCGGGAGGTCGAAGCGGGACGAGCCGCCACGCAGCACGCCCACCTCAACGGTGCCCCCGTCCTGATCGCGACCCGGCCGCTGCCATCGGTCCAGGCAAGCTACATGGAGGTGTTCCCGCTACGCGAACTCGACCGCTCGGTCCGCTTCCTGTCACTGACCCTGATCGCCACGACGATCATCAGCTGCCTGTTCGGCGCCGTGCTCGGGCTGCGGGCCAGCAGACGCGCGCTCAGACCGCTCGCCGAGCTGAACGCCGCGGTTCACCGGGTGGCTCAGGGCGCGCCGGATGTTCGGTTCGCACCCACTCACGATCCCGATCTCGCGGCCCTGGCGACGGCGTTCACAGCTACCGCCGCGGAGCTGCGACGGCGGGAGGAACGCGACGCACGCTTCGCCGGCGATGTCAGCCATGAACTCCGCTCCCCTCTGACCACCATGGTCAACGCGATGGCCGTTCTCAGCCGCCGCAAGGCGGACATGCCCCCCGGTGCGGGCGAAGCGCTGGAACTTCTCGCCGGCGAGATCCACCGCTTCGAGCACCTCGTCGCCGACCTGCTGGAAATCTCCCGAAGTGACCACAAGGATGACCCCTGGGAACCGGTAGATCTCACCGAGCTGATCAAGCATGCGGTTCCCAGCGCGAGGCAAGCGATGGGGCCTGCCGACGACTCACCCGGGCTGGTGATTCACGGCGACCGGCGACGGCTCGAACGGGTCATCGTCAACGTCACCGACAATGCTCGGCGGCACGGCGGTGGGCTTGTCCGGCTCGCCGTCGCCGGTTCGGACGAGAAGACAGTACGAGTCGAGATCGACGACGCGGGGCCTGGAGTGCCTGCGAACGACCGCACACGCGTGTTCGAACGGTTCGCCCGGGGGGCGGCGGTCTGCCGGGACACCGACGACAGTGGCACCGGTCTCGGGCTCGCCCTCGCCGCGGAGCACATCCGCCGTCACAACGGGCGCATCTGGGTGGAGGACCGGCCCGGGGGCGGCGCACGTTTCGTTATCGAGCTGCCCAGAGCCAAAAGCTGAGCCGCGACCGTCATCGATGTCACGACCGTCCGGATCAGCGGAGTTCAGCACGTGAGGCCGACCTGGACTCCCGCCGCCCCAAGGCCCCCCAATGCCCCTACCAGCCATTCCCCGACGAAACGCCGGCGCGAAGGTGGATGCGGCCGCCCCCCTTCGCCCCCTTGCCGATTCCGCGGAACACGAGCGATCGACCACGACAGAGAACGGCGCTGCACATCTCCTCCAAGGAGACCAACCCATGAGAATCGAAGAGCCGGGCCCGCTCGAGATCCACTTCCACGGCGGGGACGTCGACCCCCATTGCCGTCTCGAAGACGCTACGGAGCAAGGGGTCGGTGCCCATCACCACGTCACCGACGATTCGCACCGTGACGATCGGGTGCACCTGCACGATCATCACCTCCAGCTCGCCCACGGCCGCTTCGCCATCATTCACGGCCGCCCCTGCCGCACTGTCAGACACGAAAACTCCTCTCCGAGGACGCCGATACGCTCGGTTCGAGCATCCCCCGCCCCTTCGGCGGCGACCAGAGAATCTCCTGACGATTCCCTTACCGTTCCGTCGATCACCTCGCGGCGACAAACGCCCACAAATGCTCCGGATCGCCGGATCCTTCAGTAACCACGTCGAAGTCACCGAAGGGGGTGGCAATCGAATTCGACCTTCCTGTGCGGGTTGCCTGCTGCTACACCGGACGGCTTACCTGACAGCAAGCCCTGCGGAATGCGACACGAGAGCCGAACAAATGCCACGAAGAACGACACAAATGTGACCGCATCGCCGAATGCGCCCACCTACCCGGGAGATGGGTCTCGGAGAGATTTTTCGATCTTCTGGACCAGTCCGATGAAGGCCTCGTAGTCGACGGGTTTGGCGACGTGCACGCCAGGTGCCCCGGCCAGGCCGGGAATGTTTCTCGTCGCCCCGTCGTCAGCGAGGACAATCAGAGGGACCCGCCGTAGATCGCGATCTATCCGCAGGAAGTGCAGCAGAGGAATAACGTCCATACGCGGCACGAAAGGATCAAGAAGAATGAGATCGGGTTTCGGCTCGGCAGCGTCGCACAGATACCGAGACACCTGGTCGCCATCTGCCGCCAAATGAACATCAATATCAAGGCCGCGCTCACGCAAAGCCTCACCGAGAAGCGTCGCGTCCGCAGCGTCATCGTCGACGAGAAGCAAGAGCCGACGACAGGGCGACACGCCGGGGCCGCCTCCGCCGGTCGAGTCGTTCACTAGCTACATCGGCAGATAGGCGTGCCACGGACCGGTCGCCGCGAGTGTGCCGGGAACGGCGCCGGACCCCGCCGAAAAGCGATGGTCGTGCGCCTCTTCCCAGGCGCGCACACTTCTCAATCCTGTCAACCTCGCATCTCTCGGATCCAGACCGGGAGCGCTGAGCGGGAGCGACCCGAACCTCCCCCCTCAGCGTTTCAGCCCCTCGTATGACGTTGAAGCTCCGCCTCGAGGAACGGAGGGGCCATACCGCACCCATTCGAGGCACTCCATGTCACAACCAGGGCCGACCGGGTCGGGTCGCCGAATCAAGTTTTACCAGACTTCCCGCGCGCGACAAATCGGAGGACCGATCCGTTAGATGAACGTAAGGCTGGACTGCCACCAGTGCACAGGCAGTCGCGGCGGCACGTCCTGACACCGCCAGTAGCCGCGGACGAAGTGGGTGCCACGCTCGGTCACGCGCGCAACACTAGATCGGAGACGACCCGGCGAGGCCCAGTCAAGATCTTCCTAGGCCTTCCGGCGCAGGTTATGTCGACTGGTCGCGGAACCTGACCGCGGGCACCCCCCGGATCGCGGCTTCCGCGGGCGCGGACTCATGCGCCAACCGCGTCACCCCAGCAGCAGCGACGCCAGCTGCTGCCAGTTCTCCACGACGGCCGTCACACCGGCCTCGTGGAAAGCCGCGATCCGGGCCTCACGCTCGCCCGGTAGGACGAAATGGAGATTGCCTACGGTGGGAATGCCCGCCCGGACAGCCGCCGTCGCCCCCGTCAAGGAATCTTCGACAGCGAGTGCCTCCGCCGGTGCCACACCCTCGCGTTCGCAGGCGATCCGGTAGATGGTCGGATCAGGCTTGCTGGTCGGAACCGGTGGTGTGTCTTCGGCGCTGTACCGCACGCGAGGTGGCAGCAGGCTGGTGAGGCCAGCCGCCGTGAAACACGCCTCCAGGCGACTCAGCGCACTCGAGCTCACCGCCGCCAAAGGATACTTCTCGCGCATGCTGGCAAGCGGACCCAGCACTTCGGGGTCCGGTCGCAGCACCGCGCACAGCCACTCGCTCACACGGCGCTTCTCCTCGGCGACCCACCATTCCATCTCAGCGGCCGACACACGCCCCGCGATTCCCGCGGACGGTTCCGTCGGCTCGACGGGATCCGTCGAGGTCTCCACCGGCACGCCGGCGTCGGCCGCCGCCTGCAGGGCCACGGAGCGGAAATTGCGTCCCATCGCGGCACGACGCAAATCCTCGGGTATCCAGCGGTAGTCGACTCCCATGCGTTCCAGGAAGTCATTGGTGACCTCGGTCGACGCGGTGAACGCGGGCGCCTCCGAGGGGAACAGGTTGTCGTCCGCGTCGCAGAGCACGATCCTGAGCCCAGATGGATCCAAGCCGCCCCGAACGGCGGTGCCTGAGGTCGTGATGTTCCTGGGAATTGTTGTCACCGGTCCTCCTCGTTGGAGTGGAGTACAGCCGCGAGCATGCCGCGGACCCCGTCGCGGGACACGCGGGTGAGCAGTTCGCCAAGTTCCTCGACCAGATCAACATCGTCCGCCAGGTCACCGAAAATGTCGCGGTGCTCCAGCAGCGCCCTCGGATCATCGCCGCCGGCCTGCGCCGCGCGTCGAAGCTCCTCGGCTCGCGAGTCCTCGATGGGCAGCGGACGACCGTCCAAGCCCTCACCCCGCAGGAACCACAACCACCCTGCCAGCGCTGCCAGCAGCATCCGGTGCGTCCTGCCCGACGCGCGTGCCTCTCCCAGCGAGGAGAGCACATGGTGGGGAACCTTCGTTGAGCCGCGGCGGCAAAGCCGCAGCAGACTGTCGCCGATGGCGGGGTTCGCGATGCGCTCGAGGGTCATCGTCACGTACTCGTCGGTGTCCTGGCCGGGCACCTCCGGCAGCAGTGGGGCGATGTCCTCGCGCAGCAGACGCGACAGATACTCCGACATCACAGGCTCGGCCATGGCCTGATCGGTGGTTTCGAACGCCGCGAGGGCACCCAGATACCCGAGCGCGCAGTGCCCGCCGTTGAGCAGCCGGCCCTTCACGACCTTCCATGGGGTGACGTCGTCGACCATCTGCACACCGACCCGCTCCAGCGGCGGTTTCTCGGCGCAGAAGTCATCTTCGACAACCCATTGCCGGAAGGTTTCCGTGACCACCGGCCAGCGGTCGGGCACTCCGAACTCGTCCTCGATCTGGTCACGCAGTTGGGGGTTGGTGGCCGGCGTGATGCGGTCCACCATGCCGCTGGGGAAGGTCACGTTCTCCCGGACCCAGGAGGCGAGGTCTCCACCGGTCTGGGTGTCGAGCAACCCGGCGAACTCGAGAACAGCAAGCCGAATCGCCGCACCCGAGTCGTCGAGGTTGTCACAGGACAGCACAGTGAACGGGCCTGTGCCCTCCGCTCGACGGCGACGCAGGGCGGCGACGAGGAGCCCCGTCACGGTCACCGGATCATCTGGAGTCGCCAGATCGTGACGGACGGCTGGAATGTCCGGACGCACCTGGTAGCCCTCGCTGGTCACGGTCATGGTGACCAGCTGGGTGCTCGGGGACGCAAGCAGGTCGGCGACCTGCTGGGGCTGCTCTGGGAGGTACAGGTACTCAACCAGGGCACCGACGAGTCTGGCATGGGCGCTGTCACGGCCGCGCTCGACGACTGTGTAGAGCCCATTCTGGCTGCGGAGTACCTCACCGATCTCCGGACTGCGCATTCCGACCCCGACTACGCCCCAGCCGGTCTCGCCTGCGGCAGCAAGGTCGTCAAAATACAGGATGGGGTGCGCACGCGCGAAGCTTCCAACGCCGAGGTGAACGACGGACGGGGTCAGCGCATGCCGGTCATAAGTAGGCTTCTCTACCCGGCCCCCCAGCTTTTCGACCGTGCCCTCTGAAAGTACAGATGGTACTTCTCGTCGAGACTTCCGAAAGCACCGATCCGTCGATGGGGTCGCGCCTGGATTCCGATCCCCTATTACGCCACCGGCACCACGATGATACTTTTTCGCCGTTTCCATATCGCGCAGAATCGAGACCTTCCGAAATCGCCGATGGCCGCCGTCCGGCCACTTCTCCGCCTAACGCGCATTGATATTCGCACCAATCCGCGATAGGGCACCATTTCTCGCTTGAACCTTTCAGTCACCTTTCGGGGACTGGAGAGCGCGTCAAGTACGGGGCCGCCCGTACCAGGTTTTCCCCGATCATCTCTAGCGAGGCCACCCAGATCGGGAGACTGTCCCAGGTTTACCAGTCCCCCCAGCGCGTGACGAACGTGCGGTCCGGTTCGTAAGACGAACGCAAGGCCAGACCACCACTCAGGCACCGGTGGCTTGCAACCCGGCATCGTCGCTGATCAGGGACCCGGAGTCGCGCTAGGTCCGCATGCTGCTCCCCCACCTCCTTGCTCGCTCTCCTCCATCCGAGGTATGCAGTTCGGGCACCATCGCGACATGTTCTGAATTCTCGGAGGCCCCGGGTTCGCCTTCCCTCGGGCAGGCTTCCGCGGGCAACAGCCGGGTATTCCGTCGGCGGCAGTCCACCGAACCAGCGGGATCGGAAGGTGACCCCATGAGCACCCTGACTCGGCGGGTTCGCAGGCGAGCACCGGCAGTCGTTCTCGCGACCGCCGCCACCCTCGGCACCTTCGCGATCTTCTTCGTCCCGGGAAAGGACACCGGCCCGCCGGACGAGAAACACAACGGGGCTGCAGCCGCGGCTGCGCCCACCAGCAGCCCGGCCGGCCTTCCCGCGGTTCCCGGAATCGTTCGCAGAGTGGAGCCGTCCGTCGTGACGATCCTGGTCGACGGTCACCTCGGCAGCGGAGTCATCTACAAACGGGATGGGATCATCATCACGAACGAGCATGTCGTACGCTCAGCCAAGGACAAGAAAGTGAAGGTCGCCTTCGCTGACGGCCAGCAGACGGCCGGGCAGGTACAGGCGGCCGATGCCGTCAGTGACATAGCCATCGTCAAGGTCGAACGCAGTGATCTACCAGCCGCCGACTTCCAGCACGAGCTTCCCGCCGTGGGGAGCATGGCTATCGCCATCGGCAGTCCGCTGGGATTCGAGAACAGCATCACTGTAGGGGTAATTTCCGGACTGAACCGGGTACTTCCAGCCCCCGGTGAGCAGAAGGAAAGCGAGAAGAAATACCCGGCGGTGGATGTGATCCAGACGGACGCCGCTATCAACCCGGGCAACTCCGGAGGCGCACTGCTCGACGGTCAGGGGCGGGTGGTGGGTATCAACGAGGCGTATGTACCACCGACCGAGGGCGCGGTCTCCATCGGCTTCGCGATACCGTCCGCGACAGCGACCGACGCCGCCGACCAACTTCTGCGGACCGGCAAGGTACAGCATGCGTACCTCGGCCTCCAGGTGACCACGCTCACCCCAGAGATCGCCGAGCAACTCAACGCACAGATCACAAGCGGTGTCCTGGTTCTGCAGGCAGCGCCGGACAGTCCGGCGGAGAAGGCCGGGATCTCGCCTGGTGACATCATCCGCACCTTCGACGGAACCCCGATCGCCTCAGACCAGACCTACCTGAGCCGACTGCGGAAGGTCTCGCCGGGCGACGAGGTGACACTGACTGTCAGACGTGGTCCGCGGGACATCACGGTGAAAGTCACAACGACTGACAGGCCAGGATGAACCCGCGCGTCAGGGGGCGCCGGATCACCCCCAGCGCCCCCCTGGCGCGTCGCCCGGTCGGCCAGTGGGCGATGGGTACGTCGGTCGACGAGTGCAGCAGGATCGACAGTGCCACCACGACCGTGACCAGATGAAAGATCTGGTCACCCGCCGGGATGCCACTGTGCAGCACGAGCAGCGCATAGACGACAGAGGCGGAGCCCTTCGGTCCGAACCAGGCGGCGACCGCCCGCTCCGGGGCCACGGGATCTGGCAGCCACGGCCGACCACGTGAACGCCCTGATGGTCGAACACTCCAACCCGGAGACGTGGTCGAAGGTTCCAGCCAGCCGGCGATCGTGGCCTGCGCGCTTTCACAGGTGAACGAGTCCGGCAGCATAGCCCCTTATTTGAACATCCAGGGACATGTCGCGCAATGCCGCGAAATCCCAGGTCAGAGCTTGCCAATACTGGGAAGTAAGCTCTGAAAGATRYCAGACTGGCACCCCAGCACCGACCTCGCCGATTTCCAGGATTGACACTAAGTCGGCGGAATCAGACCAGAAGGCGATTCCCTACCCCTTTTTCCATGGCCACCTACGCGCCCATACTCTTATCGCAATCCCCAACACTGCGGCAGACCCCGAGACGAAGGGCGCTGGGACGCCCAGAAGAGCCGCACAGACCAACCCGCCAGCCGCAACTATATAGAGCGCCACCACCGCTGGACGACACCATTCCGGCCCACCTTCAACTCTGAGAGAAAAGATCCGCGCACTCGTCATGGAAGTATCCTAGTCGAACCCTTTCGGCGGCTAGGGGGAGCCGCAGTACCAGGCGCAGATTATTGCATAGACGCCCATGAAGGTCGGGAATGAGAGACCCACAAAGACGCTGGCAATGATAACGTAATATTTAGCGCAAACCCAGCGTTCAGTTACTTGCGGAAGGGTTTTAGTGAACACCCATGCACGAAGCCCCCAATTCCAGAACCGCGGCTTCCTGAAGACCGACCAGAAGCCGTCAAGATCGAACGAGTTGTAGGGGTCTCGGTACGCGTAGTCGTAGGGGTTGGCGCTACCGCCCAAGCTGGGATCGGTGGAGAGGAATCGGCTGGTGTAGGGGTTGTAGAGGCGGACGCCCATGAGGGTGCGGCCTGCGATGCGTCGTGGGTGCGTTGTATTGCCGGCAGAGACAGTCTGTCAGAGTACTCTCATGGCCACGAATCCCAGCGCGGAAGCGGTGACCTCCCCGGAACCATCCGGAGGAACCGGGAGCCCACGCGGTGGGTCGGTCGGGCCCGGGTGGAACCGGTGGATCGGTCCTGCCAGTTTCCGGCTGCGGCGGCTGCATGTGCCGGCGGATGATCGTCGCGCGGCGATGGACGCATTGATGCTGCGACCCTCGCGGGCGGCGCTCTGGCGGTTCGCGGTCCTGATGTTCCTGTCCGTCGTGGTCGCCTCGGTCGGCCTACTGCAGGATTCGGCGGCTGTCGTGGTCGGCGCGATGGTCATCGCACCGCTGATGGCACCGATCATGGGCATGGCAGTCTCGTTGATCATGGGCTGGGAGCGCCGTCTGCTCCTGGGGGCCGCCACGGTGGCAGCGGGCGTGGTCGGCGCCGTCGGCCTCGCCGTCGCGATCGCCATGTTCCTGCCCGACGCCAGCGCGAGTCTTCCGTCCGAGGTGCTGGCCCGAACCGATCCCGACATCCGGGATCTGCTGGTCGCGTTGGCCGCCGGTGCCGCGGGCGCGTACGCGATCGTCCGCCGAGACGTCTCCGGTGCCCTGCCCGGTGTCGCGGTCGCCGTCGCCCTGGTACCTCCGCTGGCCTGCGTCGGAATCCTGCTCGGACGCGGCCAGATCGAGCTTGCCCGCGGTGCGGCTCTGCTGTTCGCCGCCAACCTTTTCGGGATCGTGCTGGCCGCTGCCGTGGTGTTTCTGCTCACCGGCTTCGTTCCGCCCCGTCGGCTGCGTACCGAGCGGCCCAGGGCGCTGGGAGTCGTCGCCGCCGTCCTCGTTCCGACGCTGGTCCTGGGAGCCACGCTTACCGGCCGGTTCGTCCACGCCGCAGATGACGCCCGTGAGCTTCGGCTGGCGACGGAGGCCGTGCAGAGCTGGCTGGACCCGCGCGACGATCTGGACCGCATCATGCTGACCGGCGGGGGCGTGCGGGTGGAGGTCCGCGGCGAGGGCGCAGCGCCGTCGGTCACTGCCCTGACCGGCTTGTTGCGCCAGCGCCTAGGCCACGATACGACCGTGGACCTGCGGTGGACTCCGACTAGCAACGGCGAGACTGCCTCGCGGGCGGACTCCGCGCCGCTTCCACTCGATCGCATTCGGCCGGTCATTGAGAAGTGGCTGGCAGACCAGTCACTGATCCTCGACGGACTGTCGTACGACGGGTCAACCCTCGTCGTTCAGACATCCGGATCCAGTGCTCCCGGCGACGCCGCCGAGTTGGACGCCCTGCTCGACGACCGGTTCTCCTCCCACCCTCCGATCAGCTTCGCCTGGACCGAGACCTCCACGAACGCATCACCCACCGCTGAGCCGGACACCACCGCGCAGGCCGCCCGAGCCGCCGCCGAGTCCTGGGCCGAGGACCATCCCGAGATCGGTGTCCTCGCCGTCGACCAGACTGGCCTCACCGTGACCGTGACCATCATCGGGGCCGCCCAGCCTCCGATCGGCGACCTACGGGCCGCGTTGAGCGCGGCGCTCCCGCAGGCCCAGATCACCGTTCAGTGGGTCGCCGGCGCAATCCTTGGTCATCTGGCACCGTCTCCCGTTCCCTCGCTTTCGCCCGACACCGAACTCCGCTCCTCCCCCGGGCGCTGAGAGACGTCGGTTCCACCGGTCGCCGGCTGGCGCGGCGCCGGCCAACGCTCCCGCGACGCCCTCGGGGGCCTCATCTTCATGGGCGGCCGCCTCCATAATCCAGCCGCGGGACGTTTCCTGCAGGCGGGCCCGGTCTTCGGTGGCAGCGGAAGTCCTTACGACTACGCGCACCAGGCCGCTGCAATGACCTGCACCTTAACGAGCAGTGGAGCGGGAGAATGATCCTCGCCGCCGCCCCGCCTTTCCGTCGGGCCCTCACTTTCTTCGCTCCGCTAGGAGCAAGCGGGACTGTGTCACCAACGGCTCTGGCTCACTTTCGGCGGCGACAGGATGCGGTCTTCACCCAGTCTTGATCTCGAAAGGCCGTGACCGGCGGGACGCTGATCGACACAATGTGTCATGGGCGAAGCGGTTCATCTGGTTGAGCTGGCTTTTTCGGGTTTGTCGCCGCTGGTCATCGAGGACGTAGCCGACGACGGCGAGCTGGTCCGGTTACGGGCGCGGACGCCCGAGACACCGGTGGCCTGCGCGGGTTTTGGGGTCGGGGTCGCGGGTGCACAGCTATCACGGGCGGACACTGGCGGATGTCGCGGTCGATGCCAGCCGGGTGCTGGTGATTGTGCGGGCCCACCGGCTGGTCGGCCCGACTCGTGGTTGCCGGCAGACCTTTCGTGAACAACTCCCGGGGGTGGTGGAGCGTTACCAGCGGCGCATGGGCAGACTTACCGCTCAGATCGCCAGCCAGCGTCCGCCGGCCGAGAGTCATCGCCCGGCACGCCCATCTCGCCGAGATGACCTATTAGACGCCCGTTCAAGGATCCATGCAATCGAAGCAAACAGCGCACCGACCCAGAAGTGTGGCGCCCCGTATCCACGGCCAAAGATTATCGACATCGGCACACCGATTATGGCATTCAAAGCTCCGAGCGAGAAAAATGTAAGAGATCCCGCATGCAGCCGCCGGTTCAACGAGTACATCGACACAAATCCATTCCACGACCTTTGCGAAGCTACTTGAGCGCCTTTAGAAATATGACCACGATCTCAAACAGGACACCGAATGCAGGACGTGATATGCCTTCAATCATGGCCCCCGAATCCGACCTTCAGGAGTTGAGGACCAGCCGCCATCAACGCGAAGATCGGCACGGCGACGCCGGCCGCCAGAGATGTTCGAGTCTCTCCGCCGTGCCCCTGCGTTCCCCTGGCCCCGGGCGGGCGGGCACCGCGAATCCCAGGAGCACCCCGGCGATGGTCGTGTGCACCCCCGAGGCGTGCATGGGTGCCCACGCCACGGCGGCGAGCGGCAGCAGCAGCCAGCGGCCGACATCCCGGTCCATCAGCACCGCGAACAAGACGATCGTGGCGACCGAGCCGGCCAGCGGCGCCGGGCTGAGCGAGTCGGTGAAGGACACCGCGATGATCGTGATGGCGAGGAGATCGTCGACAACAGCCAAGGTCAGCAGGAAGGAGCGGAGCGCCACCGGTAGATGGGTACTGAAAATGGCCAGCACGGCGACCGCGAACGCGATGTCGGTCGCCGTCGGCACCGCCCATCCCTGCGGCGCCCCCTTCCACACACAGGCCGTTGACCAGGGTGTAGATCAGGGCGGGCATCGCCATCCCGCCGACCGCCGCGACGATCGGCAGGGCCGCGCGGATGGGTGATCTCAGATCGCCGAGGACGAACTCGCGTTTCAGTTCGAGGCCCACCACGAAGAAGAAGATCGCGAGTGGACCGTCGGATGCCCAGTGCGGCAGGCTCAGGCGCAGATGCAACGCCTCCGGCCCGACATGGATGCCGGTCAGCGACGTGCAGGCCGCATGCCAGGGCGAGTTCGCCCAGACCAGTGCCACCGCTGCGCCCGCCAACAGCAGGAGACCTCCGACGGTCTCGCTGCGCAGCACACCGGTGAGCTGCTGGGGGCGGGACCAGCCAGGCCGTGCCAGGAGCCGGGCGCGGGGGGAAACGGACCGCTCCGGACCTTCCGGTCTCGGGGTGCCAGACGGCGCGGCGGACATGCACAACCCTTCGACAAGCCCAGTCGTATGCCGTGTCCCCTACACCCGCCCATGACCCCCTCGGGGCCACGCAACGCACGCAGAAGCACACCTTCATGCCGACCAGACTTCCCGGCGCACCATCGCCATCATATCGGGCCCCGCCGGTCTCAGAGGCCGTTCCCCCAGCGACAGGGACCCCGCCGCTCCCACCGGGGGCTCCGTGCGATCTGGACCCGGGCCGGCCTCAACGGCTCACAGCCGCGACCCTGTCTGTTCCGCTTGTGGCACCCGAACGACACGGGTATTCTGTTCCCTCTAGGTGTGCCGGGAAGTCTGGTCGGCGAACGTGCTACGCCGTTCTCAGCCATGCTGCTCTCGGTTGTTGCTGTCTGGTCCTTCGGGTCCTGGCTGTCGCCGCTGTATCAGCCGCGCTGAGCCGACCTGCCCGGAGGCTCCTTGTGCCCGATCGTCCGCCGCTATCCCCCGTTGTCGGTCCCGTCGGCGTGGGGGCGGACGACGGCGCTGGCATGGCTTCCGAACGCCGTAAACATCCGCGCCGCTGCTCCGCCGTGCACGACGGGCTGCTTGTCGCCGCCATGACGGGGCTCCTGGCTGCCGGCCCGGTCACCTGCAGTCTCGCCGTCCTCGGGGTGGGCGTCGCCCTGGACGACCTGACGCTGTCGATTGCGCTGGCGGCGGGAATCATGGTGTGGTCCGCGGCCCGGTTCTTCCTGCAGTCCCGGCTTCCTGGCAGGCCGCTGTCGTTGGACGACGAACCCGACCTTGCCGTCCTGATCGGCCAGGTCGCCGTGCAGGTGGACGTGCAGGTGCCCTTCGCCGTCCGCATCGTCCCCACGCCGGAGGCAGCTCTCTATCCGGCGGTGCGCCGTGGCCAGCCGAGCACCCTGGTCCTCGGCTGGCCGCTGTTGCGTACGTTGACCGCCGCGCAGCTCACCTCCGTTGTCGCACACGAGATCGCCCATCACCGGCCGTTCACCAACCGGCGGGATCTGGCCCTGATCGCGGTCCGCGGCGCGGTCGTCGGACTCCTCGACAGCCGATTCCCGCGGCGGGCGACTGCTCTGGCGCTGCTGCGCGCAACCCAACCGCGGCGATGGGAGCTGGAGACGGCCGCCGATGCCCACGCCGCCCACGTCGCCGGCACGGCCGCGACCCGCGCCGCGTTGACCCAGGTCGCGGTCACCGCGTCAGTCTTCTACCACTTCGGGGAACACTGGGCCAGAGCTCTCGCGGCCCGCGAGCAGTTCCCGGCCGATCTCTACGACGCCCTCCACACCGCGATGGCCGACCCGCACGTGGTGCGCCAGGCCCTCGCGGCTCTCGGGGAGCGCGGTGCTGCGGACCCCTGGCCGGCCGCGGACCATCCCCCGCTACGGAGCCGCATCGCAGCCCTCCCGGATGTGCCGACACCGCCCGGGCCGAGGACACGGATCGTCGCCGGCCGCCCGGTACCGATCCACCAGCACGGCTCGCTGAACCGCTGGGCCGCTCGGGAAGTGCTGACCACTCGAGCCGCCCGCCACGCCCCGCACCCGGCCCACGTTCTCGACTGCCCCCCGGAGCTGTTCGACACCCCGTTTCAGGCCGCCCAGGCGGAGCTGATGGCGCTCACGGGTCGGGCGACGCCAGCGGACGCGATCGCCGTTGCTTTGGACAGGCTGACCAGCGACAGGACCATCGCCATGGCGGGCGGCCGGCGATGGCCGGGCCGCACCCCCGATCCGGCGGGTTCTGTCACCGCGTCCATGCCGTGGACCGTGCCCAGCCGCAGCGCGCTGACCGACCCACTCAGCGCCGTGATCAGCAAAGCCCTCCTCGACGCGGGATGGAGCCGAGCCAGCCGGTGGACCTCCACCGTCGTCACATGCCCTCAGGGCAGGACCATCGATATCCGCGAGCTGATCGAACAGGCCGTCGCAACCGGCGACACCGCCGCCGTGCGCGCCCTGCACACCCGAGGCGCGGCAACAGCGTTGTGAACCGGCCACATCCATCAAAAGGAGATTCGACCGATGCGGTCTTCATTCAGAGAACCTGAACCCACCCCTCGCATACCATACAAGGAGCCAAACAGCATAGTTTCGGATCCGCGTGGAATTTACCCCACCCGCACCCGGAAGCCGCTTCAGACTGTCCTCGCAGGCCCGAGAAAACACTACGGGAACTGGAAACACGAGCTTCCCTTCGCCGCTGGCAAGAAAGACGTCGACGCCGCACTCAGGGTCCTCGCCCGGTTCGGCGGGACACCGAGAATGCATACGGTGGCGCTCGACTTCGGCTGCGGAACAGGGCAGTTCAGCCAGGCCCTCGCCACCTACTACGACGCGGTTGTCGGTGTCGACAGCTCCCTGCCCACRCTGCGCTTCGCTCGACGTCTCGACCGTACCTGTGGACGTTGCACCTTCCTACACAACGACGCACCGAACCTCTCCGTCATCCCGAACGAAAGAGTCGACCTGGTCTTCGCCGGCCTCGCACTGCAGCACGTCCCCCCCAGCCTCTCGGAGATATACCTCAACGAGTTCGGGCGGATAATCCGCCCCGGCGGCGCCCTCGTCGCCCTTCTACCCACCGGCACCCGACCCAGCATCCAGGGGGCCGTTCTCCGTCGGGTACCAGCGAAGCGCATCCCCGCCCTGCCGCGTACCAGTCCATCGCAATCAACAACCCTGCAAACGTACACCCAGCACGCACACCACGTGTGCCACACTCTGCTCTCCGCCGGACTCACCGTCATCGGCGCCACCAACGAACCCACCTTCAGCCGCCACCACTGGAAATACACCCGCTTCTACGCCATAAAGCCACCGCACGTCCGACAGCAGCCGGATGCGATAATCATGAGCGATGCAGAACGATACGCAGCCCCGACCGGCGCCCGATCCGCGGATACACGAACCCTTCGTCGCCCTTCAATTCTCACGTCCGAACAGCCATCGAGATGACCGGCGGCAGCGGTAGCCGAGGTGCGAGCCGAAGGAAACGGGATGGAGCACACGACCGTAAGCCTTCCCAGCGCGGCCCTGACGCCGACCATGCTGCCGACCGGTTACGCGCTGAACGGAGCAAGCCGCAGGCAGTTCTCCTGGCCACAGGTCTGTCCGAAGGACCCGGGCGACTCGCCCCGGCGGGCCGACTGCCCCTTCGTTCCGTCTGAATGGGAGCTGTCATGATGTCCCTCGTCTGGTTGCCTCATGCAGGCATCGTCGCCGTGGCCTGGGCCCTGGCTGCCGGGCACTTCCTGATTGAGGCCGTGCGTCAGCTGCCCTTCGTCGACGGTGCGCAACACGGTCGCCATGTGCCGTCCGGTTTCTGACCTCCTAGCTGGTTCGGCAGCGGCTCTCCGTCTCCCGCATATCAGGAGACGAGACCGCGCCGACATGGCGCCCACCCCACTGCGTCTCGCTGGCCCCTACTGCCGAGCAGTGTCCTTCACCGGCGCCGGACCCCCTCTATCGGAGGGCAGTAGGCGGCTGATCGATGCCACTGTGAGGCCAGGCGGCCAAGGTGTGAGGTGCCACCATGGCGCGCTATTGACCCCGCTGAAGTAGATCATTAGGTGACGGCGGGGGCTCGGGTGTTCCGAACAGTTCGAGGTAGCGTCGGGCGGCGTTGGGGTTGAGGTCGGCTACGAGGGCCGACTGCACGTTTTCCGCCTCTTGGGCGCCAGCGCTGTAGTAGGCCTCGTAGGCGAGGATGTCCCGGTTGACGACGAACAGGTCGTACATCTTCTCGATGTAGTACGGGTTGTCTCCACCGCCGCCTTTTCTGTGATCCATTCCCCATTCCGGCACCGCGAACTGCTTGCCGTGCTCCCGGGCGAACCTGGCGACGGTGCATGCGCCGGAGTCACTGGTGCAATTCCGATCGAAGGCCTCCTGGGTGGTGGACGCCGGATACGAGTCGTAGGCGTCGATGCTGACGATGTCGACGACGTCGTCGCCGGGGTAGGCCCCCCATACACCGTCGCCGTTGCGCAAGCGGTTCTGGTGTCCGGTCATGTTCCAGTCGATCCGCACGTCCGGTGCCGTGCTTCTGATCGCCGTGACGACCTGTCGGAAGCACTGCTTCCATACGGCGGTGTCGTGTGGCGTCCACCAGAACCAGGTGCCGTTGAACTCCCAGCCAGGCCGGACGATCGCGTCCGGTCTGGCGTTGCGCACCAGTGTCTGACCGACCAGGTAAGCCGACACCTGTCAATATTCGACCGGGCGCAGTCTACCGCACTCGAATGGTCGCCAGTAAGCAAACAGGAGCACGGGACCCAGGGCGTGAACGGAGCCGAAGATGCCGCGGCGGACCGCCTGACGGGGATGATCCGACGCCGCGACCAGCACCGCGCACAGCAGCCCTGTCAGCGAGGGCACCCCGTCGGCCCTGTCCGCCCAGCGTCATCTGCCCGCCGTACATCAGATCCACACCACGTGCGGCGAGATCATCCGCTCCAGAGCCACCGGCACCGGCATGGTGATAACGGGCGGGCGAAGTGGACATCGCGAAGGCCACATGCAGACAGAACTGCGCCGCCATCACAAGACGCTGCGCGGTCACGCGCACCCGGCCAGCTCCCATCCCGCCCGCCAGATCACAGGAACCCGACAGTGGTGACCAGGAATGATGGCAGAGGGCGGTCGACACGGGGTGCGGCAACCGCACCGGACCGCGCGGCGCGGCGGGGAGGCGACCCATACCGGAGGCCGCGTCGACGGCGCCAGTCAGGCATCACCTGGCGACCAAGGCACCGCGACGCCCACAGACAGCGGTGTCGAAGCAGGAAAGCCAGGCTCGCCAGGACCACCCGGTCAAGGGTGGACGTGCGGTCAAAGTCCCCGCACCGCAACGTCACACGGCATGGACCGCCCGGCAGGGCTGTCCAGACCTCTCATCCACTCGTTTAGGCTGGCGAGGTGTCTCACCCGGATTCGGGAGCCCACCCGGCCCGCTCCCGGCTCGTGTTGGACGACGCCGCGGCGGAGCAGGTCGCCGATGTCATGTTCGCGTTGTCGACCCCGAGCAGGGTGCAGATCCTGGCCTGTCTGACACAGGGCCGGCGTTCGGTGAGCGAGCTGGTGGACGAGCTCGGGTTGGAGCAGTCCGCTGTTTCGCATCAGCTTCGGGTCCTGCGTGAGCATGAGCTCGTCCGGGTGGAGCGGGTGGGGCGCCAGCGGGTGTACACGTTGGCGGACACCGAGGTGAACACACTGCTGGAATGTGCGGTCCGACGGGTCTCGGGGACGGGTGAGGCGGGGCACGGACGGGGCAGGTCGTCCGGGCACGCGGTGGGATGACCGCCGCTCCGGAGGGAGGACGGTCACCGCAGGGCGTCGTCGTCCGCGGATCCTTCGGTGCGCACGTCGAGCGGCGGTCGGTGCTGGACCGGGCGCACCGGGGAGACATCCAGGGCGCCTGGGGAACCCTCCGGGTGGTCGAGACCGGCCACCCGGTGCCGGCTCGACGGCGGTTGGCGGCACTCGCCGCGGTGATGGGCCCCGGACTGATCGTCATGGTGAACGACGCGGGTGGTCTGTCCCTGTTCGCCCAGGCCGGGCACGATCACGGTCTCCAACTGCTGTGGCTGGTGGCCCCGTTGGCGCTGGTGCTGTTCGTCAACCAGGAGATGGTCGCCCGGTTGGGTGCGGTCACCGGCGCGGGCCACGCTCGACTGATCTTCGAACGGTTCGGTCGCCGGTGGGGCTGGTTCGCCGTGGCGGACCTATTGGCACTGAACGCCCTCACCATCATCACCGAGTTCATCGGTATCGCCCTGGCCTGCGGTTACTTCGGCATCCCGCGCTATGTCTCGGTTCCCGTCGCGGCGGTGGGCCTGGTCGCCGTGACGGTGCGGGGAAGCTTCCGCGGCTGGGAACGCGCCATGTTCGCCGCTGTCGCGGGGAGCATGCTCGTGGTCCCGCTCGCGGTCGTCACGCTGCTCCGGACGCGCGTGGACTCCCCTGGTCCCGCGGCTGCCGCCGTCACGGCGCCGCTGTCCACGCAGGGTGTTCTCTTCGTCATCGCCCTGGTCGGGACGACGGTGACCCCCTGGCAGCTGTTCTTCCAACAGTCGAATGTGGTGGACAAGAGGATCACGAGCCGCTGGGTGCGCTACGAGCGCGTGGACACAGCCCTCGGCACGGGACTGTTCGCGCTGGGCGCGTGCGCGGTTCTCGTGACCTGCTCCCATGTTCTGCACCAGCGTGCCGGTGGCCCGTTCGTCGACGCGGGTCAGGTGGCGTTCGGCCTGGGCTCCGCGCTGGGGGCGTGGGCCGGCGCCCTGTTCGCGCTGGCCCTGCTCAGTGGCTCCGTGGCCGGGGCGGCGGCGGTCTGCCTCTCGACGTCGTACGCGGTCGGAGACGCGACTGGCCTACGGCAGTCCCTGCACCGGCCCTGGCGGCAGGCACGGACGTTTCACGGCACCTTTGCGGGCCTGATCGTCGTGGCGGCGCTGGTCGTCCTCCTGCCGGCCACACCGCTGGGGTTGGTGACCGTGCTGGCGAACGTGCTCGCCGGTGTCCTCCTGCCGAGCGCATCGGTCTTCCTGATCCTGCTGTGCAACGATCGGGAGGTACTCGGGCCCTGGGTCAACCCGCCGTGGCTGAACGTCCTGGCCACCGTCGTGGCCAGCGCTCTCGTCGTCCTATCCGCGCTCCTCGTTATGACCACCCTCTTTCCCGACGCACCGGTTGGCACGATGGCTCTCGTCCTGAGCGTCGTCGCCGCCGCCTGCGCCATGGCCACGCTCCCCAGCGCCCGGCGATCCTGGGCCCGGGCCGACACCTCCCTCGACGTTCACCGGTCGAGTTGGACGATGCCCCCCGTGGAGTCGCTCGACCCACCGCTCCCGTCACGGGCCCGCGCGCTCTGCCTGACCCTCATGCGCGCCTATCTCCTGCTTGTCGGCGCCGTGATCGTGGCGAAGGCCGCCCAACTCCTCGGCGCCTGAACGGGGAGTAGCACCCGACCCTCCCATCGTTACATGAACGATCCTTCATGCTACGATGACGGCACGAGCCCGGGGAGACCTGGCGTCCAGCGCGGCCAGGGAATGCACCCACGCCACCACTACCCGGCGCCTATGCCCGGGTCGCCATCGGGGCTTCCCGCCGAGCGCCCCGGCCGGCGCGACGGCCCGCAGAAGGAGTTCAGCTTGCCTGGTCAGCGTGAAYGACAGCCCGGCAGAGGCCCACGCCGTCGACCTGCCCGCACTGGGATCATGCGTTGGGGCGGCTCCGGCCAGCAGGACGGACGCAACAGCCTGCGCGGGAATGACACTGTGGATCGGGGCCTTTCGCACGAATGACGGGCGACGCCACCCCGGCACTCTTGCGTGTTCTCGCCACCGTCACCTCCTCACCGATCCACACCTGTTCCTTCCGGAGTAGCCGACGCTGTCGGCCATAGTCAGCGCCGGCCCACCTACCGCGGCGAGCGGGCGTACACGACCCGGGGCCGCCAGATGAACGCGGTTCCGCGTCGACCTCCCGAGGTCGCCCCATGGCCAGAAACGGCACCGATCAGGGATCGGTCAGGGCGTGGCAGCCGCAGCCTGCGGGACTCCACGGCAACGATGTCGGACAGTCGACACGACCAGGTGGCCGAGGGGATCACCGACGCGAACATATGAACAATCGTTCATGGTACGGTGACGGCGTTTCCACAGTGTGATGTTGCTGCGGGCACCGAGGGTGACCCTGGCCCACGAGCGCCAGTCAACCGCGGCACGTCGCTCCACCCGCCTGCGCGGTCCAGGCCGCCGAAAGGAGACCGACAGTGGCGCCGCCTCACGGGCTCCGCTTCCCTGAGGTGGGTCGACGTTGTCACTCCTGCGACCGGACCTCCGCCGTCCACGCGGCGACACGGGCCGAGCCGACCGCAGATCCGCCGCTCGACACTCAGCCCGCCAGCACCGCCGTCCTGACTGCTGGGGCGGGCGGACAGCGAGATGACCGCGGGTGTTCCCTCCCGACCGGCGTCTCAGGAGTTCCCATGGGACACGGCTGGTGACGGTCCGCGGCTCGCACACAAGTACTCCGCACCCGACGTCGAGAGAAAGGCCAGGGCAGCACGATGCCGATCTGGGACCGCCTGCGCACCTCCACGCAGACGATGCAGGGCCAGCTCACCGCGAAGAAGAACGAGCTCAAAAGCGGTGCCTTCCGGGACGCCAGCATGGCCATGTGCGCACTCGTAGCCGCCGCCGACGGGACCATCGACCCCGCCGAACGACAGCGCGTCGCCTCCCTGATCGCGACGAACGAGGTGCTGACCAACTTCCCGTCGGATGACCTGCACCGCCGGTTCGACGGCTACCTGGCCAAGCTCCAGCAGGACTTCGCTCTCGGGAAGGTCTCCGTCCTCCAGGAGGTCGGGAAGGTCAAGAAAAAGCCGACCGAGGCCCGCGCCGTCATCCAGATCGGCATTGTCATCGGCGGCGCCGACGGCAACTTCGACAAGACCGAGCAGGCCGTCGTCCGTGAGGCGTGCTTCGCGGTCGGCATCAGCCCCGACGAGTTCGACCTGTAACGACACGTCGCCGAGTCGGCGAGGCACTCATGGTGAACCACGCAGCCTGCACGGCGACGCCTGCCGCGTCCATCCCGCCTGCGGCGTGGCCCGCCGCGCGGGGCCAGCGACACAGGTCGGCAGTCGCCCGCGGCGGTCCGCTGCTCGGCGCGGTTCTGGTCGTACTCGTCGTGGTCGACCACGCGCTCGTCGACCTGGGCGAATGGGTCCTGTCCGGCGCGGTCTGGCCGGCCACAGACCGCGCCCGACCGCGCCGCCGAAACCAGCGCCGTCTCGCCCCCGCGGACGAGTTCTTCCTGCACGTCGAGACACCCGCCTATCCCCAGCACATCGGCGGGGTCGCGGTCCTCGACAGCACCAGCGGACCGTCACCGCTCGATCTCGCCCGACTTCGCGGGCACGTCGCGGGCCTCCTGCCCGGTCTGACCCGGCTGACCCGGGGCGTCGAACCAGCCGGCCCGTGGCGGCACCACCGCTGGTCCGACCCCAGCGCGGTGGACCTCGACTGGCACATCCGCGGGACGACGCTGCCAGCAGATGCCGGCTGGCCCGCGCTGGCCGGCTTCGTCGCGGACCTCGCCTCCCGGCCGCTGAACCAGCGCCGTCCGCTCTGGCGGATATGGCTCGTGCACGGTCTCGCGCCCGGCCGATGCGTGGTGGTCGTCGTCGTCCACCACGCCGTCGCGGACGGATTCGGCCTCATCGCTCTCCTCCGGAACCTGCTGACCCCACCCGCCGGCCCCGCACCCCCGCAGCGGCCCACGCCGGGCCGGCTCGCCAGAACCGCGACCGCAGTGGCCGGACTGACATCGCTGGCAACCGACCTCACCGCCGCGAGATCACGTCCCTTCCCCGCACCGTGCGCCGACGACGAGCCCCTGCGCCGTTTCCAGGCCTACACCTGGCCGCTGCCAGCCGTCCGCGCGGCGGCACGCCAGCTGAACCTGCGGGTCACCGACCTTCTCCTGGCGGCAGTGGGTGAGGCGGTCCGCGCCTGCCTCGACGCACAGGGACGGCCACCGCGGAACGCGACGCTACGGACGGCCGTGCCCGCAACACTGCGGGCGCCCAGCCCTGCCGGCTACCTCGGACCGCCTGGCAACCTGACCGCCGGTCTGCTCGTCGACGTGCCGCTCGGCCGGATGACCACCCGTGAACGCGCCCAGCGCATCGCTGAACAGACCGGCCCGCACGCCACCGCACGAGCCCTCGCGGGCGCGACAGTCGTCCGCGCCGCCGGCGCGCTGCCCACCGCGGCGCACCGCATGACCGCCCGGCAGATGTACCGATCTCCCCACTTCGACGCGATCGTCACCAACATGCCCGGACCCGCGGAAGCACTGCGACTGCTCGACTTCCCGCTGTGTACCGTCCACCCGATCGTCCCCCTCGCCGACGGCGTCCCGCTGGCTGTCGGCGCCATGGGATGGAACGGCCACTACTGCCTGAGCACCACCATCGACACGACCCGGCTCGACCCCACCGCCGTCGGCACMGGCCTCAGCAATGCGTTCCAGGACCTCCTGCACAGATCATCTATCGCCCTGCCCGTGCCTGGCCAACGCCTACCGGCGCCCCCACCGCACCTTCCCGCCCTCACGTCTGGACAGCGACCCCACCCATCACCGCCAGACGGACCAGCGTGAGTTCGGCCCTGGTCCTCACCACTGCGCCGCCGGACAGTCGTACGCCCGACGCGACGCGGCGCCCGAGGGCTGGGCCAGCCGAAGCGGAACGCCTCCCTCGCGGCGGGCCTCCGGAGCGCCAGGCCAGCATCACCTCGTCACGCCCCACGCCCATCTCGCCTCACAGAGCAGAGAGGTCACCATGTTCCAACTCATCTGGATCGTCATCGCCGGCCTGGTCATCGGCGCGCTGGCACGGCTGGTCCTGCGCGGCAGGCAGAACATCCCGATCTGGCTGACCATCGTCGTCGGGATCGTCGGCGCGCTCGTGGGAAACATCCTCGCCAGCGCGATCGGTGTCCGCCATACCTCGGGCGTCGACTGGATACGCCACTTCCTCCAGATCGGTGCCGCCGCCGCACTGATCGTTGCGCTCACACCCGCCTGGACCGCCTACCAGCGCCGTTGATGATCCCGGGAACGGGCTCATCAGGCCTCGTTCCCAGCGGCCACGATCTACCTGATTCATGCGCGACCGCGCAGGTGACAGGGCTCACCGCCACCAGTCGACCAGGCGTTCGGCGGCGGGCCGATCCTTGTCCTCCCCATGGGATCACGAACGAACGACCGGCGTGCGTGCGGTGCGACTGCCTCCTTCGAGTCACATGCCTTCGCGGCAGGACAGCTCCAGCGACGCACAGAATCCCGTCAAGTAACCGAAATTCCTCGCGCTTGGGCACGGCAGCTTTGCGATCAGCCACGGCTTTTCCGCCAGCCGTTGCCGCACCTCGGCGACCATTCCAGGAGCCGCCCGGATTCTTTGATCGATCGCCAGATTTCATCACAGGAAGGCTGAATCGCCGACAATGGCCGTGGTACGCGCAGCGTTACGTCGGGAGGATTGACCGACATGGCATCCGTGAAGGACCCGCACAGGGTCGACGTCCGGCTCGTAGCACTGCGAGACGATCGGATGCTGCTGGTCAGCAGACCCGGTCATCGATGGAACGTGCTACCCGGCGGGCTCGTGACCAGCGGGGAAAGAGTCGAGTCAGCCCTGGCCCGCCACGTCCGTGTCGACCACCGCTCCCTCGTCGAACGCTGTCACTTCGTCGCAGCGGTCGAACACGACGACGCCAAAGCGAGCGGATCGCCACATTCCGGCAACGTGCTGTCCCTGGTCTTCGCGACAGAATGGCCGGCGACCTCCAGGCCCCTGCACGTGGAGGGCGAGCTCGTCGAAGTCCACACCGACGCATTGCTCGCGGTACGGCTGGCGCCACGCCCAGTCGGCTGGGCGGTTCGACGATGGCTGACGGAGAGCTGGCCGATCTGGCGCGGCCTGCGGTCATCCGCTTCTGACCCGGATCTACATCCATCCGTGACGTCACTACGCGCACAGCTGGCCGCGCGGCGTGAGCAGCTGCGGAGCCGGCGGTTCCGCGATGCCGCGGTCGCCGTCTCCGCGCTGGTCACCGCGGCCGACGGCTATATCGACCCGGCCGAGATCGACGGCTTTGAGGCGTTCGTGGCCACCGACCCCGTGATGTCGTATTTTTCGACCGACGATCTCCGGACGGCGTTCCAGGCGTTGCTGGCGGATCTGATGCGAGACTTCAACGCAGGGAAACAATCGGCGCTCGCCGAGATTGCGAAGGTGCGCGGCAGGAGCGTGCAGGCCGCCGCCGTCGTACGCCTCGGCATCGTGCTGGGCGGCATCGACGGAGAATTCGTCTCCCAGGAACAGGCCGTGGTGGCCGAGGTCGCACAACATCTCGGCTTCGACCCCGCCGATTTCGGACTGCCGGCCTCGCCCTAGAAACTCAGCGGCTCGCATCGAGCGCGCCAACCCGGCACTGGCCCAGGCGTCATCTGCACACGCAGACCCGCCATATCGGAGGATACCGCGCAAACCACCGCATCTATGCCCGCCCTATCTCTCGACCGGCCGACATCGTGATCGAGGTCAGCGCCCGCCTCGTAGCCTTCACCGAGGACCGGCTGCTGCTCGCGAACCACCGGGGACAGAACTGGTATTTCCTGCCAGGAGGGAACGTCGAACCAGGCGAGTCTATTGAGACGGCGCTTCGCCGGGAGACCGACGAAGAGACCGGACTACGGGTCCGGAACATCGAGTTTCTCGGCTGCGTCGAGCATCTCTACGACGAAGGCGGTACCATCTTCCACGAAATCAACCTTCTCTTCGCGGCGCAGGTGCCCTGGGGCGCCGACATCGGCAGTCGCGAGGACGGGATCGACATCGTGTCGGTCGCCTTCGACCGCCTACCCGCACTCGACATACGCCCCGCTGCGACCACCGCCGCGATAACGGACTGGGTCAACAGCAGACGTCCCAGCTGGAGGCCAGCCCCGTAGAGCAATCCGCGTGGCGGCTACCTCGCGAGCGGCCTGACGGTTCCTTCTCAACCTCAACAACGTCACCGGGGACTGTGTTCGGTCCCGCGTGGTCACGAGGAGCGCTGTGGGAGCGAGCGCCACTATCGATGATCATTCGCTCAGCATCTCCGGGATGGCGGAGTCTCGTGTTCCGGGACGACCGGACCGGCAGGGTTGAGCCACGCCCCCGATTCACCGACGCTCCCGCACGGCGGACGCTACCTGGGCCGGTAGGTGAGAGCTTGAGTGTCTGCATCGACGTGACGGTCCGGAGCCGGGTCGGCCTTGCCGGTACCGGTCGGAGGTGTTTTCGGGCTTGGGGGGTGCCGTCGTGAGGCCGCGAGGGCGGCGATGGCGGTGGTGAGGGGTACCGAGGCGACCAGGGCGACGGTGCCGGCGGCGGTTCGTACGATCTCGGYCCCGACGAGATCGGTGCCGGCCAGGTCGGCGCTGTTGCGGTCGGCGCTGTTGCGGTCGGCGAGGGTGAACAGGAGCAGGGTCGGGAGGGCGGCGCCGGCGTAGGCGAGCACCAGGGTGTAGACGCTGGAGGCGATGTGGTCGCGTCCGACCCGCATCCCGGAGCGGTACAGATATCACAACGAGACGTCCGGGGCGGCGCCTGCGACCTCCCATAATGCGGCGGCCTGCGTGATCGTCATGTCGTTGATCAGGCCGAGTGAGCCGATGATGACACTGGCGAGCACGAGGCCGGGGAGGCTCAGCTGCCCGGCGAACGCGGGCTGAGCGAGTCGGTGAAGAACACCGCGATGATCGTGATGGCGAGCAGGTCGTCGACGACGGCCAGGGTCAGCAGAAACGAGCGGAGCGCCACCGGAAGATGGGTACTGATCATGGCCAGCACCGCGACGGCGAACGCGATGTCGGTCGCTGTCGGCACCGCCCACCCCTGAGGCGCGCCGTCCGAGGACAGACCGTTGATCAATGTGTAGATCAGGGCGGGCAACGCCATCCCGCCAATCGCCGCGACAATCGGTAGGGCAGCCCGGCTAGGTGATCTCAGCTCACCAAGGACAAACTCGCGTTTCAGTTCGAGGCCCACGACAAAGAAGAAGATCGCCAGTAGGCCGTCGGGACGCCCAGCGCGAGAGGTTCAGGCGCAGATGCAACGCTTCCGGCCCCACGTAGGTCCCCGTCAGCGTCGTATAGGCCTCACGCCAGGGTGAGTTCGCCCAGACCAGCGCTACCATCGCTCCAGCCAGGAGCAGGAGGCCACCCACCGTCTCGCTGCGCTGTGCACCGGTGACCTGCTGGGCACGGGGCCAGCTCGGTCGGGCCAGGAGACGAGCGGGGGGAACCGGACCGCTCCGAGCCTTCTGGCGTCGGGGTACCGGACGGCGCGGCAGGCATGCATATCCCTTCGACAAGCCCAGTCATATGCGACGTCCTGACGCCCCGCCCCATGACCGCCTCGAACGGGTAGGGAACGCAGGCAGAACAGACGCATCATCATGCCGACCAGACTTCCCGGCGCACCAATCTCACCATATCGCCCCAGCCCGCCGGCCGGGCGCAGCGGCCCATCCCACGACCCGACAGACGTCCAGGTCAATGACTGGTGACCAGGCTGCCGCTGAGCCTGTCGTGGAGCTGGGCGCTGGGATCGTTGAGGCCGGTGATCTCGACGGCCTTGCCGCGCTGGGCGTACTTCGTCTCGATCGCGTCGAGTGCGGCGACGGAGGATGCATCCCAGATATGCGCCGCGGACAGGTCGATGACGATCCTGTCGGGGTCGCCTACGTAGTTGAACTGGCCGACGAGGTCGTTGGACGAGGCGAAGAACAGTTCACCGGTGACCTGGTAGACCACGCTGGTGCCGTCGGGGTCGGTGACGGAGGTGACCTCGGCGAGGTGGGCGACCCGCCTGGCGAAGATGACCATCGCGGTGACGGAGCCAACGACGACACCGATCGCGAGGTTGTCGGTGGCGACCACGACCGCAACCGTGATCACCATGACGGCGATCTCCCCGGCGGGCATCCGTTTCAGGGTCTTCGGGGCGATGGAGTGCCAGTCGAAGGTCGCGAATGACACCATGATCATGACCGCGACCAGTGCGGCCATGGGGATGTCCGAGACGACGGGGCCGAGAGTGACGCAGAGCAGCATCAGGAAGACCCCGGCGAGAAAGGTGGACAGTCGGGTACGAGCGCCGGAGACCTTCACGTTGATCATCGTCTGCCCGATCATGGCGCAGCCACCCATGCCACCGAAGAAGCCGGTGACGATGTTGGCGATACCCTGCCCGATCGATTCGCGGGTCTTGTTGGACGGGGTGTCGGTGATGTCGTCGACGAGCTTGGCCGTCATCAGCGACTCCATCAGTCCGACCAGCGCTATCGCGAGGGCGTACGGGGCGATGGTCGTCAGCGTGTCCAGGGCAAACGGGACGTCCGGCACCGCGGGTAGGGGCAGCGAGGACGGCAGAGTCCCTTTGTCGCCGACAGCCGGCACGGCGATCCCGGCCGAGACAGTGATGACGGTCAGGACCACGATGGACAGCAGCGGCGCCGGCACCACAGTGGTGATCTTCGGGAATAGCGCCATCAGGAGCAGAGCACCGATCATCATCGGGTACACGACCCAGGGCACGTCCCGCATCTCGGGGACCTGCGCCAGGAAGATCAGGATAGCCAGGGCGTTGACGAAGCCGACCATGACCGAGCGGGGAATGAACCGCGTGAGTCGCGCGATCCCCAGAGCGCCCAGGACGACCTGGAAGACGCCGGCGAGGACGACAGCGGCGGTGAGGTAGCCGAGTCCATGCTCGCGAGTCAGAGGCGCGATGACCAGGGCGACGGCGCCGGTGGCGGCAGAGATCATCGCGGGTCGGCCACCGGCGACCGAGATGACGACGGCCATGGTGAAGGATGCGAACAGGCCAACCTCGGGGTCGACCCCGGCGATGATCGAGAACGAGATCGCTTCGGGGATCAGCGCGAGCGCGACGACGAGGCCCGCGAGGACCTCGGTCCGCCAGACCTTCGGGTCAGACACCCAGACAGGGGTCAGAAGGCGCAGGCGTAGCGCCCTGGACCCAGCGGTAACAGCAGAAGACACGACGAACCACGGACCTGTCCTATTCGGGCACACCCGTCAGGCAGGTCAGGGCATGCGGAAAGCAGAGATGCGACCGAGCCTGCCCACCGCGAACCGCGGTGCGGGGCGTGGAGCTGGAGCAACGAGACGGTTGACGTGGCAGCACTCCGCCCGATGGTGCGGGGGACTGTTATCAAGGGCCATCAGGATCTGCCCGGTGACAGTCACGGTGGGCGGGCGACGGCGAGGAACGTCACGCGTTCACGCAGAAGCGTCTCGCGTGGGGACCGGGGTCACCACTGAGATGACGGCCCCCATCGGCGCGCGGCAGTACGGCAGCGACACCGGGTCTCGTCACACCCGAAACTCTACCCTAACGTAAGGGTAGAGTTTCAGATCTTCGGCGTCAGACCTTGACGAGAGTTGGACAACCGCCAGACGTCCTCGCCGCGGGCACGCAGACTCGTCAACCGCCACCGGAGAGTCCCGCCAGCACTTCTCCATCCGCGTGTCTCACCGTCGGGTCACCGTCAGTGAGACCGGGAGCTTGCCCGCCCAGCGGGATCGCACCGTCATTTTCTGACCACCGAGGACGGCAGGGTCGCGGGTTCGCCGAACAGTTCGAGGTAGCGCCGGGCGGCGTTGGGGTTGAGGTCGACTACGAGGGCCGACTGCACGTTTTCCGCCTCTTGGGCACCAGCGCTGTAGTAGGCCTCATAGGCGAGGATGTCCCGGTTGACCACGAACAGGTCGTACATCTTCTCGATGTAGTACGKGTTGTCTCCACCACCACCTTTTCTGTGATCCATTCCCCATTCCGGCACCGCGAACTGCTTGCCGTGCTCCCGGGCGAACCTGGCGACGGTGCATGCGCCGGAGTCACTGGTGCAATTCCGATCGAAGGCCTCCTGGGTGGTGGACGCCGGATACGAGTCGTAGGCGTCGATGCTGACGATGTCGACGACGTCGTCGCCGGGGTAGGCCCCCCATACACCGTCGCCGTTGCGCAAGCGGTTCTGGTGTCCGGTCATGTTCCAGTCGATCCGCACGTCCGGTGCCGTGCTTCTGATCGCCGTGACGACCTGTCGGAAGCACTGCTTCCATACAGCGGTGTCGTGTGGCGTCCACCAGAACCAGGTGCCGTTGAACTCCCAGCCAGGCCGGACGATCGCGTCCGGTCTGGCGTTGCGCACCAGTGTCTGACCGAACACCGCCCACTGCTGGTCGTAGTCGCCTCGGGCGCACGCCGCCTCGTTGCCGTCCTGGGGAAACAGAGGTTGGGCCACCGAGAGCATCCCCGGGTAGGCGTCGGGACGGAAGATGCTCATCGGCCAGTCGTCGCGTGTGATCGTCTGCCAGTTACTCCGGGCGGTGAACACGACGGCCACGTCGGTTGGGCGGCCGAGCCATGCTTCCCAGGCGCGGATGTCCTGCGGGGGGTTCGCGTTCGCACCGGACGGCCAAGCCCTGCCGGTGCTTCCCATGGTGGCCGCTGGTGTTGGCAGCGGGCCCGTCGCCGCAGGCGGCGCGGGCCGTTCGTCGGTTCCGCTCACCACGACGAGGAGGACGATGACGAGGATCCCGGCCATGACGGCTGCGCCGGCACCCATCAGCCACATCGCCCGCCGATGGGATACACCGGGAGTGCGGCGATGCTCCATGTCCTAGCCTCGCCGGTTCCGCAGCTTCATAGACCGACTCTACCGTTACGTGAGGGTTGCCCGAAAAGCTTGTTGGCCCGGGAGTGCCGTCGGGGGCGCAAGAATGCGCATGGTGATGGCGATGTCGCGGCCTGGATCAGGTGCGTCCCCGCATTCCGCTGGGGGCGCGAGTGGCCTAGAAAGTCGGCCGTCCCGCAGACCCGAGGTTATGCGCCTCGCTCTGCGCTCGGATGAGGCGCCGGGTCGTGGTAGCCGGGGCCGTTGCCCATCGAGGTCGGTGTCGCTGAACCGGCCGCTCGACGAGGTAATAGGAAGCGGCGGCGAGTCCCGTGCTCAGGACGATGGCGACCCCGACTGAGGGCCACTGGCCGATACGTTCTCCGGCCCTGTCGCGCACGATGCCAGTGACCGGATAGTGCCACAGGTAGAAGCCGTAGGAGATACGACCAAGCCAGGACAGCGGCGCACTTCCGAGCAGGCGGCCCAACGTGTTCGCCGGCTGCCGGTCAAGGGAGAGGATCAGCACCGCGGCCAGCAATGCAATCGTGGTGTAACCACCGTGATCGAGCATGGTGATCCGCGTGCTGACGTCAGGGGCGATCACCACTGCCCCGACCAGCAGCGCCAGGGCGGTCCAGCCCGCCAGCGCGAGTGGTCGCGCGCCCGCTGTGAACCGTGACCCCGGCCCGTTCCCGCGGACGCGTGGGCCGTGCCGCAGCCATGCGGCGAGGGCGCATCCGATGAGAAGGGCGTCCGCGCGGGTGTCGAGGCCCCAGTAGATCCGCAGGCCACTCACGCCGACGGCGATGAGGACCTCCCGCCAGACAACGACGAGCACCACCAGGCAGAGGATGATCAACGGGAGTCGCCGGCGAGCCGCTGGATGTCGGCACAGGAGGATGAGGCCGAGCGGCCAGAGCAGGTAGAACTGTTCTTCCACTGACAGCGACCAGACATGACCAAGCCAGTTACTGTCCGAGTCGATGCTCAGAACACGGAAGTAGTTGTTGATGTTCCCGAACGCGGTGACCGCGTTCATGATGAAGTTGTCGCGCTCCTCTCGATCCGCGAAGGCCACGAGGACCGAGCCGGCCGCGACGAAGACGGCGAATGCCGGAAGCAGTCGGAAGGCACGGCGGACGTAGAACCCGGCCAGGGATATTCCTCCCGTGCGTTCCCGTTCGGCAAGCAGAAGGCTGGTGATGAGAAAGCCGCTGAGCACGAAGAAGACGTCCACGCCGAGATAGCCGCCGCTGAGCGCCTCCATGTGGAAGCCGAGCACCGCCAGCACGGCGAGGGCGCGCAGTCCGTCCAGCGCCGGGTTGTAGGGGATGGCTCCTGGCCGCGGTGCGGCGACGGACCGGGGCACGCCGGAATCAAAGGGTTCCGGTGTCGGGGAGCTGGCGGCGAGACCAGCTCGTCCGAGACGGATGGTGTCCGCACTTGCCGCCTCTGTCTGGTGCTGCTCAGTCATGCCGGGGATCCTTTGTCGCACCATGCTCGATGTGAGCGTTGATTTCTGAGACTCCTGATGGCAATGCACGGCGGTCGCGCTGCTGCGAAACCAGCGCGCCACCTCGCTGCGTCGGTGCTCTGGCAGGTTTCGCAACCCGGCCGGGCGCCTCCGGCCGGAGGGGTGGTCGAGGTTCGGTCGTGCGTGGCGAGTTGTCCGTCCGGTCGACGGCAGCCATGTCTGATGTCACCGAGCCGGGCGGCAGGATCGGGTGCCGCGGTGCAGCGGCTCGTCAGCTGGACAGGGCACCTCAGGTGCGATCACAGCTTGCATGCGGGTCTTATCACGACCTCCGAGAGCTCAGCTCGGGCCGGTAATGCCACCGCGGTCACGACCAGGCTGGCGATGTCGTGAGGCTGCACGAGCAGGTCGGGGTTCCACTGCCGGCCCTCGTTCCGGAAGATCTGTTCCTGCATCGGCGTCGCCGTACGGCCAGGAAAAATGGTGGACACCCGCACTCCTGTGCCCGCCGCCTCAGCGCGCAGAGCATCAGCCACCGCCCGGAGGGCATGCTTTGTCGCTGCGTACTGGCTGACCCCGGCGCTTGCGGATATTCCCTGGGTCGAGTTGATGAAGACGATGTCGCCGCAGGCCGCGGTGAGTTCGGGAAGGAGCCGCTGAGTCAGCGCGTAGGGGGCGTGGACGTTCACCGCGAACTGTTCGTCGAAGCGAGCGAGGGACGCATAGGCGAGCGGGTCGCTTCGGTGGACTCCAGCTGAATGCACCAAAATGGACACTCGGCCTGTTGCGCGTCGGGCGATGTCCGCCAGTCGAGCACGTTCGTCACCGTCGGTGAGATCAGCACGATGGGGGTGCACGACGCCCCCACCGCGCCGGGCCTCAGTGGCCAGGGAGGCCAGGGCCCGCTCGTCGCGTCCGGTCGCGACCACCACGGCGCCTTCCAGCGCGAGAAGCAGTGCTGTCGCGCGACCGATTCCGTGGGAAGCGCCGGTCACGAGCGCCGCGCGGCCGTGGAGACGATGCGTCGCGAGGTTCTCGGCGGCTGGTGGTGTAGATGTCATCAGGTCGGCACGTTTCCCTCGCCGTGCAGCGACGACGGCCCGCTCTGACCGCCGCCTTCCGATGACGACTGGCTGGGGCGAAGGCGCTGTGACGGTCGAGTGGTCAGATGTGGGTGTTTCCGGCGGACGATCTGTGCCTTTTCAGGGCGTTCGAGCGATCCGGATGAAGCCCGGGGGTGGTTTCGCCTGGTCAAGAGCGAGGTGTCAGGTGGTGGTCGGTGCGTCGTTGTCACCGGATCGTTCGAAGCCGAGCCGCGGGTAGAGGTCTGCGACATGACCGTTCTTCGGCGAGGGATGATAGGTGCCACGCAGGATGTGGGCGCCCCGCCGGCGGCCGGTCTCGATCAGAAGGCCCAGCATCTCGTCTTCGAGGGTGCGTCCGATGACGCGGCAGCTGAGCAGCCAGGTGTCGATGTCGAGGACAGGTCCGCTGATACGGGCGATGAGCACCCCGACCAGGCCATGGTCACCGAAGCGATCGGCAAGCCGGACGCAGAGGGCGAGGACGTCGGGATCAGCGGCGAGGGCCCGAACCTCCGCCTCACCCCGGCGGCGCGTGGTGACGTTGAACTGATTGGTCTTGTTGATCAGTTGGGTGACCCGCGGGAGGGTGAGCTCGTCGACCGACACGACGGTCGCGGTCATGTCAAGGTCGCGTAGGAACGCGGACAGGTCGTCGCCGGCGTCGCGACGGAGGTCGGCGGCCCGTGCGCGGGCCTGGTACTGGGCGGTTCGTTCCCGGTCGGCAGCAGTAATCGCCCTGGTCTCGAAGTAGGGGTAGGACGCCAGGGTCCGGACGTAGTCGTGCGGGTCCTCGGGAAGGTCCACGACGTCCACCTCGGGCAGCGCCTGCCGGACAAGGGCACGCTCGGCGGAGTTGTCATCGACGAAGACGAGAGCGTCAAGCCCGATCGCCAGGGTGTCGGCGATCGCCCGGATCTGGTGTGCCTTGTCGTCCCATCCCACCGACAGGACGGCGATGTCCTCGACGCGCAGCCGCATGTCAGGGTGGCGGGTGAACGCCTCCAGGACGTCGGAGCGGTTGTTCTTGGAACAGACCGCGAGGATCACCCCACGTTCTTTCAGCTCCAGGACGTAGTTCTGGAAGGCGGTGAAGGCCTCCCCGGTCGGTCCGGCGCCGAGCGCGATGCCGGTGAGGCCGTCCTCTCCGAGGAGCCCGCCCCACAGGGTGTTGTCCAGGTCGAGGACCAGACACTTACGGCTGCGGCCGAGCGTCCCTGCGATCACCGCAGCGGTGTGGCGCGCAAGCAGGGGGATGCAGCTCAGGGAGACCGCCTGCTTGGCGCGGTGCCAGTAGCGGGCATCGAACCAGGTGTCGGTGCCGACCGCGGCGGCGAGGCGTTCGCAGTCGACGACGGCCACTGTGTCACCGGCTGCCTGGCTCAGTGCGGCGTTGAACCTGCGCAGCATCGTCAGCCGCGAGGTGGGGAGCCGGGCAGCCAGATGCCCGAGAGCCACCTCGGCCGGTATCGCGATGGTGTGTTGGACGATCCGTGCGTGGCACCGCGACGTCACCGTGTCCCACATGCCGCGGAAACGTGCCACCTCCGCGTCGACCGCGGCCTCCGCGTCGGCCAGGTCCCCCGGCCAGGTGGGCAGGGACACTGCGCCGTCGTGAACCGCCAGCACGACAAGGTCAGGGCGGAACCGGTACAGGCCGCTGTCGGAATCAAGGATCTCGCGCTGGTACTGGTCGTAGCCGGCCTCGTAGACCGCGACCGCGATGCCCGCGCGCGCGGCTGCCAGGGGGAGCAGGCCGCTGAATTGCGCGGTCGTGTAGCTGCCCAGCACGGCGACGCGGGCGGAGCGAGGCAGTTCGGCGGATGCAAGGCAGCGCCGGGCCACACCCGCTGCCGCCAGCCAGGTGGTGAAGGTGCTGTCCGCGTCGATCATGCGGAAGAGCTCGCGCAGCGCCCCCGTGGCATCCCCGGCGTCCGTCAGGACGCGGGCGCGTCCCAGCGAAGCCTGGACGACTTCGTCAGGCGAGGGAGCCGTCGGTGCCGTCATGATTCCTGTCCGTCGTCGAGGCGGCTGGCGTGCGGTCGGCTGTCGCGGTCGGAGCGTGGCTCGGGTGCGGTGGCCGGCTGGCATGGGCGCATGACGCGGGCGGGCTGCGCGAACGCGGTCGAGTCGGCGGGAAGGTCGACCGTGACGAGCGCGCTGGGTCCGATTTTCGCCCGGTCGCCGACGGTGATCGGGCCCAGCAGGCTCGCTGCGGATCCGATCTCCACACCGCGCCCGATGTGGGGAACGGTGGTGCGAGGCGCGGCCGATCTGGCGAGGCCGATCGTGACGTTGTGCCGCAGGAGACAGTCGTCGCCGATCACGCTGAACGGCGGTATCTGCACAGCCTGGTGATGTCCAATGAGGACGCGTCGGCCGATCACGGCCTGCGCGGACACCTCGGCCCCGTAGAGGTTGCGGATGACGAGGTTGTTCACCGTCTTACACAGCAACCCGACGGCGCGGGCGGCCGGGCCTGCCGTCGCCGTCGACCAGCGGGTGAGCCGGTAGACCAGCAGGACATGGAAACCCGGATGCGCTATCGACCCGTAGTGGCGTTTACGGTCCTCCCGGAGGAGCGTTGCCAGACTAGCGGTACTCGCCGCCCCACCGGTGCGGTCCGCTGCCTCGGGCCCGTCTCCCTGCGGACCCGGCTGGATGTCTGGGCGGTCAGGCCGGGGGCGCGCCGTCATGCGGCATGCACCCGGGACTCCAGGAAACGTCGCAGTTCACCAACGTTCGCGAAGCTCGTCAGCTGATCGTCCGTGAACCGCACACCGAACTCGTTCTCGATCGAGAACATGAGGTTGATGTGAGCGAGCGAGTCCCAGCCAGGGACCTCCTCCGMCGTCGTGGAGTCCCGGACAACCAGGTCATCGTTCCCGAAGACCGCACGGAAGACTCCCACCAGACGCGCCTCAACAGTCACCGCGTACCTCCCTCATCGACAGACCGCTGCCTCCCACTTGCGTGTCGATCCGTGTGCGGCGAACGGCTGACGATTCCCTCCAGTCCGCATACACCCCCGAACTCGACACTAACGTAAGGGTAGAGTTGTCCTTGTGACGCGATCCCACCGGGTGGGGTACGCCCTCCTGAACCAGCCGTCCCCCCGCTCGCAGCCACACAGCGCCTGACCACGCCGTGGGCAAACCCCGCTTAGGATCCGGCCAGGAGACGGGGACTCCCCGCGCGACGCCGCGGACACCAGCACCAGCGAGCTGCCCGCAGGCAGCGGGGCCATCCGCGACGCCCCACAGCACCCACCTGGTCACCCACCTATGGCGGCGGGAGCCGCCTACAGAACGCGACGGCGGGCGACAACAACACGGCCTGCCCGTGCTACCACGCCCTCCCGACGCTGCGGCGGCACGACGAAGGCTCTGTGGACAGTCGTTGACCAAGTCGCATCCGCGGAACGAACGCCGCGGTCAACATCGTCAACCGCACGGCGCGCAGCGCCGCCGAGTTCGGCGCGTTCGCCACCTCCTACACGATCTTCGCCCTGGTCGTAGGCCTCTCCCTCCTCACCTCGACCGCACCACTCGGCATCCACTTACGTGACCGCCACCCCTGACGACTTTCGCTCGGCAGCCAGGGCCTCCAGCGGCACGGCGCTCACCATCGGCGCCGCTGCCGGGACAATGCTCCTTGCCAGTACTGCGGTGAGTACCGGCACTCTGGGCGTCAGCCTCGCGGCCATGGGCATCGTGATGCCCGCGCTGCTTCTCCAAGACTCCTGGCGTTACACCCTCTTCACCGAAGGCCGCCCCACGGCCGCCCTCCTCAACGACCTCGTCTGGGCAGCAGCGATGGTCGCCGGATTCGCCGTACTGCCCGCGTGCCTCAGATCCGAGATGGCCAGCCTGCTTCTGGTGTGGGGCACAGCCACGCCCCCGGGGTCCTCGCCCGCGCAGCGCACCCGACCCCACCCGCACAGTCCGCTGGTACACCACGCACCACGAGACCACCGGATTCATGACCGCCGAGTACATCGCAGTACAGGGCGCCCAACAGACCTCCAACCTGATCATCGACGCCGTCGGCGCACCGTTCCCTGGTCGGCGCCTCACCCGCGTGAACCCTTTCTTAAAAACGCAGAACATTGCCACAGAATGAACGCCCCCATAAGGAAAGCGCGCCGAAGAACCGCTGACACACGCAACGGATCGGAACCTGAGATGAGGTGAGGGGTCGTACACTGGAACGGTCCGATTGATCCTGGATGACATGGAGATCCAGTGGATCAGCTGTGCGCGGGATGACTGGCCTACGAGGCGAGATTCCAGATCAAACAATCTAACAGTCTCGCGAGCACGACGATCAACGGAACGGCTTTCTGCGCCCAAGACGTCAGACTGGCCAACGGCCGCACCAACAGGATCGATCAACGTCAGATCCTCGTGCGCAGGCCCCTGATCGGAACACTCGACTGGTCTCAGTTGACCCATCCGACTCGGAATCTTGGGTCACCTGATGTGAGTTCAGGGACGGCGGTACGGAAACCTCACCGGACCCCGCCCTGCGGCGCGATCGAAGACGCCGCCCATGCAACAGTCTCACGATCCCCGCAACGTCGAGGGGTCGGATCTCGCCCTTACCGCGCGGGGCCGAAGACAGCGGCGAGGCTGTTCATGGCACCCGGGACGGGCCGGAAGTAGGCCCAGACGCCGCGTTTGTCGCGGGTGATCAGGCCGGCGTCGACGAGGACTTTCAGGTGGTGGCTGACGGTGGGCTGGGTCAGCCCGAGGGGTTCGGTGAGCTCGCAGACGCAGGCCTCGCCACCCTCGCGAGCGTAGATCATCGACAGGAGGCGCAGCCGAGTCGGGACGGCGATCGCCTTCAGAACGGCGGCGAGCCGGTCGGCATCGGCCGCCGAGAGGGGCGCTGCGGCCAGCGGGGTGCAGCAGGCCGCGATCGCACCGCCGAGGTCGTCAGGGATGTCCAGGGCGGCGCTGGTAGTCGGCCGGGCGGATGCGGAGGACGTGGCCATGGGGGCCAGCATGCCATCCGGTATTGACAGCGGTCTATGTCTGCGGGCATGCTCGCTCCCGCCAGGACATAGACGCATGTCGATGTGTGAGGGGTGAGGGTGATGGCGCGGGTGCAGCTGGCGTTGAACGTGTCCGATGTGGACGCGGCGGTGGTGTTCTACACGAAGCTGTTCGGGGTGGAGCCGGCGAAGCGCCGGCCGGGGTACGCGAACTTCGCCGTGGACGTGCCGCCGTTGAAGCTGGTGCTGATCGAGAACCCGCAGGCCCGTGGCGCCGGGGTGGCGGGGGCGTTGAACCATCTCGGGGTGGAGGTCGAGTCCACCGACGAGGTGACCGCCGCGGCGACCCGGCTGGCGGGTGACGGGCTCGCGACCGCAGTCGAGGAGAACACGGCCTGCTGCTACGCGGTTCAGGACAAGGTGTGGGTCRATGACCCGGACGGCGCGCCGTGGGAGGTGTACACGGTGCTGTCCGATGTGGTCGACGGGTCGGTGCCGATGCTGCGGACGGTGCAGCCCGACGGCGGGCCGGGGTCGGCGTGTGCCTGCGGTCCGGGGGTGGACTGCGGCCCGGCCACGGACACCAGCGGCGTCATGGGTGTCGAGCCGGCGCCGGCTGCGGCCGGCTGACCGCGGTGGGAGATGCCGACAGGCCGGACAGCCGGCCTCCGCTGGGGCGGCGTCTGGTGGCCGAGGCGGTGGGCAGCATGCTGCTCGCCGCCCTGGTCATCGGTTCCGGAATCGCGGCGACCACGTTGAGTCCCGGGCAGGTGGGGCTGCAGTTGGTCGAGAACGCGGCGGCGACCGCGGCAGGCCTGTTCGCGGTCATCCTGATGGTCGGGCCGGTATCCGGGGCGCACTTCAACCCGGTAGTCAGCTTCGTCGACGCGGCGTTCGGGGGGTTGTCGTGGCGGGACGCCGCCGCCTACCTGCCCGCCCAGGTCGCCGGCTGTGTGGCGGGGGCGGTGCTGGCGAACCTGATGTTCGACCAGTCGGCGGTGTCGATCTCCACGCACCATCGGGCCTCGGGGGCACATCTGCTCGCCGAGATCGTCGCGACCGCCGGCCTGGTCCTGCTGATCTTCTCGCTGGCCCGGTCGGATCGGGCCGAACGGGCCCCGGCGGCGGTCGGTGCCTATATCGGGGCGGCGTACTGGTTCACCAGCTCCACCAGCTTCGCGAACCCGGCGATCACCGTCGGGCGGATGTTCTCCGACAGTTTCGCCGGGATCGCCCCCGCCTCCGGCCCAGCGTTCATCGCCGCGCAGGCCGTCGGCGGGGTGGTCGGTTTCGGACTGGTCCGGCTGTTCTACCCACCCACCGCGGCGGCCCGCGCCCAGGCCGCGCAGATGCTGCTACCCCCCGCGGGCTCCGAGGCGACGGCGAACAGCGCCGCGCCACACGCGACCCGAGGGGTTTCCTGACCGGCACCAGCAGCCCACCGCGCCGGGCCTGTTCGGAGCCTTTGACCCGTCGACCGGCCGGGCGCCCTGCCGGCGACCCTCTCGCGGCCGGCCTACGACGACACGACGTTCACCGCCGACGCGGTGGACGAGGTGCCCGCCGGCTTCCTTCCTGCCGCTCGCGCCTGACCTCACATGCCTCACCGCTGTGAAAGGACCTGTCTGCCGTGCATCTGGTCGCGATCGGGGGCAGTGACGCGGGGATCTCCGCGGCACTGCGCGCCCGTGAACTCGACCCGTCCGCCGACGTCACCGTGATCGTCGCAGACGACTACCCCAACTTCTCGATCTGCGGGATCCCCTACTACCTGTCCGGCGAGGTCGGTCACTGGACCCACCTGGCCCACCGCACCCACGCCGACCTGGAAGCCACCGGCATGCGGCTACGGACGAACACCCTGGCCACCGGCATCGACGTACCCGGCCACCGGCTCACCGTCCGCCGCCCCGACGGCGGCGAGGAACAGATCCCCTACGACAAGCTGGTCATCGGGACGGGGGCCTTGCCGGCCGTCCCGCCCATCGCCGGGCTCGCCGACCCCGGTGACCTGCTCACCCCCACCACCGGCACCGGGTTAGGCCCGGCGGACGGGGTGCACCTGCTGCGCTCCATGGCCGACACCCACGCGATCATGCGGGGTCTCGTCGATGACCAGCCCGCGACCGCGATCGTCATCGGCGCCGGGTACATCGGCCTGGAAATGGCGGAAGCCCTCACCACCCGCGGGCTCGCGGTCACCCAGATCGAGATGGCTCCGCAGGTCCTGCCCACCCTGGACCCGCAGCTGGGTGCGCTCGTCACCGACGAACTCACCCACCACGGCGTCACTGTCCTGGCCCGGACCACCGTGCGGTCCCTCACCCGCGCCGAACCCGGCGCGCCGGGTCGGCTCCGCGTCGACGCGGCCACCACCAGCCCCGACGGCACCACCACCCCCACCATCCGCCACGCCGACCTCGTCCTCGTCGTCACCGGTGTCCGCCCCGACAGCCGCCTGGCCGCCACCGCCGGAGCCACCCTCGACCCACGCGGCGCGATCATCGTCACCGAACAGATGGAAACCGGCCTGCCCGACATCTACGCCGCGGGCGACTGCGTGCGGACCCACCACCGGCTGCTCGGCACCACCTGGCTGCCACTGGGCACCACCGCCCACAAACAAGGCCGCGTCGCCGGCGAGAACGCCCTCGGCCACCGGCGGGCCTTCACCGGCAGCCTCGGCACCCAGGTCGTGAAGGTCTTCGACGCCATCGCCGCCCGCACCGGTCTGCGTGACCACGAAGCCGTCGCCGCCGGCTACCAGCCCGCGACCAGCCAGACCCGTGCCGACGACCACAAGGCGTACTACCCAGGCGCCCAGCCCCTCACGATCCGTCTCACCGGGTCGACGACCACCGGGCAGCTCCTCGGTGCGCAGCTTGTCGGCCGCCGCGGCAGCGAGATCGCGAAACGGGTCGACACCTACGCCACCGCGATCCACCACCACATGACCATCGACGCCCTCAACGACCTCGACCTCGCCTACACACCACCCCTGGGCTCCCCCTGGGACGCCGTTCAGATCGCCGCCCAGACCTGGACCCGCGAACACAGGAGCAGCACACCCACCGCCGCTCTCTGACATCCCCCCAGCACCCGGCACCGWCATCCCGAGCGCCCTGCCCCGCCACGGTCACCAGCGGGCACGGCAGGCCGCGCATACTCGGCGTCCTGCCAGCTGTCGGCGCCGAACGCGTCATCCTCCGGCCCCATCCGCGGCGTCACCGGCCCCCCATTCCCTGGGGCATCCTCCTCACGAAAGATCGCCCTTTCATGACCACGAAGCCGTCCGTGCTATTCGTCTGCGTCCACAACGCCGGCCGCTCCCAGATGGCCGCCGGCTGGCTCACCCACCTCGCCGCCGGCCGCATCGAAGTCCGCTCCGCCGGCTCCGCTCCCGCCGACCAGATCAACCCCACCGCGGTCGCCGCCATGGCCGAAGTCGGCATCGACATCACCCACGAGACCCCGAAGATCCTCACCATCGACGCCGTCGAAGCCTCCGACGTCGTCATCACCATGGGCTGCGGCGACGCCTGCCCCGTCTTCCCCGGCACCCGCTACGAGGACTGGAAACTCGACGACCCAGCCGGCCAGGGCATCGACGCCGTCCGCCCCATCCGCGACGAGATCCACAGCCGTGTCCAAAAGCTCATCGATGAACTCCTCCCCACCCCCTCCTGACCCCACCCGCCATGAACGACCGAGCCGCACAGCACGCCACCGCCGTCAGCCGACGCCGGCACCCCCACGCATCCGCGGCGGTGCCGGCTCCGCGCCGGAACACACCCCGCATTCGAACCGCCGGTCGGTTGACCTGGGGATCACTACTGGTCAGCAGCCTGCTCCTCACCGGCTGCTCCCCACACCCGCCCACCACCGAGCCGACGACGCCGCATACCTCCCCAGGCCCTTCCCTGACGATCCACTCCACCGGCGACCCAATCAACGACACCTACCTCCAGTTCTGGGCCGCCTTCACCGACGCCCAGAGCCGCGGCGAACCGGACTACCCACTCATGACCCGCCACGCCGACGGACAAGCCCTCAAATGGGCACAAGCAGTTATTCGCGGCTACACCAACAGTGGATATATACGCACGATCAAACCCGGCTACGCGTCCCACCCACAGGTCACCAACAGAAGCAACGACGCCGGCCAGGTCACCGACAGCCAGGACTGGACCCTCTGGCCCCTGGAAGACCGCCAGACCCGACGGCCCATACCCAACACCCCGTCCCAGCAGTGCATCACCGCCGCGCTGACCCGCCACGAAAACACCTGGCTCGTCACCACACTCACATTCACCAACAGCAAATGTTGAACCCCGCTGCTGGCACTCCCCTAGAGAACGCAATGAAGCTGTTGATCGGACACTCTCGATGTTGATGGCTATGTAGGTGGAGTGGGGACCGTTCGGGACGAGGCGAAGTCTTCGATGCCATGCAGGCCGACGGACCCTGCGTCCGTTCCGAACGCCAGCAACGCTGAGGACGAGCCGACCGCGATCCTTCTCGGGCTGGTCAGCAACGTGTGAAAGCATCCGGTTGCACCCCGGCACGCCATCCCGTCCCGTCCAAGTAACGCCGGCTACGGCGCGGAAGGATGTGTGGCCGGCGGGTGCGCACCGGCTACCCGCTGGGGGTTTTCCGCGTCGCCCGCAGAAGCACCACGAGCGCGAGCGCCATCCAGGCCGCGAGGTAGCCGAACCCGAACACCGGTGAGGCCACCGTGTACAGGAGCCCGGCGACGCCACTGGTGTCGATGTTCCCGACCGCCTGCATGGTGGCGCGGCCCGAACGCCGACCTGCGGATCTTCTCCGGAGCGGACGCGGCGACCTCCGCGGTCTCCGCGCACCCGATCCCGATCCCGACGCCGGCCAGCACAAACGAGACCCCCAGCAGCCAGACCTGCGGCGCGGACACAGCGGACAGCAGGCAAGAGACCAGAAACGCCATCACAGCGCCGGTCACCAGCATCGGCTACGCGGAGGCCAAGCCGATCGGAGATCCCTCCAGCGGGGAACGACGGCGATCAGGCCAGCTGCCCCTACTCGGCCGCGAGGTCACGAGGACCTAGATGGATCAACAGGCCATCAGCCTCACTCCGCGCGCCCGCACGCGGCCCGGAAAAGCTCCCCCGCGCGCGCCACCGATCCGCCAGCATGATCACAAAATTGCCCACGGACCTGTACGGATCGATACTGCGACACGGATCGATACTGCGACGAAATCGCCACACCACTACGCTCCGCAGTCGGAACCTCCGGCGACTTCCAAGGAGTCGAACCAACCGATCAACGCCCCGACCTGGGTATCTACTACTCGATCAAACGTCAAATCTCATAGCTCTTACCTATTTACCCAGGTCAGGGCATTGTTACGCATCGTGGTGGAGGTGGCGGGAATCGAACCCCACCGGCCACCGGGTGAGCGAGAGTGCGAGTAGGCGGAATCCCCTGAAACATAAGGGGTTTTGAGCCTCGGACGGGTGCGGACGAGGGCCGTCGGATGGCCGAAAGTGAGCCCGGTGTCCGCACCATGTCCGCACCGGTACCCGCACCGGGCCATCCCGCGACGGGGTGACAGTCCGTGACGGCGGCCGGTCGTCGTACCGCGGACCTACTTAGGGGCAGAAGTCCTCTACCGGGGTGCCGATGACGTCGGCGCAGCGTGGCGGGGTGGCAGTGAGTGCCTGGCGGGCGGCGTCGCCTTCGCGTGCCGCAGCCACGGCTTTGTCGTGGAGGGTGCTGTAGGTAGCGCCATCGAGGAGGTCGACGCCTTCTTGGCCGCGGCAGAAGCCTTGCCGCCAGGAGAAGCGGACGTATTCGGGTCGGGGGTCGAGGGTCGGCGCATCGGTGGGCGGGGTGGTTGGGGTGGCGCCCTGACAGATGACGGGATAGGCGCGCTGGTACGGGGTGAGGGCTGGTGTGGTGGGTGCCGTGACGGCTGATTCGGGCGTGGTGYCGCATCCTGCGGTGAGCGTGAGCGCGGCGATCGCGAGCGCGCCAAAGACGGTGTGTGTCCGCATGTGTCCCCCCGTGTGAGGGGGTCAGGGTAGCGGGCCGCCGCGTCGGGGCCGACGTGCCCTTCCTCGCCAGCCAACGACCACGCCGCAGCCGGGGCGCTGCTTCAGGAACCAGGTGTGACCGGCGGTCGGCATGCCCATGACTACCCGGCTGACAGGACGACCCGGCCGGTCGAGGGGCTCTGGCCTAGCGGGTGTCTGGACGGCTTCGTCGAGGCACCGCCTCGCCACTCAGTCGGAATCTAATACCGCAAACCCCGCAATCCCCGCAGTACCAGCTCTGAACTGCGGTTTTACAACTGGATCTTCGCGGGTTTTGCAGGCTTTTGCGGATTTCGGGTTGCGACCTACTCCGCCTTGTCTGGCCTGTTCTCGCCGGCCCACCGCTCGATGTCGTCTGCGGACCACATGCGGATGTGCCCGACCCGGCCGATCGGGGCGGGGAACGCCTCGTCGTGACTCAGCTGGCGGGCCCGCTCCCGGCTGATGCCGAGCCGGGCGCCGATGTCCTTGGTGGTCCAGAGCTGCGGCACGTCTCCCATGCGGACATCGTACTTGTGCAGTACACAACTCCCCTGTAGGTTGTGCACTGCACAACCTAAGTGGCCCCGAACCGGGACTCCTACCTCCCAGCCGGGGCCTACGGACCACCTGCCAACACAGGAGACCCGCGATGCTGTTCTACCGCGTATCCCGCACCACCGTCCGCCAGCGGCTCACCCAGGCCGCCCACCGGGTCGCCGTAGCCACCGCCGTCCGCATCCTTGAACGCCTGGACGCTGCCACCACCGGACAGGTTGCCTTGGCGCCGGTCATCTCGGCACCGCCCGCGCCCGCCTGCTGTGACCACGGACCCGATCAGCACAGCTCCTTCGGCTGTGAGGCCAACGTCGGCTTCCCCGGCCTGCCGATCGCCGAGTGCGACTGCCGCACCCCAGCGCCCACCCCGACCGTCGAGGCCGCCCCGGTCGTGCCGATGCTCACCATCGACAACCTGCCGCCGGTCGAGGTCATCGAGGCCACTGCCGGCGACTACGACCAGGCCGCCGACGACGCCCGCGCCGCAGACCGGGCCAAGCGCAAGGCCCGCAAGCTCCTCGACCGCATCCCAGCCGGCGTGTACGGCCGCGCGATCGTCGAGCGTGTCGAGTCCGCCCGGCAGACCCCCGACCTTGACCGGATCCGCGCCGACTACGCCCGCGCCGGTCTCGGCGAGGTTCCGATGCGACCGGTCGCGGCCACACTGAAGGTCACCTTCACACCTGCCGTCGAGGTAGCCGCAGCGGCAGCCTGAGCAATACGGCCCAACGCGAGGTGAGACTGGTGGCGCGTCGAGCGCGCTACAGCGGGGGTTCGGTCAGGCCACCGCCCAGACCACGCAAATGCGGTCCATGCTCACCGAGCCTCAGCATCCCATAGGGGTGCTCTGACTCCTCATCGACATCGATGTACTTGACCGTCACTTTGAAGCCACCAGGACGAGGCTCATCTTCGATGTCTTCGTCCTCATGCGCCTTTGCCTYGTCCTCGTGGTAGCCGCACAGCAGTTCGTCCTCGAAGACGAGCCCGAGTGTGGAGGCGTCAACGATCTGCCGGCGAACTGTGGCCTCACTCTCGCATCGCGCGCACGACTTCTCTGGCTCGCTCCCGCTCCCGCTCCCAAGATCGGCGAAGGTCGCGGCGCCGCAATGGATACACGCAGTCGCACGGCTCTCCAGGCATGGGCAGTCCTCCGGGATCTCGCCAATGAGGCGGGCCATCGGTGTCTGCCCGCAGGCAACACACATCGACGAGTGCGTGACGCTACCGAAAGCACCAAAATTAACCACGCAAGGTAGTTGACCTCAAGTTGCCGACGAAAGCCGATCTCGCGTGAAGCTTCGCGGTCCCCGTGACATACTGACCGCTTCGCCCGATTTGCCTCGATGGTCTGAGCGTGGTCCCCGGCGATGGCTGGGCACGGCATGAAACGGCCATGTCCACGATGAGACATGGCCGTGTTCACCTCTCGCCGATGGATGTCGCTCCGCGAGGTCGCCGAGATGAGCAACATGCACTACCAGACGATCGGCGACAGATGGCGATCCGGCGATCTTCCTGGGGTCAAACGAAGCCCGGGGAAGTCCGCTCGCGTCTTCATCCCGATCGAAGCTGTCGAGGCGTGGCTCGTCTGCGACCACGCCACCGTCGCGAAGATCGRCAGAGAACTGGAGGCCGCCCAGACCCGGCGTCGCGTCACCGGCCCGCGGAAGCCGAAAGCAGAGTAGGCGGCCAGCCGGCTACCGCCGCTGGCGACGTGCCTGCTCTGCCTTGGCCTCCTCCCGTGTCGGGTCGGGATCATCGATCCGACGATAGTGCCAGAAGTTGCCGATCTCCTCGGCCGAGTCAGGGAACGACCCGAGATCCGTTCCGGTGTGCACGACGCCTTCGATGTGGTTCCCCTGGTCAACCGTGGGGCCGGTAGTTCCGGCCACAGGGCGCTCTTCATGGTGGAAGACGCCCCAGGCCAAGAGCGCCTCGTCGATCCACAGCACATCCTGGTCGGGTTCCTGAATGTAGATTGCCCGCCACCCAGTCGCAGCGCTGATCGACAGGGGTGTGCGGTGAATATAGGTCCGTCTTGCGCTACTCATCGTCGCTCCCAGCCCGAGGATCTAGACAAGCCGGACCATACCGCCATGCGTTGCTGCAGGTGCAGACTGGCACGACTTCGCCAAAGCAAACAAGAACGCCGGAAAGCCTCCAGGCTACACCGGATGATCCCACTTCCGGACCGCTTCAGTCGATCCCAGTACAGGGAACACGGAGCCCCTCACCATCGCGGTATGACCTTGCCCGAGACGCAAGCCCGCAACCGACAGATCGCCGTCGAAGCCGCGGGCAGAGTCTACGAGGGATACGTCGCCACCGGAAAACATAGCGACCTTGACGCACGAAGTCGAGCAGTGGTGATTGCGGAGGAGATGGCTCATCTGGCCGACCAGCTGGAACAGTATCTGAACAGGGCATGGTGAGGCACGCCTTATGGAACTTCCAGCAGACCGGTCGGACATCGACCTTCTCCTAGACCTCCTCGACCTCCTCCCCGCACCGTATCTGAAGACGAACGGCGACTTCTGGACAGCTGCGTCAAACGCGCGTTGGATGGACAACGATCCGGCGTACATCGTGGGCAAGCTGGCTTGGTATATCCACCGCCTGTCGACCGACGAGGCTAGCGCCGGAGACGCCCGCGACCTAGCTTCGTACTGTTTGATGTTCTTCGACGGTGAACAGCCGGCCATGTGGAGTGTTCTCGACCAGGAGGTCGGCTATTCCGGCGTCGAGGGTGCGGCAGGTCGCCGTTTGGCTGACGCTATTTGTGCGGTCGCCTGGCGAATCTACGTCCCAGCCGAGGCAGAGCAGCGGCGCGTCCGAGAGCCGACCCGGCGCCACGTGCACACAATATGGGCGCTTGAGACGTTCAGCGACTCACCATCACCGGATGCTTAGAACGCCGAGAGGGCCTGCACAGCTCCGGGTGGGCGCGTCGACTCAGGACACGGCGATTTCATAGGCGAGCACGTACCGGTCGGTGGGGATCACGATGTCAGCTGTCTCCACCGCTCGGTCGCCCGCCCAGTGGGTGCGCTCGATCTCCGTAACCCAGATCCCAGCCGGTATGTCGAGTAGGCGCTGTTCGGCCTCGGTAGGCGGTCGTGGCCGCGGGACCTCGGTGACGCGATCCACGTGCACGCCGATCGTGTCCATGCGGGCGATCACACCCGATGGGCCGTCTACGCCTTCGGGCTCCTCGATCGGGGTGCCGCCGACGAGCGCGAATGGCTCCCAGCTTGTCGACGACTGAGTGGGCTGGCCGTTGGCGCGGAAGACGTAGGCCGTTCGCATTACGTACTCCCCGGCCGCGATGCCGAGCCGCTTCGCGATCTTCTCGTCTGCGCGGACGCGCTGCGTTTCCCACGTCCAGTCCGGCTCGGCACCGCCGTTCCGGGCGTCTTGCGCGAACGGTGACGACTCGCCCGCGGTGGGCCGCCTGTAGCGGGTAGACCAACGGACCGCGACGGGTGGGCGTCGCCTCACGAACGATCCTTGTCCGTGGCGCCTGACGATCAGGCCTTCGGCGACGAGGACGTCGAGTGCCTCGCGGATCGTCTGGCGAGTGGTCGACCAATCAGCGGCCAAGGACTTCTCGGAGCCGATTCGCTGGTCGGGAGCTAGATCACCGGAGGTGATCTTCCTGCGCAGGTCGTCGGCGATGCGCAGGTAGAGGGCTCGTCCGAGCGAATCGCCTGCCATGGAAATGAACGCTACCGGATCGCTGTCCTACCTGTCTTTACAAGGCCCGGCGACACATCCCAAAACTCCCCTAGACATGTCTAGGCAAGTCGCCGTATGATCCTCATGTCAGATCAACCAGATCAGCCGAAGGAGCCACAGTTGCCGGATCCCCCGGCCGCGCCGATCGACGACGACACGGAGCTGATGACCCCGGCAGAAGTGCAGCGGGAACTAAGGATCAGCCCCAGCACGCTGCGCCGATGGGCCAATGACGGTGACATCGAGGTGGTCAGGCTGCCATCCGGCCACCGCCGCTACCCAGCAGCCGTCGTGACCGCGATCCGCCGCCGCATCCCAGACCCGGCCGCCACCTAGGGCCGAGAAACAAGCGGCCCCGCCCGGTGCTCGCAACACCGGAACGGGACCTCGACGACACACACTCCCAACCACGAAAGGCGTGTTCGCCGTGCCTACAAGCATGCCCGAGCCCGAGCCGACCACCGAGCAGCTCGCCGAGCTGGACCAAGACGGCCACATGGGCCGCCAGATCAAGAACATGATCCCCGGCAGCAGCGGCAGCCAGCCCGATATGTTCGCCACCCACCCCGACCTGCTGAGCCTCGCCCGCGGCCCCTTGACCGCCTTCAACGCCGCAGTCACCCCGGCGACGATGTTCCACCCGGCCTGTGCGCATCCCGACATCGTCGACCTCGACGCCCGTAGCGGCCAGAAGTTCGCGATCCTCGCAGACTGGCTCGTCGAGCAGATCGCCGACGGCTGGCCGCTCGAAACCGCCCTCGACGAGGCCGCCCGCCGGATGCTGAACATCCAGCACCACAAGCAGGGCGACGTCTGATGGCCCCCACGCCCGACATGTTCGCCACCCACCCCGACCTGGTCGAACTGGCCGGCAGGCACCAGGACGCCACAACCAAAACCAGGCGTTACAGTCCCGGCCACGAAAGCCAGCTGCGGGAACTCGCAGAGCTGACCGGCTGGATGGACGACGACGGACTGCACGAGCTGGGAGCCCTGCTGTCCATCGCGACTCTTCGCCCCTGGGGCTACAGCCCGAGTGAGCTTCCGGGCAACCCCGTGGCCACCGGTCCCGCCGTTCACGATGCCATCACCGGCCTGCTGCATGCCCTGTTCCGGATCCTGTCCCTGGTCCCGTACTCAGCGCCGACGGGCCAGGCCGCCGGCTTGGACGCCCTGCAGCAGGCCGCAGCCATGCTCAACCAGGTTCGGATGGAGCCGCGTCCGTGGACGATCGCCGAGCTGCGGGAACTCGCCGCCGACGGTCAGGACCTGTCCGACGAGGATCAGGCCCGGCTCGACGCCGCCAACCGGGGCCAGTAACCCCCCGACAGCCCATGAGCCTGATCGATGAGACCTCGGTGGCCACCGCACGAGCGGTGGCCCTGAGCGTCGCCTACCGCGAGGCCCTCGCCGCCGCATTCGCCGACCTGTTCACCGAATCAGTGGAGCTGCTCGTCACCGAGCTGGGCACCTACCCGGATCTGAAGAACGACGCAGGGGTGACCGTCACCGAGTTGTACCGGCTGGCGATTGCCTGGCGGGCCACGCGTCCCGAGGTCGTCACCGACCCTGATCCGCTCCTCGCCCCGCCGACCTGTGGGAGGTGCCATGTCCACGCCGGTTACGCTGCCTGATCTTCCTGGCTTCGGCGACGAGCCGGAGCTGACCGCGGTCGCTCGCTTCCACAACCTGATCGGCGACTTGGCCGATCACCGCCGGATGGCTGGCGGGGCTGCCGCCTCTCCGTTCGGCAGGGCGCACGCCGCCGGATGGGTTGCCGGAACCGAAGCCACCCTCGGCGCCGCATCGGCCGCCATCTCCGCACACCGTTCGATGCGGGCACCGTCCGGGCAGCGTCACACGGCCCTGCGGGGCCGTCTGGTGGCCGCCACCCGCCTCAGCCGCCAACCGGGAGATGTTCTACGCCGCGTGTCCGAGGCCGGTTTCCTCGCCGGGGCCTGTGCCACCTACCGGGCGCTTATGGCCCTCGCCGACGCTCGCATTGGCGAGGCCGCGGAGCAGGCGGTGATCCCCCGATGAAGTACAAGATCGAAAAACGGGAATACACCGAAGACCACACGGTCGACGGTGTCACCGAACCGGTCACCCGCACCCATCAGGTCGCCGTTCCCGTCCTCCCCCGGGACTGGGACGCTCTCGCCRTCCGCGCGGTCGGCGGCTTGGTGCTGGCACTCACCGCCGTCTCGATCACCTGGTCGACGGTGAGCATCGCGCACCTGCTCAACGGCACGTGGACCGCCTACTTGGCCGGCGGCGTGTTCGACCTTGCCTGGTTCGCCACCCTCGGCATGGCGTACATCGTTCGATTCCGGCCGGATCGGCGGAAGGTGGTTGACCGGGTCGGTTGGGCGCTGCTGGCCGTCGCTGTGGCCGCTATCGGGTTGGAAGGGCTGCAGACCGGCGGTGTCGCCGTCGCCTGCATCGGCGCRTCCGTGTCCATCACCGCGAAGCTGCTGTGGTGGACGCTCGGACGGGCCACCCGCCCGGAGTTGTCCCCCGCCGACGCGCAGTGGGTCGCGGCACAGATCTCCACGGCCAGTGCGCAGCTTGCCGTCGCGTCGGTGCGCCGTCAGGTGGCTCGTGCACAGGACCATGCGACAGCCGAGCTGCTTGCGATGGAGGCGTCGCGGCGTCCGCCGGTCGATACCGCATGGGTGGGTGACGCGGCGCCTGTCGAGGCGCCACACGGAACGCCGGTCGACCTGCCTGCCGCAGCACCTCATCCCGCTTTGCAGGCTGCGGCGGACGATGAGGAGGCTCCGCGACGTACAGGGTCTGACCTGGGTGAATTCGATGCGGCGAGTCATGACGCGAGCCAGCCCGCGAGTCAGGTTGAGGAGCCTGCGGCACAGTCCGCGAAGCGCCCTGCGAAGCAGTCCGAGAGGCGGCCGACGCGCACCAACCGCGGCGTGTCCGTGCCGCCTTCGGCGCGGTCGACGAAGCAGACCGACGACGAGCTTTTCACCAAGCTGGATCGGCTCGGTGACACGGTCACAGGTCAGTCGCTACGTCGCACCGCAGCGGACCTCGGCATCGGTGAGACCCGTGCAAAACGGATCGTCGCTGAGCATGCCTCACGCCGCACCAAACCCTTGGCCGTGGTGCGGGACGGGGAGGCGTCGTGAGCCAGCGCCGCCGCCGGTCTCCTGAGTGCCGGCAGCGTCTCTTCGAACAGGTGGGCGGGATGTGCGTGTATTGCCGCATACGTCCCGCCGACCACCTTGATCACATTGTGCCGATCTCCCGAGGCGGGGCGAATGCGCTGGCGAATATCGCCCCCGCCTGCACCCCCTGCGGGACGTCGAAGGGTGCGCTGACCGTCGCTGAGTGGGTGACGGTTCTTGCCGCTGAGATCGCAGCCGGTTGCGGCTCACCGGTCGCGGCGGCAGCCGGGCAGACCTCCCCGTACCTCCCTGTGGGCCCCGCGACGGTTCGCCGACCGAGAGACACGTAAACGATCAAAGTCTGGGTGAAGGCAGGCACCGAGAGACAGGGACGTGTGTGGAGCCATTGCTGACCCCGGATCAGGTAGCAGAGATCTTGTGTATCAAGCCGAAGACACTGGAGAACTGGCGGGCGATGTCTCCGCCTCGCGGGCCGAAGTACATCAAGATCGGTAGACAGGTGCGGTACCGGACACTCGACCTGTTGGCGTACGTCAAGGAAAACACGAGCAGACGGTGAGCAACTAGCCAGCCCGATCAAGATCAACACATGGAGTGATGGGGCTCCCCTCTCCGCCAGTTCAGGAGGTATTTCAACAGTGGGACGGCCCACCCGCGTCCAACTCGCGGAACAGCGCCGCCGCGCCGCCGCACACGTCCGCCGACAGGACGTGTTCCGGCGGCGCTACCGCGAAGCCCGCAACCCGTCTCAGCGGGTGTCCGCGGCCGTCGACTTCCTGCGCGCGGTGATGAACGATGTGTCGCCGGCAGCCGCCTAGGAGACCGCGCGGGACGTCACTCGGACGCTCGTCCGGCTTGCCGACGAGCTTGCAACATCCCACCATCGGTAACAGAGAGTGAAACCCTAGAAACCCCACTGGAGTTTCCGGCTGACCCCCTCCGGACGGTTCGGTACGCCCACTGCGCGCCCGTGCGCGCACGCGAGGCACCAAACCCTGACCGGCGGTCGGGGACCAGGGTTTCAGACCCATGATTGAGCACAGAACGTTACGATCCGTGGAGCAGGATGCCGGCGAAAAACTGCGGGACAGCCACGAAGCGGTCTCCTGCCGCCACAGAGACACGAACATCCCTTCCGGGTATCCGACAGTGGGCCAGCCGTCTGCGACCCACTGAGCCGCTCCAGTCGGATGGCGGCCCGCAGGACGCGCCCAGGCGCCAGACCTCCGAGGGTGCCGTCGTCCTGTGACGGCGGACGCGCCTCCCGCCGGACGGCTACGGCAACATCAAAATGCTGGCCGGTTGCGCGATCAGCGGTGGACACCAGCCAGGGCGGCTGTTACGGAACGTGTTCGGCAGTGACCGGTACGGATCAACCGGTCGTCGTCTGGGCAGCGAGCACGACGGCGCGACGCGCTTCCCAGACCAAGCCCCCAAGCTCATCCGCCAAGCCCTCGGGCAACACCCGCGCCACCGCACCCAGGAACGCACGGAAGTAGGGGACTGCCAGAAGGAACGCGCGCCGCTCGGCCCAGTAGACCCGGACGTCCGCAGCCTGCCGGGCGCCGCGAAGCACGTAGGCGATGCTGACGACCTTGTCCGCTGCGAGGGCGGCTGCGATGTCCGGGCGAAGCTGGGCCAGCCGGCGCGCAGCCTCGTCCGGGTCATAACGGTGCAGCTGCATCGCCATGTGCTCGCCATGGATCAGCCACAGGTCGATCAGGGTCTCGCTGCCGCACTGCTCGCTGACCTCGGCACCGACCCGCTGCGGGTCCATGTAGTCCGGGACGTCATGCAGGAGCACTGCGGCGACGAGGGCGGGTGGAGCGTCTGGCATGTGATGGCCGAGGGTGCGCGCGACGCGAACGGCGTGCACGAACGCGGGTGCCCCGTCGATGACATGACCAGCGCACCAGCGGCGCGCAATGGCCATCGCCTCGGTGACAACCAAGGGTCGTGGAGGTGCGAGGACAGACCGTCGAGCCGGCCCCCCGACCGGCTCGACCGCTGGCGATGATGGGCCGGTGACGGCCAATGGCGACGACATGGATCCCCCCTGGGACGAGGATGATCTGTGTGCGGTGTGCCCCGGGCAGGTGCACGACCCGGGTCGTTTCGACATCGCGGACGGGCTGGGCCCGGCCAGCCGGTACGACACCAGCCGGGGCTACCGGCGGGACCTAAAGTCCGGGGTGCCGGTGTGCGTTCACCCGGAGAAGATCGGTTTTCCGGCGGGGCGGTACGCCTCCGGCGGGGAGTCGTGGCCGGCGGATACGTCGGAGGGACCTGCCCCGGGGCCGTTGCCGGACCGAGCAGAGGGCCTCGCCGCGTGGATGACGGCGCTGGTCCGGCACACAAACCCGGGGCAGGTCGATCAGGTGCTCGCCACCGCTGAGCAGGCCGCGGCGGGCAGATTCCCGCCGGCGGTCGTGGTGGACGCGCTGCGGGCTGCGCTGGCCGCGGTCGGCTAGCCGGTGGTGTAGCTGAACGTGAAGTTGTGCCGGCGACCGCCCTCTTCGATACCGATGGACTCGTAGTGCTCGAAGAGGACGCTCAGCCGGCGCTCGGTCTCGGCCCGGCCGATCCAGTACCTGCGGGGCATCACACCCCAGTTCGCCGCGGCGTAGATCTGGTCGGTGTAGCCGTTCTTGTCGTACTGGAACCGCTCGTTGTCCGTGCTGTGGATGAACACGAGTCCCAGCTCGGCCTGCACCCGGCAGAGGATCGTGAACTGGGCGGTCAGCGCGTGCACCATCTCGTCGACGGGCGCGGACACGTCGAGTTCGGCCAGGCGCTCGTCGCCGGTCTCCTCGTAGACCGCAGCCTTCATGGCCATGACCTTGAGCGCCTCGGTGAACAGGTGTGGGCCGTCAGCCTCAAGGTCCCATTCGGCGATGATCGGATACCCCGTGAAGGTGGCCCAGCAGTCCGGGTACTTCAGCGTGCTGGTGCGCAACCGGTCGTACTGGTCGTGGTCCCGGATCGCGTCGAAGATCTCGCCCGCGCGTGCGGCGACGGAGCGCGGATCCGGCTTGGTCTCCGGCTCCAGAGTGGCGGTGCTGGCGTCCATGGGAGCCTCCTGGCTCGAAGTGGGGCAGGCAGTGCGTTCCCGGACGTCCAGGAGAAGGCCGTTGGCCCCTGGACGGGCGCGCGAATCGAGCGTTCCGTCTCACCTGCACAGGGCACTCGGCTGCGGCGTAGGCCGTTGGATAGGCGCACACGTGAACGACTAGGCGAGCACCTAGACCACGTGAGGGCCTATTCACAGTCCGCACCAGCCCAGCTACTTTGCTGGCATGGGAGGCAACGCTTTCGGGCAGGAGCTCCGCCGGCGGCGTCTTTCGGGCAGGAGCTCCGCCGGCGGCGTGAAGCCTCCGGACTCAATCAGCGTCAGCTCGCCGAGGCCCTCGCCGCTCTCGCGTATGACGAGCTGCGGATGCGGGTCGGCGCTGACGGCAACCTCGTCTCTCGTTGGGAGCGGGGGACCGCCGCGCCGCGTCCGCCCTACCCGGATCTTCTCGCGCGTCTCTTCCGCTCCACACCGGAGGAACTGGGGCTGCGGCCCGGCCTGCCGTCCACCGGCGACGCCGACGGAGACCGCGAGCCAGGTTTCGAACCGACGATGACGATCCTTGAGCGGATGCGTCGCACGGGATTGTCCAACGTGACCGATGCCGCCCTCGACCAGATGGAACGGATGACCGAGGACGTCGTCGGCGAGTACGAGCGCCTCGGCCCGCTGGTGCTCGTGCCGCAGCTAGTGAAGCAGCGTGCCTACGTCGAAGCGCTCACCGACGGACGGCAGACGCTTTGCCAACGCGCCCGCCTGTACGGGGTCGCTGCCCGGCTGTCCGGCCTGCTTGGCTCGGCGGCTGTGGACCGCGGCGACATGGCGACCGCGCGGGCCTACTGCGACGAGGCGTTCCAGCTCGCTGACGAGGTCGGAGACGACAACCTACGGGCTTGGGTGCGAGCCACCCAGTCACTCGCCGAGTACTACGCCGGCGACTACCACTCCAGCCTCAACCTCGCAGTTGCGGGGCTGGAGTACGGCCGTGGCGGTCCGCAGGAAGCACGGCTCCTCGTCCAAGGGCAGGCACGTGCCGCCGGCAGGCTCGGCGACACCCGCACAGTGAGGGCCGCGGTCGACCGGGCACAGGAACTCGCCGCCGACTACCCACCCGGCGCTGTGAGCCCCTGCCTCGCGTTGGATGCCTACTGCTCGGCCCGGATCGACGGGTGTGCGGCCACCGCGCTACTGTCCGCCGGCGACGTCGACGGCTCCCGCCAGGTCGCGTTTTCCGCGCTCGCCCGGTTCGACGCCGCAGGCATGATCGGTCCGCGGTCCCTCACCCGGATCGACATCGCGATGACGTTCCTGTCCACCGGTGAGCCGGAGCAGGCCGCCGAACTCGTCGCCCAAGCCCTCACCATCTCCTCGGCTCGGCCGATCGCCACCGTGGCGACGAGGACCGGCCAGTTCCTCGATGCGGGCCGCCCGCTCCTGCCTACCGCGTCGATGCGGAACCTGGTCGAGTTGGCTGCCGACTGGCAGAACGCGCCCCGTCTCGCCCTGTCCCGGAGCTAGCGTGCCGCCCATGACACGTGAGCAGGAACATGTCGCCGCGCGCCGTGAGGCGTTCGCCCACCTGGACCGGATGCGTGATCACTGGTGGTGGCGTCCTGGCTGGCGGCTCGGCCGCAGCTTCTACACGTTCCATGTCACCTTTGACGGTGCACCGGAGGTCGCCGAGCTTGCCGGCCACTACCGAGCAGCGCTCGACCTGCCCGGCCTCGACCCGGTGCCCGACGAGGGTCTGCACCTGACCATGCAGGGCATCGGGTTCACCGACGAGGTCACCGATGCGGACTTGGCCGCGATCGTCGAGGCGGCACGTGTCCGCCTCGCCTGCCTCGCCCCGTTCGACGTGGAGCTCGGCCCGGTGGATGCGGACCGGGAAGCGGTGATGCTGCAGGTTGCACCGTGGGCGCCGCTCGACGAGCTGCGGACCGCGGTCCGCGAGGCGATCGGTTCCGTGTGGGGGGACGGCCGGGTACCAGATCGGGTCGGTCCTTGGACTCCTCATGTGTCGGTTGCTTACTCCGGCGCGGATGCTCCTGCCGAGCCGCTACGTCAGCGGATCGCCGCGGCCGAGCCCAGGACGGCGCGCACGACGATCGCAGCCGCGCAGCTGATCAATCTGAACCGGGACGAGCAGGTGTATCGCTGGTCGACGGTCGCGGCACTGCCCCTCGGGACGTCAGGTGAGTGAGGCGACCGGGCCAGCGACCCCGAACAGTGCGTGATGCCGCCACCGCCGAAGGTTCGACCTGCGGGGAGTGACACGATCCGACCGGAAACTCCAGCCCATGTGTATAAGGCTGTCGGGGCCGGACACTGGGCGATCAATGTGTGGCTCCGAACCTGGCGTCGCGGGCCGCGCAAGGGCACGTACGAGGTTTTCGTGCCGGTCGGCTCCGGAACCTTCGAGAAGCTCGAAATGCGGCGGTCGGTCGGCCGTGATTGGAACACTGTGGCAGCCCTGCCCTACGAACTGCGCGCGAAAGTCGCCCAAGTGCTGGAGCGCGACCTCGCGGAGCTGAGTACCAGCGGATCACTGCCTCACGTCGAGTGACCGGAGTAAGAGGCCTCGCAGCCGGTCACGCGAGCTGCGACATCCGCGAGCTGCGACATCTCTGACGCCGGGGCGTCAGCGCCCGGTGTAGGGCTGCAGCCAGTCACGTCCGGGGGGGGCACGCATGGGAGGGTTCGCCGCCACGCAAGGTGACAACATGCTGTCGACCTAGGCGGCGCATCCCCACCGGCCACCCACCACTTGATCAATCGCGAGACCGCCCTGCATCAACCGATGGCCCTTCAGGTGAAGAGAGGACGACTTACCGCTAGCCTTCGGAACCCAATCAACGCATCGGGGGCGACGAATGGCGTGCCAGAGACTGACAAGAAGTTGCCGAGTGCCTGCGGTCAGCAGCGCTTGCAGATCCTCTACAGGGAATCTGCGGCCCGACCGCACTCCGTACCCCGGCAGCCCGTCCTCGGCGCCGTGCCGCACGCCGTAGATGCCCCGTCAACGCTCCGCCAAGCGCCGCTGGCCTGAGCGCACATCCATGGGGCCGCGCATCCGACCCGTGGCCGGCCAGGTGGAGTCCACAGACATCCCTAGCCGGCATCACTGAACGAGCGAGTCGGGGCTCGCTCGTTCAGCCCGGGGTCCAGCGGTGCATGCCGTAGGCACAGGAGCTGCGGTGATCCGCAGCGGCGGAGCTAAAGCTGGACCGCTGAGACCACACCACAGGTGTTATTGATCAACGTCCATCGCGGCTCGATGCCTGCTACGTTGCAGGCGGTGCCGCGTGGCATGTCGGGGGAATGATGGACAGTAGATCCCGTGTTGTCCCAACGGCACCGCTTCGGAAGCGCCTACCGGGGGGAGGTTCCGCGCAGATGCCGACTGTGCACGACGTCGCCGCCTACATACTCGACCAGGCCGGGCCGATGACCGCGATGAAGCTACAGAAGCTGGTCTACTACTCCCAGGCATGGCACCTCGTCTGGGACGACGAACCCCTCTTCCCCGAACAGATCCAAGCTTGGGCCAACGGGCCGGTCGTCTACGAACTGTTCGACAAGCACCGCGGCCAGTACACCGTCGAAGCGCCTTGGCGCTGGGGCAGCTCGAATGCACTGACCTCCGACCAGCGGGAGACCATCGACGAGGTACTCCGGTCGTACGCGGAGTTCACCGCACAGCAGTTGAGCGTGTTGTCTCACAGTGAACTGCCGTGGCAGGAAGCCCGCCGCGGGCTGCAGCCCTTCGATCGAGGTTCCACAGTCATCGACCCCACGGTCATGGCCGACTACTACGGTTCGCTTCTCGACGACGATGCCGGCAGCCAGCCAGTCCACGGCTCCTCGACACCTCACAGCTGATGTCCAAAGCACGGCAGCAGAGGAAGACGCCCTCCGTCGAGATTCCTGAACAGCGGCATCGCGCTCCCCGGCGAGTGTCGACCGTGCCGGGCGCGGACACCAGCCACGAGCGAATCTGCTGGCGGTTCACCCTCGTCGACACGGGTGGCCCATGGGCGATCACGGCCGACACCTGGCCGGAGGTCATCGGTCACCTGCGTGACGTCGAGTCGATGACCGTCAACGAGATCTTCAGCAACGGCGAGGAGCCAGGTAAGGACTATCCGCTGAACGAGGGCTTCCCCCGCGAGAGCGCCGCGAACAAGCGCTGGAGCGACCTCGAACTTGACGATCAGGACCGGGTCAGCCGGATCCGTTTCGGCGGGAAGCTTCGGCTCTACGGCCTCCGCGTCGACAACGTGTTCCACATCATCTGGTGGGATCGGGAACACAGGGTGTGGCCCAGTAAGAAACGGTAAGGAGCCTGCACTCGGCCTCCGATCACAGCGGCTCAGCTGACCTGCGGATGATCAGTCACGGGTCAGCTGGAGCTGGTGAGTTCTACGCAGGCGGCACAGTCCTCGGGCGCGCCAAAACCGCGCCTCAGCTGCCGCTTCTCGAAGGTCTCAGGCTGGTCGAGGAGAGCGAGAGGGCCGATCGCCTCGTCGCACAACGGGTAAGGACTGTTCTCCGGACTGACTGCGTGGAGCACTTCGTCGAACTGCTGGATGACCTGCGAGGGGCGACGGAAGGCGCTGCGGCCCCCGACGGACTTGCTCCGCAGCTCGCCTTTGGACCGGTGCTCTACGCCGGCACGGTGATCAGGCATGCCCATGATCGTAGACCTCGGTTCGAGCGGCTTGACCACGACTGCGGGTGCCTGCTCAGAGCGCCGTCTTGTGGCCCGCCTCGGTCGCCGAGCTGGATGGGTCCGAGGATCGCTCAAACCTCGGGCGATCTGAGCATGGCTAGCGGCTGGTGTTGTTGCGCGTGCAGGATCGGCTGCCATAGCCGAACAGCTCAGCCGGCGCGGGAGATTGAGATCAGATGTTCCCCTCGCCCTGCTGCAGCATCCGATCCAGCTCGGCGAGCATCCGCTCACTGGCCCGGCCGATCGCAGCCTCGACCGCGGCCGGATCAGTGGCGTTCCGCGCATCCACGTGGAGCGTCAGAGCAACCGAGCCCCGCGTCGGTTTCACAGCCACCGCGGACTTGGGAACCACCCATTCGTCCCTGCCGGTGCCGTTCGCCGCGAGCGTCAGACCGGGCTTCAACGGGCCGCCCTGGTCGTACCAGTGAGGGGAGCGGCCCAGCCACGTCGAGTAGGCGTTGCCCGGGGTGCCGTACCGGCCGGCAATGTAGTCGAGCATCCAGCGCAACTGGACGTGGTAGTCGTTCCGGTTCCCGTAGGCGTCCAACTTCGACGGCGGGAGCGCCTGCGGGATGCCATACGCCCCCGAGGACGGGTTGCGGGCCGCCGGGTTCCAGCCCGATTCCCCCATGACCAGCGCGTTGAAAGCGTTCCACTGACCTGCCCAGCCGCGACCGGTCAGCAGCTCCATCGCATAGGCCTGGATCTCACCGCGCGGGGCGGCAGCCACCGGAGCCCCACCGGACGACGTGGCCTCGGCCTGGTCCTTCTTGTCCTGCCCGCGGAGCATCTCCACGATCTTGTCGAGCGGTTTGATCGCGATCTGCCCGGTCACACCCTTCCAGTCGTGGCCGGTGCCCAGCGTGGCGTGGATCGCCGCCCGGACCGGCGCGAGGGCGGTCTCCGCTGCGGTGGCGAGCGCACCCCGAACCCAATGAACAGCCTTGCCGAGCACGTCGAGGGTTCCCTCGCCTAGCGACTCCAACGTGTCCAACGGATGGGTGACAGCGTGGGTGACCGCGCCGACGACACCACCGAGCGCGAACCCGGGGATACCTCTCTTCCTCGCCCAGGGCGCCATCTCCGGGACGAGATGCTTCGGCACCACAGCCTCGCCGGGTTCGAGCATGGCGGGGATGATGTCCCCACCGCCGTAGCCGGGGAGCCGGCCACCGGCCTGCAAGCCGTTGACCTTGTCGAGCTTGCCCTCGTGGACGATGCCAGCGAAAGCATTCCACACCGGGCGGATTCCATCGTTGTATACGGTGTTGATCAAAAAGTTGATCGGAGTTTTGAAAATATCCTTCAGGCGGTCCCACTCGGCCTTCACCCAGCCAACCGCCGTCTTCACCGAATTCGACACATCGGTTTTCACCTTGTCGAACCAGCCGGTCACGTCTTTCCACAGATTCGACGCCGCCGACTTCGCGTCGTTCCACATGTTGGTGAAGAACCCGGCCACGTCATGCCACAGCCGGGAAACCCAGCCAGTCACATCACGCCACAGATTCGAGAAAAAGCCTGAGACATCAGACCAGATTCGGGAGGCGAATCCGGTGACATCGCGCCACAGATTCGCGTAGAACCCGACCACGTCATGCCAGGTGCGAGACACCCAGCCGGAAACGTCCCGCCACAGGTTCCCATAGAAGCCTGCGACGTCGTGCCAGATTCGCGAGGCGAATCCGGTTACATCCGCCCATATCTTAGAGAAGAAGCCGGCCACATCGTGCCAGGTACGCGACACCCATCCGGACACATCCGACCAAAGCTTCGAGAAGAAGCCGGCGACGTCATGCCAGATCCGCGAAGCAAACCCAGACACATCGGACCACATTTTCGAGAAGAAGCCGGCGACATCATGCCAGATCTTCGCGACGAACCCGGACACGTCCGACCAAAGTCGAGAGAAGAATCCGGACACGTCTTTCCAGATTCTCTGTGCGAACCCGGAAACGGCTCGCCACATCACCTCGAAACCGCGAATGATCCGGTCTTTGGCGTTGACGATCATAACGATGATCAGGCCGATGGGGCCGGTGATGAGCACCAGCAGAAGCCGCCAGTGGCGGCCTACGAACCCGAGCACCGCGGACACCGCCGTGGCGATCCCGTTGTAGATCGCCTTGAACACGCCGACGACGAAATCCTTCGCCGAGTTGAACGCCGACTTGGTGAAGTTGACGATCTGCTGCCAGTACTTCCAGATCAGAATCGGAATGGCTGCAGCGCCACCGGTCATCACGATGGCGAACACCGGCCACCACTTCTTCACGAAGTCGACAGCCACACCCAGCCAGTGCTTCACATCCTCGTACAGCCTCGCGAAGAACCGACCCACGGCCTTCGCCGCGCCCTCGGCCTTCCCGAACGCGTCGACCAAGCCGTGGCCGAACGCGACCGCCACATGGGCGATCCACTCGCCGGCCGATTTCAGTGCCCGCCCGACCGCGTTCACCGCGTCACGGAACCAGCCGACATGCTTGTAGGCCAAGATCGCCCCGGCCACGAGCGCGGCGATCGCTATCACCACAAGCGTGATCGGATTGGCGGACATCGCCGCGTTCAACAGCCACTGCCCCGCAGCCATCGCCCGTGTCGCCACCGCCGAGGCCAGCATCGCGACCTTCTGCGCGGTCCACACCGCCACCGACCGCACGAGAGTGACCAGCGACGAGTTGTAGGCCGCTGTCAGCAGCCTGGTGCCGATCAGGTTCCGGGACTTCGCCACCGAGTTCGCGCCGAGGGCGGCGGTCAGCCCGGATGTGCGGGCTGTCGTGATCAGCGTGACAATGTTCGACGCGGCCTGCGCTGCGGTGAGCGTGACTGTGGCAACCTTGTTCGCCAGCATGATCCCGCCGATGGCGATGAGTGCCACTTTCAATGTGCCGGTGTGTTCGGACGCCAGATTCACCGCGCCCTCGAATGCGTGCAGGCCGATGATCAGCCCGCCGCCGACCACCTTCGCCAGTTGGAGGAACGTCGGAGCCAAATCGGTGACGATCTTCTTCGCGTTGCCGAGCGTGTCGCCGAGCCGCTGCATTTCCTCCCGTGCCCGAACACCCGCCAGCTCCACCTGACCAACCCACTTGGTGGACGATGTGGTGGTACCGTCCCCTCCCGCAGCACCGGCGAACGCCGCAGCACCCATGCCCAGTTTTTGAAAAGCGCTCGCACCGATCCCGGCAAGCTTCCCCTGAACACCCTTGGTTGCATCACCAAGGCTGATCAGCATGGCGTCGAACGAGCCCTTCATCTCGTCGATCTTCTGCTTGGTCGTGTTCTGCGTGCCCGCCCACGACTCGGCGAACGAGTCCGAGCGCTCCTCGATCTCCCCGTACTTGCCTTCAAGCCGGTCGAACTGGTCGACCAGCATTGCAAGGCCGACGCCGGCCTTCTTGCCGAACGCGGCGGTGAGAACCTCGCCTTGCTCCTTCGCGCCGATCCCGGCCTTCTTCAGCCGCTCATGCAGGTCGGTGATGGCTGCGTTCAAACCACCCTTCTGCATGTCCTTGGCAAGGGTGTCCTGGGCCAGGCCGAGCTTCTCCAACGCGGCCTTACCGGACCGGGCGGGGACGGCCAAGGATTGGACGGTCATCCGCAGGGCGGTGCCGGCCTGGGCACCGCGGATGTTGTTGTCACCGAACACGGCGAGGGCGGCCGACACGTCGTGGATGGACAGGCCGTAGCCCTTGACGACGGCCACCATGCCTGTACCGAAAGCGTTGGCAAGGTCCTGCATGGTCATGTCGCCGGCGCCGACGGTGGCGTTTAGCGCGCCCATCGCCTCGTCGAGGTTTTCGACGCCGGGGATGTTCGCGGCAACGGCGGCGGTCAGGGCGTTGGTGACGTCGACCAGGTCGGCGTTGCCGATCTTCGCGCCCTTTGCTGCCACCTCGACGAGTTCCAACGCCTTCTCGGAGGTGATGCCCATCGATTTGAAGTTGGACTCGACGTGGAACAGCGACTCGGCCAGCGACTCCGGGTCGGCTCCGACCTCCCCCGCAAGATCGAGGACGCCGATTTTCAAACCTTCGATCTGCGTCTCTGACACGCCGACCTGCGTGTTCAGCCGGGCCAGGGAGGCGTTCAGTTCGTTGCTCTCGTGTGTGCCCTTGTAGACGGCGGCGGCGAACCCGGCCACACCAAGAATCGAAGTGATCTTCGTGGCGGAAAGGAGGAAGCCCTTCGCCCGTTCGCCCGCCGCCCCCAGGCCGAGACCAAACGTCGACGTGTCCTTCGCTGCCGTCCGCATCGCCCCGCCGGCCTTACCAGCGGACGCCCCAGCCGCACCGATCTGCCCGGCAGCACTGCCAGCAGCCTTACCGGCAGCACCCATCTGCCCGGCCGCACCCCCAGCAGCCTTCCCCGCTGTATTGAGCTGCCCCGCTGCACCCGCGGCCGCCTTGCCTGCCGTGTTGAGCTGACCCGTCATGCTGCCTGCGGCAGCACCGACAGTGCCGAGTTGGGCGCGGGCCTGCGCGCCAATCGTCCCGAACCCCTTGAGGAACGGCACTATTACGATCTCGGCGGTTCCCACGACTGTCATAGCGACCGCCCCTCGTCAGGGCTGTCGTCACGGACATAGCGGATGACCGGCTCGCCGTGTTCGTTCACATCGCGCACCGGGCGTAGTCCGGCGGCTTCCAGCTCGGCAGCCTGCGAAATGACAGCTATGACCTCGGCAACCGCGGCAGCGTCCGGACGCGGCGCTCTGCGTAGAACGGCAGCAAGTCCGTCGAGCCACCGGCGGGGAACCTTCCAGTATCGGCCGGCAGCGATGAATGCCAGCGCCTCTTCGGGGAGCGCGATAAATGGGTCAGGCATCGCAGGATGGACCACTGCATACGGCGTTAGCTCGTGGAGACGGGGATCGTCCGGACTGATGCTCGTTTCGATCGCTGCGGCGGTGCGGAGGATCCGTGCTGCCGTTCTCTCGTCGATGTGCGGGCCACACGCGGTGCCCTGCCAAGAAGGGGCGGACATCCCGCAGGCGTGTGCCCGGAGTGTGTAAGCGAGGTCCTGCGGGGTGACGATGGGGGCGAGAGGATGAGCCTCAAGATCGCCTGAGGATGAGAGCATCGAAGGGGCCTTTCGAGCACGCCAAGGGGGAGGTTCGGCGTGTCGAGGCGTCTATGACCGCCCTCGGCTCAGCACCCGCTATGCAGGTGGTGCCGTTGTTACACGAGGACCGGTCCAGCTTCCGAACACGCCGGAGTGCTTCGGCGTGTCGGGGCGTCTAAGACTGTCCCCCGGCCCATCAGCCTCTAAGAGGCCGGTGCCGTTGTAATTCTACCGCGAAGGGAAGCCGATCGGTACTTGCTACCGTTAGGTTTGGACGTTCACGGATTAAACGGGAGCGGAAACTGATGAGCATGGCTGTACCTTTCGCAGCCCCGCAGCTGGCGCCACCGGCGGTGTCGCTGGTGCGGGCTGCAAGCAGGCCGACAATGCCCGACGACCGGTGGGCGCTGGCCGGCGTCTCCTATTCACCGGAGGCTGCCGCACAGGCCATCGTGGACGACCCGTGTGGGCCGGCAGGTGTGGGCTTGGCTGCAATCGCCACGCCGTCGTCGAGCACGGCCGCGTCGGGCGGAACGCTGGCGGCGGCCACCTACGGCTACAAGATCACCGCTCTGTCGCAGTGGGGTGAAGGTCTCCCCTCGGCCGAGAAGACGCAGACGACCACCGGCACCACGAGCACGGTGACCGTTTCGTGGACTGCGGTTGCCGGGGCCGAACGGTACCGGGTGTACGGCAGGGTGGCGGGTGGCCCGTGGGGGCACCTCGCCACAGTCACGGGGCTGTCGTGGGCAGACACCGGCTCGGCGTCGGCTGGTGCGGCCCCGCCAACCTCGGACACCACAGGCACGTATTCGTACACGGCGCCGGGTGTTGTCGAGTGGACCCCCTACTCGATCAGCGCCTACGACCGGTGCACGTTGATGGCTTCCAGCGGCCGGGATTTCGTTGGCAGAGCAACCCGGCTGCTGGAAGGTGCCACCCCGAAGGCTGTCGAGCGGGAGTTCTGGGACGGCACCAGGGCCCGTACCACTGGTCTCGGGAACCGGTACCTGACCAAGAACGGCGCGTCGACCGTGGTGAACCCGACCCCGGGCACCTCGGTGAGTTTCAAGCGCGGGCTGAACCTGCTCGAACAGGCGCTGGCTGACAGCGGGTTCGGCGCCCCCGGCATGATCCACTGCCGGCCCGAAGCCCTCGACGACACCGCCCAGCTGTTCCGCCGCGAAGGCTTCCGGATCTACACCAGCCGGAACACCCTCATCGTTCCCGGTGTCGGCTACTCAGGCCGCGGCCCAGAAGGTGACGCCAACGAGGTGCCAGCCGCAGGCAAGACGTGGATGTTCGCCACCGGGTTGGCGGAATACCGGGAAACGCCGGTGGCGATGGATTCCGGCTGGACCGCTGGYGGACAGCCACCGCCGTCTGCGATCGACCGGAGCATCAACCAGGTCACCGCATGGGCGCGCAGGACCGCCATCGCCTCGTGGGACTGCCAGGTTCACGCCGCCGTCTACATCGACCTTCCGGCGTAACTGCCTCAGATCGCGACGTTGGCGAGTGGATGGTTCTTCCACCTGTCGGTCTGCCGGGTGTAGCGGTCGAGCGCGTTCGACGTCGGATTCCACCGGCCTTGCTCGGCGATCGCGGCCCGGGTCGCCCCAGCATCAGCAGCCGACGTCGCCGCACCGGCCCGCAAGCTGTGTGCGGACATCTGATCGCTGAGCCCTGCGTCGGCACCGAGCCTCTTGACGATGCGGTCGATGGATTGCCCGCCCAGCCGTCCGCCGACGTTGCCGTGCCGGTCCACCTGGCGCAGCAGCGGGCCGGTGGTGATGTCCAGCTCGGCCAGGTGGGCGCTCCAGGCCCGGAACGCGCGCACCGGGCAGGCGTCCGGCCGTGCGGCGAACGGCACGGCCACCTCGCGGCCCGCCGCCGCCTGATCCGTTTTGCTCCGGGCGATGTGAACGACCAGCCCCTGCTCGGTCTCGACGACGTCGGCCAGGTCTAGCCGAGCCAACTCGGACCTTCGCGCCATCATCGCGAAACCAAGCAACAGCAGAAGCCGGTCACGTAGGCCGCGGGTCGTCCTCGGGTCGCAGGTATCGAGCATCGCCCGGATGACAGTGGCGACGGCGGCCGGTGCCTGCCCGTCACGGATTCCTGCATCGACGCGATCGCGGCGGTAAGCGCGGACGAGGAGCCGCGCGGCGCGGGTGTCAGGCAGGACGACGCCAGCGAGCCTGTGCATGGACCGGATGACGGAGAGTGCTACCTCGATGCTGCCGGGCGCCTTGCCCTCTTTGATCAGGTACGCGACGTACTCGGCGAGGGCATCGCCGGTCGTCGGCAGAGCCGGCCAGTCTTCCCGTTCGCACCAAGCATAGAAGCGCCGGGACTGGGCGCGGTACGACCGGGCGGTGTTCTCGGGTACCGATGCGGCGACCTTCGCACGGGTCTCGTCGCTCATGCGCCGGTCGGCAGCGACAGGCGCGGAGGGATGACCTTGCTCAGTGACCACCAGCGACATCGCGGACCCCCGCATCGGAACTCAGCTTCTGGGTACCGATTATAAGAGAAATCGGTACCCAGGAGGTCGAGGGGGCTCAGAGTGTGACCCGCCGGAAGGTCGCGGATCCCCCGGGCAGACGGCGGAGTCACCCGCCCTACCCTGACCGGATGGAGATCACAGCTCTGGTCGTGTCGATCATCTCGATCGTGATCGCTCTCGGCAGTGTCGTCTACACGCGCCGGTCGACCCATATCGAGGAGGATCGGCGACGGCAGGAGCGGACTCCCCTGTTCACCTGCAGCATCGAGGCGATCAACGATGGAATGGCACATCTGCTCCATCTCCGACTCGACACCCCATGGCCACTGGCCGATATCACGGCAGAGATCGTCGACGGCGAGGGCGTTGCGTTCACTCCCAGCCAAGATGGTGTCGAACGGACGTCGGCACCGATCCGGACGGCGACCTTCGGCCGACTGGTACTTGGAGAACGTGCCACCTGGCGTATCGACGTAGCCGATCAGCGCGCCGCGCAGATTCACGCGCGGCTGACCTGCACAGACCGACGGGGCACGAGTTGGCCGGTTCTCGTGTCTGTTGACACACCACCTCGACGGACGCGAATTCGAGTCCTTGGCGGGTGAACGGCCGGGAGGTCCTGAGTCGCCGCCTGTTGGGGCGGAGAGATCGGCAGGATATCTCCCCGCCTCGACGGCCCCGGCTGGCCAGGGACCCCTCCGACCAGCCGGGGCCGCCCCATCCCCGCCACCGCCAGCGGGTCCAGGCGCCACCATGGCGCGACATACGCAGGCGGCCAGGCCGAACCACAGACCAGACCGCCTGCCTTCACTCAGTAAGCGAAGGTCGATGGCGGGGTGATGCCAGCCACCGACGCCCCGGACGGCTTGACGGGCACCACGACCTGCAGCGACTCGGCGCCACGCTTCGCCAGGCCCTCGAACGGCTCGACGAACGTCTGGTACTGGTTGGTGGCGTTGAGCGTCGAATCGGTGATCACACCGAGGTCGATCCTCCCGCCGTCCAAGAACAGCCACGTTCCCTCAGGGAACAGGAAGAACGTCAACCTGCTCGGCCAGTAAGTGCCAGCCGCAGCCGACCCCGCCGAAGCGTCCGCGGGCGGCGCGGAAAGCGACGAGTTCGCCCCCGGTGCGGCGAAGAACTGGTCCGGGTAGTCGTACGCGTTGGTGCCCAGGGTGGAGCCGCCGGTCGACCGAGGCAGGCCATCCATCACCCAGGTGGGGATGATCCCGCGGGCCGCGAACATGGTGGTGATGTACGCGTCGGTAAGAGCCAGCACATCCGACGATGCGACAGCCCGATCGTGCGCCAGTTCACGGGTGAGGTCGGTACGCAGCGCGCCACGAACCCATGACGGGAAGACGGCCCGCAACGGGAACACGGGGGCGCCAGCCTCGCCGTTCGGCAGCCGGTGCCGGTAACGCATGCCCGTCGCCAGAACATCGAGAACCGGGAACAGGTCACGGCTGAAGGAAACGAGAGAGCCGGCGCCGGTCCGTGTCGAGCCAGAGGCCATTTTCACAAGCAGGTTGACCTCGGCGACCCGCGCGGCGTTCGCCAACGCCAGCTCCGTGTTCGCCTCGACGATCTCCGGGGAGAACCGGCCCTGGAAGTTGGAGAACTGCAGCCGGGTCGGAAGCGCATCGACGAACTCTTCGACCGGGTTCGGGCAGGCGAATGTCTGCACCGGCTTGGTGGCTGGCGACGTCGGGTTGGCGTCGTTCGCCGCGGTCCACACCGCGGTCGCTGAGCCGCCGACACCGGCGAGAGTGGGCGGCGGGGTGAACCGCACACCGCCCCGGACCGCCTGATAGGAGGGCAGCGAATCGCGAAGCGGCCGGGCCTGCGATCCCAGGACGTCTACCTGCCAGTCGGCTGCCGTCGGACCGCAAATCCCACCGGCGGCGACGATCGCCTGCAGGCCGCCCTGCTCCTCAACCGACGCAAGGATCGCCACTTCGCTCAGATGCTCGTCCAGCCGTGCAGTGTTCGCGAACACGTCGTCGCCGAGCCGCCGGTCCTCCGGGTACTCCCAGACCATCGCCGCGGTCGCGTGACGCTCGTTGCCGGTGGAACGGCGGAGTGCGGCGAGCTTGTCCATCGTGGCCTTCGCCAGCTCCGACCGGGCGATCTCCGAGCCGGAGAGCGGCCCCATGTGCGCGCCTGCGGTCAGCGCCGCCTGCAGTCGCATCCGCGGCCGGGTGGTAGCCGGGGTCTGCGGGCGGGTCTGAGCGGCGAGCTGCGCCATAGTGGGCCGGCGGGTCTGCCCCGATGCTGCGATCGCATCGCGACGGCGCCGCAGATCGGCCACACGATCCGACGCATCGACCGGGCTGTCAGCTGGTGCAGCGAGGGCTGCGGCGAAACGTTCGACAGCAGCGAGGACCTGCTCAAATTGGTCGAGTGCGGCGTCGTCAGCGCCATCTACGTCAAGTTCGGCGGCGTGTGTAAGAAGCGCCGCGTGGAGGGCACGCTGCTCGTCCGGTGGAATGTCGTTCAGATCGAGGTCGCTGGAGAGCGCCCGTTCGACGCGTGCGGTGATGGTCGGATTCATGAAGGGGTCGCCTTTGCGCGGTGAGGTGGCGACGCGTCGTAGCGACTGGGGTCGTTTCTCGACACGCCGAAAGAAAGGTTCGGCGTGTCGAGGCGTCTATGACCGACCCCCGGCTCAGCACCTGCTATGCGGGTGGTGCCGTGATGGGCGCAGGTTAGCAGGCAGCACCGAGGGTTTGTCAACAGTCAGGCGACCGCGCTGCGCAGGCGATCGCTGTTATGCCGCACGCGACTCCGGATTCAAGAAAAACGCGGCAGCCAAGTTGACGAAATCCTGCGAGTACCGGTCTCCGCATGACGTGCACAGGCACAGAATCGGATCGGCGGTGATGGTGCCCGCGGCGAAGACGGCGACGCTCCCGTGGAGCACCCGAACCGGTCCGGCGAGGGTGAATGCCATAGTCCGGGGCACAGTGGCGCCACGCCGGTTGCAGACAGCACAACGTGCGCGGCTGGCATGCCCGTGCCGGGTCTGATGGCTGCGGTGGCAGTCGTCGCACCGAAGGCTGCCGCGACAGGCCGGGCACCAGTGCACGGCAGGCACTCGTGCCAGCCCAAGCGGCGAGCCATCCGTATTCGCCTGCCGGCCGGTCATGGCGGCCAGGTCGCCGTCAACGTCCGCGCCAATCGCCGCATCGGCCATGTGGGCGCAGGCGTGTGCGGCCGGGCCGTTCAGCGTTTCGTGCAGGTTGATTGCAGCGTCGCGTGCCCGGTCAAGAATGAGGTCAAGATGAGCGTGCTCAATCATCATTTCTCCAGGTCGGGTCGGTGCCGGCGGATCCACCGGTCAATGTCGTCGGCGAGCCACACACGGCGGCCGGAAGGCTTGCCGACCAGCTTCGGCCAGCTGGCGGTGTGGGAGAGCTGGCGGACGCGTTCCCGGGACAGGCCCATCCGCACGGCGATCTGTCCTGTGCTCCAGACGATGCCCCTAGCCCCTGCCGGACCGACGTACACGGGAATGTCACCGTGGAGCAGCCGGAACGGCTGCCGAGCTGCCGGATTATCGATGGGCCAAGTCGGCAGGTACGGACGCCCGGATGGGCAGGCCTTGGTGCCCCGCTGTGGCGGGAACGGACCGCGAGGCAGACTCTCCATGTCGGGCAAGGTCCAGTCCAGCAGCCACCAGTAGCGGCGCCAACCGGTGGTTGGTGACAGGCCGAGGGTCGCCGCTGCCTGCCGTATCGAACTGYCGGCCACGACCAGGCGGTGCATCGCTGTGCCTTGCTCCAGCTTGACGTGGGCGGGGGTCTGCCTCAGCAGATGCGGAATCGGGCCGGCGCTTCGCCCTGACGTCACGGTGTTTCACCTCCTCCGAACTTTGGAGGCGCAACCCGGGAACGGCTTCCTTTGTGCGACTTCCATCGGGCCAGCGGATGTCACGGGTTCACCGACTCGCCGCGTTCGAAGGCTTCCCGTGCCTGCTGGTAGCGCCGGGCGCGGGGGCTGTCGTCGTCGTCGTCAAACCAGGTGAAAGCGTGGTAGGCGTGCGGTCCGCGGTACGTGCACCTGGCGGCGGGGTTGCGGTCGAGAAGGACCGTGCACCGGGGTTTCTGAGGCGGATGCTCCGGGTCGTAGCGGCCGTCTCGCCAGCCGTCGACGCCGACGGCTGACACAGGCTCGTGGGTTGCACGATGGGTCGGCCGCTTCGGCTTGGCACGATGGGTCGCGTCTTCGAGCTGGTCGAGTGCCACGACCAGCGCCCTGCGGGTGAGCGCTTCCGGATCGTGGCGGAGAACAAGCGCCTCGCCAAGGATGGCCAGCTCGTCGAGCAACGCCGGGTCGATGCGGCCGAGGTGAGCGACCACATCGGCCAGAGGCCGAATGGCGCTGCGGGCGGATGCACGATGTCCTAGCGGAAAAAGGCCCTGCACGATGCTCTGGCCGCTGTCGTCGGTCATCAGAAGCCCTCGGAGGTGTGGGCGAGCCGCAGGTGTCGTCCGCGGGTTTCGTAGGGGCCGGTCTGGTCGAGCAGGCCGGCTTTGACGGCGACTGCGAGGAAGTTTTGCCGGGAGCGGAGGGTCATCGGTTCGGGGGTGTTGGCCATCGCTTCGATCACCTTGGGGTAGGGCTGCCATCTGCCGTCGCGGAGGACTGTGAGGGCTTGGCGCCAAGCGGCTGTGCGCCGCGGCGCTTTGTCGAGCCCCGGCGGGAAGACCATTGCAGTCGGTATTGCATGGGGTTCGTCCCACTCCGGGGGTTGCCAGGGGTACCTACCGGCGCGGGTGGGCTCGGGCGCCTTGTCCAGCCCGGGTCGGCAGGTCATTCGAAGCCGTCGGACAAGAGGGCCGCTTCTGCGATGTCGGCGCTGGTGTGGAGCGCGTCTGCGAGTGCATGGGCATCGGCCGTGGTGAAGCGCTGGCCGTGGCCGGCGGTGCCGGCTCGGACGAGTTCGAGCACGCCAAGCGGGTGAAGCTCGACGGCGGGCTGCCCGTCGACGATGACCGCACGGAGCGCTGCTGACGCGACGATCGTGCTGGACACCGTGGTGTGCTCGACAGTCATGCCGCTCTCCATTCGGTGACCTCGACGAACTCGGTGAGGATCGCCAGGTCCTTTGTGGCCCTTGCCGCAGCTGCAGCGAGGGCTCTGACGTAAGCCGGATGGACCCGGGCCTGGCATTCCGGGCCCAGCAGGAGGCCGATCGAACGGGGGTCTGTGAGGGGGTGGCCGCACATGCGGCAGCGCGGCCGGTCGTCTCGGCGTGGGGTGTCGGTCATCGTGCGTTCCTCTCGATCGCTCCGCTCGTGAAGAGAGGAACTGATACCGCAAACCCCGCAAACCCCGCACGATCATGCCTGACCTGCGGTTTCATAGATTGATCTTGGCGGGCTTTGCCGGTTGCCGCAGGATTTGGGTTCTCGTCTGCGGGATTTGGTCGCGGAGTCCGCGGGGTTCCTTCGCGGGTCTGCGGGGTTTGGCAGGCAGACTCCCCGAACGCATCGGTGCAGCTCATCGGATCGGTTGCGGGGTCTGCGGGGTTTGCGGGGTGAAATCCCGCATCCACACGCATGCGCATCATGCGTCCTTCCGTAGCTCGACGGACCAGAGCGCGGTTTTGCGGTGCGGGTCTTCTCCGCGCCGGAGGACATACGACCCGTGGAACCGTCCGACCTGGCCAGCCAGACGGCGGCCGAGGGACTTGGCCGACAACAGGCCACCGCGGTCATCCGTGAGGAACAGCCCATCCCACCGGTCGACCGGCTCACCTTTGACTAGCTCGACGTCAGCAGACTTACGGATGACCCCAGCCGTCTTCCGCTCCGAATCGAACAGCCGATGCCACTGGCCAAGGAAGACTTCCCACTCGTTGTTCTCGTCATCCATGTTTCGGACGTCGGCCAGGTTTCCCAGGAACCCGCCGATGTGGTGATGGGCGAGGAACCCGCCGACCGCCTGTGCCCACGGGGTGAACTGCCGCATCACGTGGTCCGATTTCGGCGCACCAGCGGCCATCCAGCCCATGACCAGCACCAGGAGGTGTCGGAGTACGACCCGCTGGTTGGCGGGCTCGCGCACCCACCGGTCCAGCCCAGGGATGGCGAACCCGGTCCGCTCCTCCGGGTGAGGCATCTTCGGATCCAGGCGCACAAGCACGGTCCGCGTGGCGATGTCTCCGCCCAGCCGCAGGTTGTTGCCCGTGGTGAGCCACAGCCGGTCGTTGGCGTGGCGGACCGTGGTGTTGGTGCCCAGCCGCCGGTCGGACCACTCGGTGGTGGTCAGCAACTGCGCCAGCACCGGCGAGTCCACCACCGTGCCCTCACGCAGGTTGTCGAACACCAGCACCGGAGCCGGCTCACCCAGCGCGGACGTGATCGCCTTCCGGAGTTCGGCCTCGGCCTCTGGCCACGGCAGGACCCGCTGCCCGTACAGCAAGCCGATGCCCTCGGACAGGATTGTTTTCCCGGAAGCCTGCGTGGTCGCCGTGATCATCCCGTGGGGGGTCACGGTCCGGATGTACGGGCGCAGGATGCCCGTCGCCAGTAGACCGATGTAGTTCGCTCGGTCAGAATCCGAGACCCACGGGAACCCGCCGAGAAAGTTGACGAGGAGAAACCTGCGCGCGGCTTCCATCTCGTCACGATCGGGCCGCGCCGACACCCAGGGGATCTCCACCTTGGGTGCGTAGAACAGGCCGGTCTCAGCGTCGTACCCGGCGGACTGCACCAGGGTGCCATTCGGGCGCAGCACCGGTGAGCCCACGATGCCCTGCAGCGGACGCACACCCGGCCAGTACCGGCCGGACAGGACCGCGGCCAGCACTCGCGTCGAGGGCACCGCCTCTTCCTCGGTGACGAGGATCTCGTCCGGCTCGCCGTCCTTGCCCTTCTTGACCTTCTGCCGCAGCCGGAAGACGTACGCGAACCGCGCCAGCACCGACGCCAGCCCCGGCGGTGTCAGCACCGTCGGCGCGTACGGCAGTGGCGGCGGGTCTGCCAGCCCGAGCGGGGTGCCGATGTCGCCGGACACCCGCTCCAAGTGGACGACTTCACCGTTGATCACATAGAGGTCGGGCAGCTCGTTGCGTTCGATCGCCCCGCGAAGCTCCCGGATGGACGCAGCCTCAGCCGAGATCTCGATATGCGGTCGTCCAGTCGCCGTGGCCACGATCTGGTGTGTTTCCTCGCTGATCGTCACGCTCGCACCGCCCGACCGAGAGCGGACCGAATCGTCCGGGCGGCYTCACCCGCGGGCAGGCCCTTGGCCTCCGCTGCCCCGATCAGCGCGTCGACCACGACCTGTTCGGCGAGCCGGCCGGCGGCAACGTGCTCGGCACCTCGGCACGCGGCCCAGAACAGCCGGTTGTTGCGGTCGGTGTCCGGGGTCGCGTCCATCACGACCTGGACGAGGGAACCCAAGAGTCGATCAGGCGACGTGCCCACCCCTGTCCGCGCGGGCAATGCCAACCTCACCGGCTTCTGTGGCGTGGACAGGGTGGCGAGCCACTCGGGCAACGTCGCCAACGACCCGCCCGACCACTGGTAGCGGCGTCCGGAACGATGCCGTGACGGTGGCGCGATCACCATTCCGCCATGCCCGTCGCCATCCCGGTTGACGTTGCCGCGAACGTCGACCCCGGGCCCCAACAGGCCGGAGGAGTTCGGCACTCGCGCGTCCCCTGCCTGGAACCACAAGTGAGTCCCACCGTTGTCCCGGCCGGTCGAGACAGCACAGGTGAACACCGGACCGTGCTCTGCGGTCAGGCGGGCCCAGGACTCCATCCCGGCGGGGCCGTCTAGGTCGACTACGACTAGTCCGGAAAGGCGGCAGGCAACCCCAACTGAGGCTCCCGGCCAGCGCGACCACCAGTCGACGATGGTGAGCGTGTCGATTGAGGCCTCGGTGCCCCACGGCACGTACGACCGTTTCGTCCCCGGTGGCACCGGGAAGACGTAGATGCCGCGGGCAGCAAGTGTCAGCGCAGCGCACCCCGTCTCACTTCGAAGAGGCGATAGCATCGTGATCACTCGGTCTCGTGGTGGTAGCCGCGGTCCATGGGTTAGGTGGCCGGCCGGGGGTGGTGCCCCGGCCGCCATTTCTGTCGGGGCTGGCAAAGGCAGCCGAGCGCAACGTCATCCGGCGTCCCGCACGTCATCGGCCGGCTCGACACCCAGCAGAGCCAGAAGCGGGCGTGACGGGACGACGTACCGGCAGCCATGGCGGTGAACCGGAACGGGGAACGCACCCGCACGCACGAGCTGACGGGCTTTCCAAAGCCCCATTCCCAAGATCGACCCGGCAGTCTCGACGTCGACTGTGACGGGCAAGGCCTGTAGCTGACGAGCGGTCCACTGGCCGCGCACGGGCGTTTTCGGCGCGGTCACGCGGACACCCGCCGAGCAGACTCAGCGCGCTCCTGCGCGGCAAGCCACTCCAGAACAGCGGACCTGCGATAGAGCACGATGCCCCCAGCCTTGAGCCRGGGCGGCCCGTACCCACGGCGTCGCCACTGTCGGAGGGCTGCCGGCGTGTTCCGGACCAGCTCGGCCGCCTCGTCGCTCACCAGTAGCTCGCGCCACTCCTCGTGGCTAGCTGCACCCATGCCACACATCCCATCCAGTCGTGTATGTGACTAGATGACAGTGCTACACGACCGATCTCACCGTTGTCAACCAGTCGAAGATGCGACTGGACGACGTGTTACTGTTCGTCACGTGACAGAACGACAGACCCGGACCTTGCGTGAGGTCGTAGGGGAGGGCGTGCGGCGCGTGCGGATGGCCGCAGGCTCCCCCCAAGAGGAGATCTCCCGGGCTGCACGACAACGTGGCCTCGCGTGGAGCCAATCCCGTATAGCCGCCCTGGAACGCGGCGAAAAAGCGATCAAGGTAGAGGAACTCGCACTTCTGCCAGAGATCCTCTCCGAGGTATTCCGACGGCCCGTTGGGCTYGGCGACCTGGTCTCACCCGATGCCCGGATCGCCTTGACCCCCCAGGTCACCATCGGCGGACGGGAGCTTGTTCAAGTTCTCGGCGGACGGGCGGCGATGGTGCCCGCGACGTTCCGCGAGATCCCTGACCCGACCAGCCTGCCCGTTGGCACCGAGCTCTCGCCGGGGCTTGTCGTCCTCAGCACCCCCGACCCCAGGGTTGAAGTAGGCCCATTCCGTCCGATTCGCGGCGAGTTGGAAGGGTGGCTGCGAGAGGCAGGCGACGCCGAAACGCATGCGGCTCGCAGGCTGGGACGTTCCGTGGCCGAAGTTGTGATCGCGTCACGTCCGCTATGGGGCCGCGGGTTCACCGCGCATCGGGACATGGAGGCCGCGAGCATCTACGGCCCCGACGCCAGTTCGGATCGGCGGCGGGCCGTGCGCGGCCAAGTCAGCCGACGCATGCACGACGAGCTTCGGGATTACCTAGAAAGATGCGACGAAGCCCACTCGGAGGGACGACCGCTGCCCTCGGGGCGCTCAATCCACACCGATGAGATGAAGCGGGCCATGCAGGCCAGCCGACATCGAACAGAAGATCCGGAGCAGCAGTGAAGATCACAGCTAAGCACCGGTGCGGGTGCCGCGACCCGGAGACCAGGCAGAAGTACCCGGCCGGGACCTGCCCCGACCGCAACAAGCGGGGCCACGGCTTCTACGCCGGAGAGTTCCGCGTCCCGGCCGAGCTTGTCGCCTTGGCGGGAACGGACCGCATCCGGTTTCGCGGCGACACTCGCAAGGCCGCCGAGGATGACGGCGACCGGAAGTGGGCGGCGATCCGCGCCGGGCAGCAGCACATCGGCAAGCTCACCGTGCACGTCTACCTCGATGACTGGTTGAGCCGGAAGAACGCGCTACGGCCAACCACCCGGGCCCGCTACGAACAGTTCATCCGGCTGCACCTGGTGCCGTTCCTCGGGGATATGCCGCTGTCAGGTCTACGCTCCGAGCACATCGATGCGGCGCTGAAGCTGGCGGTGAAGGCATCCCAAGAGCGGCCAGGGCGGCCGGTCGGGCCTGCGACCGTGAAGGACGTGCTGGAAATGCTGCGCACCGCGCTGAACGACGCGGTACGACAGCGGAAGCTCGACTTCAACCCAAGTCAGGGCGTTGAGCTGGCGTCCTACTCGACACCTGAGGTCGAGCCGTGGGAGGCCAAGGAAGTCGGTCGGTTCCTCGACGAGGCGGCCGGGGACAGGCTGGCCGCAGCCTACGAGCTCATCGCGCTGCACGGCCTACGCCGCGGGGAGGTATGCGGAGCGACCTGGGGCGGGCTGGGCGAGGAAGCCCGGGTGCTGGTCATCCGCCAACAGATCACCCGGTCCGGGGCGTCACTCGGGGTGTGGGCGCCGAAGACGAAGTCCGGCCGTAGGAAGGTCGATCTGGCCGAGGTCACGGTGGGGTCCATCGGCGTGCACCGGCTTCGCCAGGACGAGGAACGAAAGGCCGTCGGCCCGGCGTGGGACAACGGCGTGTTGCCCGACGAGCACGGCAGGCCTGTCCAGCTCGAAGATCTGATGTTCACTCATCCGTCGGGTCGGCATCTGGCCCCGGAGTACCTCACCCGGCAGATGCAGCGGATCGCTCGGCGGGTCGGCCTGCTCGGCACGGTGAAGGTCGCGGCGGCGGCCGGCGCCGGCACGGTCGTCATCGGCACCCGATACCGGCCGGCGGCGGGCGTGTGGACGCTGTATCGGGACCGTGAGCCGGTCGGGCAGGTGACCGTGGTTGGCGCCGCGGTCCAGGGCTCACGGTCGGTGCTGCACCTGGCCGAACCGTTGCCTGCCGACCTGGCGGCGGGAGACGAGATCGGGGAGCAGCTGCTCTCCCCCAAGCGGCTACACGATCTTCGGCACGGGTCGGCCTCGATCATGTTGGGCGAGGGCATCGACATCACGACCGTGTCGAAGATCCTCGGTCACTCTTCGACGTCGATGACGGGGAACACGTACGCGCATCTGCTGCGGTCGACTGGGCAGGCGGCGGCGGAGACGGTCGCCGCGGCGATCCCCCGTCGAACGGTTCGTCCGCACCATGTCCTCACCAGCGGCGCTGACGGTGGCGGGATCGCCGAGCTGAAAGGCGTTCCTGCAGGTAGAGGGGCCGTCCTAGGTGGACGGCCCCTCTCGGCGTCGGTGGACCTAACGCACCACAATAAGAACCGTTCGATCTTGGTGCAGGGCCCTGACATCGCTGTCCGGCCGGTCGCTACCCGGGCCCTGACCAGGGACGACGCCCAGTGACCGCGCCACTCGTAACATCATCTACCGAATCGAACAGGCGTTCCGCATACCTGGCGGTTCCGGACACCTCGACCCGTCTCGTAACCCTGATCGTCGCCATGGTGGTGGCGCTGACGTTCCTCTTCGGGTTCGGGAACGTCCTCGCGCTCGGGCTCCGTCTCGGTGTTCCGATATGGGTGGCGCCACTCGTGGCGCCCGCAGTCGACCTGTCGATCGTCGGCCTGCTGCTCGGCGGCCGGCAACTCGCCGTCAACAACGGGCCAGTGGAGGTGCTGCGTTCGACGCGACGACTACTCGTCTTCGCGAGCCTGCTAACGCTGGCCCTGAACATCGCGGAACCCCTGATCGCCGGCCAGTACGGCAAGGCCGCGTTCGACTCCGTCGGGCCGCTTCTCCTTATCGGCTGGGCCGAGGTTGGCCCGCGGCTCCTCCACGCCATGCAAACCATAGAACCCGGCCGACGCCTCGCCACAACGCGGGCTCCTGGCAGCCCGCCCCCACCAGTGGCACAGCGTCGACCGCCGACCGCCCCATCCGCCGTCGAACCGACGCGGGACGGGACCGCGGCCACACGCACACCGTCACGCGAGGCACGCAACCAGGACCTGCTGCACCGAGCCCGCGCTGAGGACGTCCTGCACTGGCAGCAGCACCAACGCCCGATCTCCGCGGAAACGCTGCGCAAGCGGCTGGCAGTCGGCACGGGAACCGCACGCGGCCTGGTCACCCAGCTGCGCACCGACACCCACACCGCGCTCGACGGACAGGACGACCCAGCGTCGTAGGGCGCCGACCCCCAGCACGCTCACGGCCCGCGTCGTCCTAGCGAACGCTCCCGGCTGGACCGACGGCACCAACGAGGCACGCCGGCTGTTCGACGAGACGATCCCCGGCCGGGGCACCTCCTCCCCAGCACCAGCCCGGTGCTGCTTTCCGCACCCGCGAGGCACGCCCGGCTGCTCGCCGCCGTCGACGCACGGGACGAGGCACGCTCCGTGTTGGCCGAGATGGTGGCCGCCTGCGAGCGAGTCCTCGGCGCAGAACATCCCCACACCGCCCAGACCAGGGCTGTGCTGACCACGCTGGCCGGCGACGACCGCTGATCCGGCACCGGCGGTGCCCTGTGGCGGGCCAGGCCGGGATACCGGCCGAGCTGCGCACCGCGACCGACGTCGAGATCGACGCGGCGCGTTTCCAGATCGACCAGCTCGCCGGCGGCAGCTACGCGGGCGCCTACGGCGCGTTCAGTGCGGTCGCGTCAGGACAAGGCCGAGCGCGCGGTCCGCGCCCCACCTATCGGTGACCGCGCGGCCGCTCGACCTCATGCCCGCTCCGGGGGTATCGACAGGTTCTTATTGAGCTGGCGCAGGTACTCTTTGTCTATCTCTTCCTTACGCGTGCGTAGGACTGACGGAGGAAAATCGTCAATTAGGCGGCAGATCTCATGCAAGGGTCCCAGTTCCGGCCGCGGCTGCAGGACATTCTCGAACTCGGGCAGAATCAGCCTGTCGTCCGTTTTGTCCGGGTAGAGAGGCGCTCCCGCCGGGATCGCGGCGATGTTCCCGGCCCGCTGGTGCAGCGCCCGCGTACGGAGGATGAACGCCTCCCAGGCCGACACCACCTTGAGCCGCAGCAGCCCGAGCAGCTCGTCGCGGAGCGTGCGGAGATCACTCCACGATGACTCGTACCTGCCAATGAGGGCGCCCGCGCGGCGCGACCGTCGGAGATAGCGCCCCCGCACGATCGCGAGGCGGCGCCCGGCAGCCCCCGCGTGCTCGCCGTCCGGATCGTCGGCCGCGATCTTCACGGCGATGGCGCTGACCGAGAGCATCACCAGGAGAAGCGCGACCGAGGCCTTCGGGTAGCCCTCTTCGGGCGGTGCCGAGGACGCGGCGCGCAGCCCCGCCCAGTCGGCGACGACGCACAGCAGCGTCAGCACGAACGCGACCGGCAGCAGGTAGAAGGTCAGACGGACTATCCGGCCGCGCGAACGGCCCGGGCCCGGTTCGTCCCCGGGCGGACCGTCCGCGGCCGTCTCCGCGCTTCCTCCCCGCTCCGGCGACCGGGGCGAGAAGCGCTGAGCCGCCGCCTGCCAGGCTCGAAGCGGCAGGAGCAGCAACACGCCGCTGGTCGCCAGCGCGGCGGCCAGCACTATCCCGGGCGCGTACGCGGCGTAGCTCTCCCACAGTCTGACGAAGCCGCCTCGCTCGGTGCCCTTGTCACCGGTGGACGATGTCAGGTACTGGAAGGTCTGGGCGAAGTACCAGGTGTCGAAGGCCCCGATGGACAACACGACGGGCCACCGGACCACTCTGAGCCACCGTGGGCGGCGACGGCTCGCCGCGGCTCTCGCGCCAGCGACGTCCGCCTCCTCAGCGGCACGCCCCACAGTGCCCGCCCTGACTCGCAACTYCAGGTCGTCGAGGTACGCCCACGCGGCGCCGAACGCCGCCTGAGCCGCGTGCCGGCGCTCCGCCAGGCGGCGATCGGTCCTGACATCCTCGTAGCCGCTGCGCACCGCGCTGAGCAGCGCGCGCATCTCGGCGTTGTCGATCGTCGTCGGCGCGCGCGGCTCGGTCAGGCGAGCCGACTCGATCATGTCCCGCACCCCGCAGACACAGCTGTGTGAGCATGGTGTGAGTGCACCGCCGTCCTGGCCGGCGGGATTGTTCTGGCTCATCGTTCCTCGATGTGGTTCTGTCCGCCGTCACAACGGCCTGGGGCGGGGCGGCGGGCCGCGACCGGGCTGACCATCAGAGATGGACCAGGATCTCGACGCGGCGGTTGCACGCCATGGCGGCCTGGTCGGGGGCACCGTTGACGATCTGCACGGGGCACCGCGGCTGCCGTTCACCGAGACCCACCGCGCTGGTGTCGTGGGCTCCCCTGCCGGTCAGCACCTGCCTGACCGCTTCCGCGCGCCGCTCGGAAAGCCCCTGGTTGATTTCCGGCGGCCCTTGGGAATCCGTGTGGCCCTGAATCTCCACCCGCTTGTAGTTCATCTTCGCGAGCATGGTGACGACCTCGCCTAGCGAGCTCTGCGCCCGTGGCGCGAGGGTCGCCGAGCCGAAGTCGAACAGCAGCGGTTCGGGCACGACTATCGCGACCGGGTTGGTGCCCCTGACGGTTATCGCCGGCATCGGGACCAGCGGGTCGTCCGGCGCGGGCGCGGAGAGCTCCCTGGTGCTCGCGTCCGGCGTGCCGGAGCTGACGTCGCAGGTKGCTCCGGTCTTCTGGCACAACGCGGTCCAGAGGCCGACGAGCCACTCCCGGTTCGGGGTCGAGATGTCCGGCCAGCCGACGGCCGGCCTGCCCAGACCGACGATCTCGACGTGGACGTCCTTCGGCAACACCGGGATCTCCGGGCCGCACGACTGCACGATCTTCGCGATCACCGACCCGTCCCCGATCGAGGCGGCTCTGAGATCACTGCAGCCGATGTTGCTCAGCCCGTCGGTCGCGAGGACTATGCGCTGCTGCCCGCCCTTCCCTGCGAGCTGCTCGCCGGCGTCGGCGAGCGCGCGCAACGGGTCTGTCCCCGGCGCGTCGGGAGCGGCTGTGAAGGCGGTCCGCAGCCTGGCGGTCAGGCAGGCGGCGAACTTCCTCGCGTCGTTGCCGTCGCRGGTGGAGTTGTCGCTCCCACCCGGTGTGGCCACCTTCCCGCGCGGGTTCAACCGGCCGCCGAAGACACCGAACGACACCAGCGTCTTCGGGTCGTGACTCACCTTGGCGGCCAGAAAGGCGGCCCAGTCGGGCCGCTGCGCCGCGGTCTGGCCGRCCGCCTGCGGGATGGTGGAGGCGGACCCGTCCGCGACGAGCTGGACCAGGCCCAGGTCGGCGGTGTCGGTGTCGGCCGGCACGGCGAGCAACGCGTCGCACGCCTGCTGGCCCGGCGCCGCGGCGGACGTCTGGCCCTCCGAGCCGGTGCTCTGGAACATCGAGCAGGCCGAGAGCCCCAGCGCGGCGCACAGCACGAGCGAGGCGGCCCGCCCGAAGGGGGCCCGGGTGCGGGTCACGGCGCCGTGCTCCGGCCGAAGTCGTCGCCCGCCCCGAACAGCGAGTCGGGGCCGGGGTCGGGCACCGGGATGCCCAGCAGGTCGTAGGTCTTGCGTAGCGCCGAGTCGCTGGCGACGGCGAACTCCAGCAGGTCCAGCCGCTCGTGGCCGGCCGCGGTCGCCGCGACGACGTCGACCAGCCCCTGGGCCTCCTCGCGCCGGTCCTTGCGCATCGCGAACAGCTCCTTCGCTGCCAGCTCCGGCTGCTGGGCGAGGCTGACCGCGTACGGGGACTCCCACTCGGGCAGGCCCTCGCGGACGAAGTCGCGCCAGACCACCCGCAGTTCCCCGAGCCGCCGCGCCCACAGGGCGCTGAGGTCGAACCGGCCCTCCAGCCGGACCTGCTCCGTCACCAGCGGGCGCTGCAGCTCGCGCAGAGCGGCGTCCATGTCGACCCGCGTGCGGGGTGTGCAGGTCACCACGGCGCCGTACTCGTCCGGCGTCGCCGCGAGCGTGTTGTCGACAGCCTCGCGGATGGCGTCGGCGATCGGCTGCTCGGCGTCGTCCGGGCGGTACGGCGCGTACCGGCGCCCGACGGGCCGGGCCGCCGCTTTGATCCCGGCGATGACCTCACCGTGCCGCGCGTCGATCCGCCCGCGCAGCTCCTCCGCGGTGCCGCTACCGGTCACACACCAGCACAGGTCGACCTCGACGGTGAATTCGTAGGCGTCGCCGCGGCAATGGGTGTCGAACGAGAAGGTCTCCTCGTGGTTCGTGGTCCACCGGGTCGGCGGCACGGAAACAGTCGAGTAGGGACTGGCCAGTCGGCCGCGGCGGTCCCGCCAGCGTGACCACAGCCGGGACAGCGGCCCGGGCCGACGCCGCGGCCGGGATGGATCTGTATCCGTCAGAGACATCGTGACACTCGCACCTTTCACAGCAAGAAGGCCGCCACATGAGCGGAAAGGAGGAATCGGGGGGGCACGCGCCCGGTCCGCGCGGTTGCCGCGCGGCCATGGCGTCAGCCCCGAAGAATGGACGGGATGATGGTGATCTGCCGCTGGTCGCGAAATTCCCACAGATGGATGAGAAACCTCAGCCGGCGCCGCCTGTCCCGGTCTACCTGCGTGTCACCGGAAGCGAGTTCACTCAACAGCTCGTGCGTCAGCGCGCGGAACTGGACCGCCTCCGGCGTCTGCGGCGCCGGGTCCTTCCCGACGGCGGAGGTCGACATTTCCTGATCGGCCCGCTCGGCCATGCCGATGAGCCGGTGCAGGGCCTTCGCGGTCGGCCCGGGGTTCTCGTCCAGCGCGTTGCGCCACAGCGCGAAGACGTCCATCCGCAGCTCCGGCTCGACCTTGATGAGCTCCATCAGGATGGGCCAGCTGGAGCCCGGGTCGCGGCGCCCGGCCAGCCGCACCAGGCATCGTCCGGCGCACTGCCGGCAGCGCCAGACCGGCATCCTGGTCCACTCGGCCAGCTCCGCCACGACCGTCTCCCGCGCGCCGGCGACGAAGACGTCCACGATCGACTGCTCGACGATCTTCGCGAGCACCCGTTCCGTCTGCTCGACCCCGTCCCGGCGGCCGTCGGACCGGCGCACCCGGCCGCCGGCCGCCCGGCGCATGCAGGCGAGAGCCTCATCCGCGTATTCGGAACCGAGGTAAGTGCCGTAGGCGACGATGCCGGTGGCCTGGCGCGGGACGTTGTTCTCCCTGGACCAGCCGCGGACCAGCGCCCGCACCCGGGCCGCGTACCGACGGTCGTCGATCAGCGCGAGCGCCTCCAGCGCCCACGCGGCCGTCTGGCGGGAGCGGGCACCCCCGTCGTCGGCCCACGGGCGCAGCACCTCGTTCCTGATCACGTCGAAGTCGTACGTCGCCAGCTTGGCCACGGCCTGCGCGGCCTTGACCCGGACCCGGATGTCCGGATGCGTCGCCGTGCTCTTCAACCAGGCCAGCAGCGGGTCCCGCAGCGGAATGTGCTTCTGCCAGAGCGTCTCGAGGACGAACGGGATGAGGCTCGGATGAGCCAGCCGCGCCACCAGGCTGGTTCCCACCTCCGGCGCGCCCACCAGCACGCACTTCGACCAGTCGCTGATCGGTGTCGGCGGCGCGGAGACGGAGTCCCGCTCGTCGGCCGCGCCGGTGCGCGGCATGACCGCGGCGAGACGCGACGCCTCCCGGGTCACCAGGCCGACGGCGAGGCCGTCGAAGATCGCCCCGGAGACAAGGAAGGCCCGCTCCCACCGTGATCCCTCGGCGAGTTCCTTCTCAGCGTCGTTCAGGAGCTCGGTCGGATGCCGCGCCTTGAGCACCGTCTCCGGCTCGAGCCCGTCGTGCCAGCCATCCGCCAGCTCGATGGCCAGCCGCGCCACCTCCCGCGGCCGCCGGCACAGCTTCAGCTCCTCGCGCACCGCCTGCAGTGCCTGGATTCTCGCGACCACCCTCTCGTCGAGACGGGTCCGCAGGTGCTGCGCGAGGACGTCCGCCAGCCGCGGGACGGCGTACTCGACCAGGTAGGCGGTGTTGTGCGCCGACGTGGCGGCCGGTGGCGTGTCCGCGACGACCACGAGCACCGCCTCCGGCGGCAGCCGCCCGGTCACCTCGTTCTTCCAGGCGACGCCCGGGGCCCGTGTCCCGGGAGCGAGGACGAGGACCGCGCCGGCGCCGGCCGGCAGGACGCCGCCGTCCATCGACGTGCTCAGATCGTCCGTGTCCATGATGTAGACCAGGTCGGCCAGGTTCCCGCCCGACGGCGCGGCCCAGTCGGCGACCGCGGCGAGGGCGGTGGTCGTACGCCCGTAGCCGGCCCTGCCCAGCAGGACCTGGACCCGGTGGCGCTCGAATCCGCTCAGGAGCGCGCGGTGGGACTCACCGGGGGCGTAGGAACGCCGCAGCTCGCTCAGGTCGTCGGTCGACCAGGTCCCCCGGTGCGACCGCCCGGGYCGCACACCCTGGACGACGGTCATCGTGTCGGCCTGGAAGATCCGGTTTCCGTCGCCGGTCAGCAGGTTGCCGGCGCCGGCCGGCAGGTTGCCGTCGCCGAGCAGCCACTGGAAGCCCGCGAGCCGGACGTTGTGGGCCTCCTCCTGGCCCTCCTCTCCCTGCGGCCCGGCCACCGCGCCGTCCTCGGTCTGGTCGTCGCGCAGCGGGGAGTCTTCCGCGTCCCCGGCGGCGGCGTCGCCGCTGGTGCCCCCACGGCCCCGGTCCTCGCCCGGCCCGGCCGCTTCCCGCTCCCCCTCCCGGTGGCTGTCCGGCCCCACCGGAGTGGCGTCGCCGCCGTCGGGCGTGGGTTGCAATGGCGACGCGGCGGGCTCGTCCGGCCCGGGTTCCTCGGTCGGACCGGCGGGCGAGCCGTTCTCGGTCACGAGCCGTTCTCGTAGTAGTTCATGGTCTCTGCCTGCCAGTTCCTGGCGTCCGGGCCGTGCTGGTGGTTGACGAAGGTGACACGGGCCTTCGGCCGGGTCTCGCCACCGGGCTGGGCCGGGTCAGGCGCGTCGGATCCATTCGCGCGTTCGGCGGCGGCGACCTGACGGAGGCCCTCGTACAGATCGCGGAGACGGCGCGCCCGCTCGTCCGGACGCAGGAGGGGAGCCATGTTCTCGTAGACCGCCAACGCCTTGGCGAGGTCGCCGCACTTGTGGTGCGCGCACATCAGCAGCCGCACGACGTCGGCGTCGGCGCGGCCGTCCTCCGTCCGCGCGAGCCTGGCAAGCCGCCCGACCAGGTCGGCGTCGCAGTCCTGCGCGAGCTGGAGGTCCAGGTAGTCGATGAGGACGTCCCGGTGCTCGCGCCGGAGACGCTGCTGGTACTGCTCCACGCGTTTCCCGGAGAGACCGCCCAGCGGCATCCCACCGAACAGGGTCTCGCCACGGCCCGGCCACACGTCGAGCGCGCTGCGGTAGTGGTTGGCGGCCTCGGCGGCATCCCGGCCGGCGGCGGCGCGGGCCTGGTCCGCGAGGTTCCGGAAACGCAGGACGTCGACTTCCACCGGTTCCACCGCCAGCCGGTAGTAGCCGCCCTCGCCCCGTTCCTTCGGCAGCGGGTCGGTGACCGCGGTGCCCGTGGTGTCCAGGGTGCCCGGCACCCGGAGCTCGCTGCGCAGCGCGTTCCTGACCGTCAGCGCGAGCGTGTCGAGCATCGAGCTGTAGTCAGCCGCCGCCGGGATCTTGTCCCAGATCCACTCGGCGAGCGCCGCCTTGGTCAGCCGATGCCCGTCGGCCAGGCACAGGGCGGCCAGAAACGCCTGTGACTGGGCGGCCAGCCGGGCACCCGGCTCGCCGCCAGAAATCCTGACGCCATCGAGGAGTTCGAACTCCACTGTTCTCACATCACCTTCCGATTGGCGCGTCAAAGCAGCCTCTGGTCGACATGTAAAGCACCTGCAAACAATCTCTGATGAACTGATGAAAGCTCCGCCCGCGACCAATCGACATGCCTGGGGAGCCACTGAGATCCTGATTTCAAGACGCCAGGGCGTCGGCCGGGAAAGAGAGAAAGGAATACACAGTGGAATTCAACAACGAGGACGGCGCGATCAAGTTCATGACCGCCTGCGACGGCGGTGCGGGCTGCGTCGAGGTTGCCCGCGGCGAGAGCATCGTCCTGATCCGCGGGTCGCGGATGCCGGAAGTGGTCGTGGCCGTCAGCCGGTCGGAGTGGGACGAGTTCGAGCAGGGCGTGAAGAGCGGCGGGCTCGACGGGCGCTGAGCGGGCGGTGTCTGGGAGCGGCCGGCACCGGCCACTCCCAGACACAGGCGCTGCTGCCTGGACCAGGCCGGCTCGCATGGTCACTGGGCGGGTGCGGCGTGTCCGCCCGGCAGTCAGCGAGTTCTGTCGAGGTCGGCCGCAAGCCCGGCGAGAAACGACCGGGCCTCGTCGCCGAATATGGCCATCTGCTCCAGCAGGGACCACTGGTGGCGGTACACGGCGACATGCTCGCCACGTACGGTCAGGCTGGCGTGGATCGTTTCCACAATTACTCTCACCTCCTGTTCACCGTCCGCTCCTCCGGTCGCCGCGTCGCTCTCGTCATCCCCCCCGAGGATGACGAAACCGTGCGGGACGCTGGTGAGCGCTTCCACCTCGTGCGGGATCACCCCGACGGAGACGTTCTCCAGCGTGCTGACCGAGCCGATGCGGTCGAGCTGCGCGCGGAGTACGCGCGGCGGCCCCGGCCGCCACCGCAACGCGGCCTCGGTCAGCAGAAAGCTGAACTCGCGGCCCTCTTCGTACAGAGCAAGCTGCCGGTCCAGGCGGCCCGCCACGACCGCCGGGATGTCGCGTTCCGCGTACGGCGGATGGAACATCGTAAAGACACGCCTCGCGTACTCGGCTGTCTGGAGCAGGCCAGGCACCAGCGTCGGCTGGAAGCCGCAAATCCTGCGCGCCTCGCGTTCGCGCTGCTGGATGTCATCCTGCAGATGCGTCCGGTCACGTAGCGCCTCCTTCCAGGCGTACACCTCTGTCAGGGCCTGTTCGGTCAGTTCACGCAGAAGCTCCCGCGTCCCGGCGGGCGCCGAGACAGCGTCGGCCCACGCTCCGACCTCGCCCGATGTCGGGATGGCGGAGCCCGACTCGATCCGAGAAACCTTGGACTGACTGACTCCGATACGCTGCGCCAGCTCCCGCCCCGAGAGCCCGGCAAGGTCACGAAGCCGCCGCAGCTCCACCGCCAGCCGCTGCCCGTTGACCCGTGTCTCGCCCCAGCCAGCTACACCCATGCCCAAGCCTGATCTTGAGAATCTGATTGACTCTGATGCATGAAGCGTACCTGTTACGCAGAACCATGCGACAGATTAGAGTTGGCCACCACCTCGCCTGTCAAGCGAGGGTTCGTTTGAGTTACCAGTTTCGCCCTATGATGTGGGGCTACATCCCCATCCTCCCACCCATGGCGAGGTCGCAATGTGACCCAATTTGATTCAAAGCCAATCAGAGGCGGGTCGTGATGCCGCAGCCGATCCTCTTCGTGTCCCACGCGGCGGATGACCAGCAGTGGGCCGAGTGGATCAGCTACCAGCTGACGCACGCCGGCTACACCGTCGAACTGGGCGCCTGGGAGTGGACCGCCGGCCAGGACTTCGTCGCCGCCATGCAACAGGCGCTCCAGCGGGCGGACCACGTGGTCGCGCTCTACTCCGAGGCCTACTTCTCCCACCCCTACGCCCAGGCCGAGCATCGGGCCGCCTTCACGGCGTCCGTCACCGGCCGGACCGGCGGCATCCTCCCCGTACGCGTGGAGGAGTGCGTCATCCCGCCGCTGTACGCCAGTCTCGTGCATATCGACCTCGCCGGGCTCGACGAGGACACCGCAGCCCGGCGACTACTCAGCGGCGTGCGCCGCGCCGCCGGTACGCCGGGTCCGACGAGCCGGCCAGCGTTCCCGTCCGGCACGGCCCGCTGGCCGGCAGCCACCGAGACGACCATGACCGATCAACCGACATCGCGGCCGCCCGTCTGGAACCTGCCGCGGCGCAATCCGTTCTTCGTCGGCCGCGGCGACCTACTCCACCGCCTCCAACACCTGCTACGTCCTCCGACGGGTGGCGAGGCCGGCCACGGCTCCGCCATCGTGCCACTGGTCGGGATGGGGGGTGTCGGCAAAACCCAGCTCGCCTGCGAGTACGTCCACCGCCACGGCGGCGGGTTCCAGGTGGTCTGGTTCGTCGACGCTGGCAGCCCATCCCGTGCCGAGACCTGCCTGCTCGAGCTGGCCGCCGCATTACGGCTGCCCGTGGCCGGGCCACGGCGACTAGTGATCCACCAGTTGTGGGGCGTCCTCGGTCGGCGCACCGACTGGATCATGATCTACGATGGCGTCGGCGAGCCCGGCCACCTTGCGGCGCTGACACCACCGGACAGCGGCCGCGTCCTCGTGACCACCAGGAACGCGGCGATCGCCCAGATCGCGCCGGCCCTGATCGAGGTCCGGGAGTTCGCCCGGCCCGAGTCCGTTCTGCTCCTGGCACGGCATTGCCCGTCGGTCGCGTCCCGCGACGCCGACCGCGTCGCCGCCGCGCTCGGCGACCTGCCGCTCGCGCTCGAGCAGGCCGGCTGCTTCCTCGCGGAAACCGGTCTGCACCCGGATGACTACCTGCGTGTTCTGGATGACCAGCCGGCCGCCGCCGGCCTGTCCGATCCCACCGTCGACCGCCATCCCGGCCTGGTCGCGGTCGTCGCCGCGAGCCGGCAAAGGCTACTGCGGGCCAATCCGGACGCCGCGCGGACACTCGACGAGATGGCGTTCCTGGCAGCGGAACCGCTACCGCTGACCCCCGCGGACGCCTGCCTCGGGCCAGACCGCTATGGAATCCAGGTCGCCGGGGCGTCGGGGACGGCCGCGTTCATCCGTCACGTCACCCGCCTCGGCCTCGCCCGGCGGACCGGGACGTCCCTGCGGATCCACCCGCTCGTCCAGGCGCTCCTGCGGTCAGCCCGGTCCGCACCGGCCCGAGCCGACTCCCTGCGTGGCGCCCAGCATCTGCTGGCCAGCGCGGACGTCGCGGAGCTCGACGTCTCCGACGCCCGCAGCTGGCCCGCCTACGCCGCGCTCGAACCGCACGTCCAAGCACTGGCCGCGCACCTGGACCAGACCGGCCAGCTCGCCGGCGCGGAGGTCGGGCCCTTCCGTGCGCTCCTCCTCCGGACCGCCTCCTACCTGTTCGTCTCGGCGCAATACCAGCGCGGGCGTGACCTCGCCCAACGGGCGCGGCACCGTTGGCAGCGGCGGCTGGGCCCGGACAACCCGGACACCCTCGCCGCGGCGCACATTCTCGGCGCGATCCTGGGCGACGGGTTCGACGAGCACGCCGCGGCCCGCGACCTCCTGCGGGACACTCTGGCCAGACAGCGCGAGACGCTCGGCGGGCACCACCCCGACACGCTTCGGACCGCCTGGATCCTGGCGTACACACTCGGCGAGATTGGCGACCACGCCGCCGCTCGACGCCACCACGAGGAGACCCTTGCCCAGCAACGCCGGCTGCTCGGTGGCGATCATCGCGACACGTTGCTGTCCGCGCACAGCATGGGGTACCTGCTGACCTCGACCGGTGACCACGCCCTCGCGCGCGACCTGCTCCAGGACACCCTCACCCGTCGCCGACGGGTCCTGGGCGACCGCCACCCCGACACCCTGAGGACGGCCGCCGTCCTCGGGATCGCGCTGCGCGGCACCGGCGACCACACGGCCGCGCGCGACCTGCATGGAAACGCCTTCGACGCGGCACTCGAAGAGCTCGGATACGCGCATCCGGTGACGCTGTTCAGCGGCCTTCACCTCGCGCTCGACCTCGTCGCCGCGGGCGAGCCGGACCTCAGCCGGACGACCCTTGCCCGAGCCCTGCACGGGCCAGGAGAGGCCCGCGCGTCGATATCTCCGGACGATCACTGGATCAACCGTCACCGAGACGAGATCCGCCGGGTTTTTCCGGATTCCGACGACCTGAAGGAGATCCAGAACAACTGAACATCACTCATCAGCAACTGATCACCAATCCCGTCGCGGGTCGGACCAGTTCAGACGGGCCGGCAGGCGGACCGTGCCAACGCTCGCGAGACCGGGAGCCGGGCAGACGGTCCGGCACAGTGAACGGCCGCCCCCGCCCGTCCACCATGACCTCGAACGAGAGCACCGGCATCGCGTCGGGCCGGAAGCCGGCCGCCGCCATGGCGCCAGACCTCATCGGGATATCAGATCTTGATCCGTGGGGCGCGACCGCCAAATTCGAGGAGGCCGACTTCCGCCCCGTCGAGGTAAGCGACCAGCCGTGCCACGTCACCGCGACCGGTGGGGAGCCTCGGGAGGGATCCGCACGGCGCCGATGTCGGCCAGGGCAGGGCGGCGTGAGAAGTCCGGGCAACGACTCACCCTTGGCCATCAAGATCACGGGTGGGCGATCACTTAGTCAGGTCAGCAGCGCACTGATTGACCAATGCCAGACACTACGCTCGGTAATGGACACACATGGGCGCGCTTGGGGATCGAACCAAACGATCAATGCCCCGACCTGGACATCTTCCATTCGATCAACCATCGGATCTCATAGAAAATACCTATTTACCCAGGTCAGGGCATTGTTACGCATCGTGGTGGACCTGACGCACCACAATAAGAACCGCCTGATCTTGGTACATGGTCCGGAGATCGCGATCCGACCGGTCTCCACGAGGCTCCTGGCCAGGGATGATGCCCAGTGAGCACCCGGCCAGCAACTTCGCCCGCCACATCGAACACACGTTCCGTAGACCTGGCGGGTCCGAACGGCACCGCCCGCTTGGTGACTGTGATCGCGGGAACCGTGGTCGGGCTGACCTTCCTCTTCGGGCTCGGCAACGTCGCCACACTCGGTATCCGCCTGGGCGTCCCGACCTACGTCGCGATCCTCGTGGCACCCGCCGTCGACCTCTCCGTCGTCGGACTCCTCATCGGCACACGCCACCTCACCCTGCACGGCGGCCCCACCGACGTCATCCGCACGGCACGACGCCTACTGATCTTCGCCAGCGCCGTGACCCTCGCTCTGAACATCGCCGAACCCCTCATCTCCGGCCGCTACGGCAGGGCAGCCTTCGATGCTGTGGGCCCACTCCTCCTTATCGGGTGGGCGGAGGTCGGCCCCGGCCTCCTTCAAGCCATCCAGAGCACTTCCCGGTTCCCGGCGTTTCACCCAGGGAGCAGGGTAGAAGGGTCCGACCAGCCGCAGATGGCGGCGGCCCCGGACCGAAGCACCACCCAAGGCCGGCGGAAGGCGACAGACGCTGCATCGCGTCAGACAAAACGGGAGGCCCGCCAGCAGGATCTTCTCCACAGAGCCCGCGCTGAGGACGTCCTCCACTGGCAACACCACCAGCGCCCCATTTCTGCAGAGACGCTACGCAAGCGACTTCACATAGGCGCAGAAACCGCCCGCGGCCTTGTCGCTGAACTTCGTAGTAACACCCGGGTCGCGCTCGATAGCCAAGGCGAGGCCGCGCCCACATAGAGGCTGCCCGCGGCGGCAGTCCCGAAGGAGACCTCGGTTTACGGTCAACCAATCGGCGGCGATGAGATTCGCCTCGAAAAGGGCGGTGCATGTCGGATTCGCTCCACGTAGCACGACACGAGTCAGCTCGACACCAGCCAGTCGGGTATTGGCGAGATTCGCCTGGGCCGGTCAAACGTCGCAATCTCCAGAGAACCGGCGCCCCTGTGGGGGCGAGCCGGGGCCACATCATTACAGAGCCAGCGTTGCAGCTGACCGTGTGCGTCAAGAGGACGTTCGCTGAATGCTGAGGCGCCACGGGCGTCCGGGCGCGGCGGTTTCGTCGGCGATCAGTGTGGAGCCGGATCTACCGATCCGGGCGGCGAACGCATAACGCGTCGACAGCGGAGGCAGCCTCGTGCCGGTCAGCCGGCAAGGCCCGAGGCGATGGAACCGTCCGGGTTGAGACCCAACCGCCATAGCCGTTCCGCCTCGGACCTGCGTCCTTGCTTGTCAAGCAGCTTGATGAGCTGGCCGTGGGCGTACAGATCGCCGGCGTTGACGAGGCCTCGCACGATCTGTTCGGCTTCCGTGAGCCTTCCGTGCTCAGTAAGCAGGTTGGCCAGCCGGAACTCGGCAATGTCGTCGCCGGTGTCGGCGAGGACCCGCAGGAGGTGTTCGGCTTCCGGCAATTGGCCGCGCTCGGCGAGGATGCTGGCCAGCTGACGGGCCGCTGCTCCGTCGCCGGTGTCGGCGCGGGCCCGAAGGCCATCGACGTCCCCAAGCTCGGCAAGATAGTGCGCCAGCTGCTCGGCAGCATCCCGGTCACCCGCGTCGGCAGGGCCCCGCAGCTTGTTCACCATATTCTGCGCTAACGCCTTGCCCGCCCAGTAGATCAGCGTGTCGGTGTCGGCCATCTCTCCTTCGGCCCGCAATTCGTCCTGCCAGAAGGCGGCTTCTACGTCGCCGGGGTGGGCGCGGAACCGCAGACCGTCAACGTTTTCACGTTCGGCCAGCAGACGGGCCAGCGCGCCTTTTGCTGACCAGCTTGCTGACCAGGCGTTGGCGCCGGCGAGCGCCCGGAGCCCGTCCACGTCCCCGCGCCAGGTAAGCAGCCTGATCAGGTTGTTCACGGCAGGTCTGTACAGGTCGATCAGCAGCAGCAAGTCCAGATCGGACTGGTCTCCAGGATCAGCGGCTAGCTGGAGTAGGGGCTCCGCGGCTCGCCGGAAGAAGAGGACCGCATGTCGGTAGAGGAATCGCCTCTCGGCGCTCGCCGCGAACCTGGCCGCGTCGTTCGGCGTGGCGTGCGCAGCCAGGGCATCCCAGAGGGTGGCGGCGGCCGGAAGGGTCCGACGCAAGCCGCGGGCGTGTTGTTCGAGGTAGTCGACGAGCCGGTAACAGGGCTGTGCTGGAACCGGCTGCCCGGAGCGAGGGCGGATCGGGGTCAGTGGGCCCCGGGCACCATGGCAGGGCACGGCGGTGTAGCCGAGGGCCTGGTCGAACCAGTCGTTGTCAAGGGCATCCCTCTGCTGGTCGGTGAGGTAGCCGGGTGCGGCGTTCTCGAGCAGGGCGCGGGGCAGGTCCGGGCCATGGCCGAGGCGGCGGGCGTCCATCGCTGCCTCGATCACCGCCCGCGCTGCCGGTGGGGCGGTGTCGTAACGGGCAAGCAGCTCGGGTGCGCTGGCAAGATACTGGGTGATCTGGCCGTCAGCCGCGTGGACTTGCGCGTCGGCCAACCGCGGGTCGCTGCCGGCCGTAGCCTGCAAGGCAGCGATTTCCTGCGCGGTGAACCTGGTCGGCACGGTGAGATGCTTGCCGGCAAGAAAATTTCGGGCCTGAGCATGCGGGTCCGCCTGGCCCGGCCGTGGAGGATGAGTCAAGGCCGCCCAGTATTCGGGCCAGATCGTGCCCAGGACCAGTACCGGGCCGCGGTCCGGATCGCCCAGCAGCTCGCGGAGCCCGGCGGCGACCTGCTCGCCAAGCTCTTCCGGGCCGGCACGCAAGTAGTGCTGGGTCTCGTCCAGCCAGACCACAGTGCGCGCTCCGATGAGCGTCAACCTGTCTCTGGCCATCTCGGGGCTGATCGGGTGCCACAGCCGCCATCCCTCGGGCAGAGTTTGCACGGCCTCCCAGCAGGCCCTCGTCTTGCCCGTTGACGACTCGCCCACCAGCACCGCTATGACGCTGGCCCCACCGGCCGCGCGGGCAACGAGCTTCCGAAGTTCTGCATCGTGCTTCCGGACAATGTAAGCGGGCAGCGGAGGCAGACCCGCGGCGGCCGCCCCGGCGTCGATCGCTGGGTGCACCCCCAGCGCGAAGGGGTCGGCCAGTCCGCGGACCGGCCAGCCACGGCCCTCCCCGCCGGGCCGACGTCGTGCGGGATCATCGGTGGCGCCGGTCGCCGCGAAGACCTCGTTTGCCGGGTAGGCTGCGGCAGCCTCGGCCAGTAGTCGCCGTCGGCCGTCGGGCACGGCGCCGGAGCCCAGCAGCCGGGACACCTCGCCCCAGAAAATCCGGGCTGTTTCCCAGCCCGGATGGTCCGCCCGGTCGAGCCCGGCGGATTCGAGCAGGTGCCGTGCCGCCACCGGCTCAAAAAACGCCCCGGCCAGCGCGTCAATCTCGTCGTCGGACAGGCCTTCGGCCACCGATCACCCCCGGCACGAGCCCACGTGAACGGCCCGGTCCGCCACGCTCCGGGCATCCTCCCAGTTTCGCGGACTGGACGTGGAGACCCGTCACGGGGTGTAAGGCCCGCATTCGCGACAACATGCCGAAATCGAGCAGGCCGCCACGGACCTGAGGACTCGGACGGCCCTACGTCGGCAACCTGGCCGCAGAGTATGCCTGCCAAGCCCCGAAGCCGCACGGCTTCATCAAGATCGCCCAGTACAATCCAGCGAAGATTCCTACGTGCATCGGCATTGGACTCGAGCCCGCCGGCTAAAGATCGACCGCGCCTTCGTGACCAGCGGCCTGCGGGTTGGGGATGCTTGGAGTACCTCGGAGGCGCCGGCGTGACGGTGGCCGCCCGATTCCCCCTGTCGATCGGGTGAGTTCAGGAACTCCTGTGCGCAGCGGTGCGTACTGTTCGGCGTACGTCGTTGCTCAGGATTGCTTCGACCTCGGGGTGTGGGTTGTTCCGCAGCGCCTGCGCCAACGAAAGCCGGACGGAGCCGTTCTTGTCTTTTGCGAATCTAGCGCCGACCGCTGGGTCGCGGTGGTCGCTTCGTGCCCACTTGATCGCGGCGATCGCCCGAATGCCGGCCGATGGGTGGCCTGTGCCAGGTCCTGGTCCGATGTGGAACTGTTCGAACGGGATCTGGGCGAGGGCTTTGCCGATGGTGTCGGCCGAGCTGTCATCGACGCCAGCAAGCAAAGTGTCCGCCAGCTGCTGAACTGTCTCGTAGTCAGCGTCGCTTGTCGCGAGTGCCGCGGCGGCCCACAGGGCAGCAGGGGCGATCAGCGAGCTGTCGCCGAGTTTGATCCGTATCCGCGCTAGTAGGTCGTCCTTGCCGTGCGGGTTCCAGTCGGAGGTGCTGGGGTCGTACCGGCCGGCTGCTAGCGCTGCGACGGTGTGGAACGCCGAGGTTCGCGCCTCGTCCGGGAGGCTGCGGGCGATGGTCATCACTGCCTGCAGTGCGGTTTCCCGGTCTGTCGCGGACTGCTGTGGGTCGCGGGCCAGGGTGAGCATCGCCGCGGCGAATGCCTCCGTCTCGGCCTCGCCAAGTGTCGTGACGAGGAGGGCTACCCCTTGAGGATCCAGTTCGGTGCCGCCAGCTACGCCTCCCGAGTGAACCGCCTTGTGATACATCGTCCAGGCCAGGTCGGCGGCAGGGGTTGTGTCGGCATCAGCGACTACCAGGGCAAGCGCTGCCTGAACGTTGCCGGCGCGCGCTTGGTCTGACAGATGTCGTTCCACGTCGCGGACTCGGCTTCGCAGGAGCGGTCCGCCGTGGCTCAGGAACCTGTGGCCCAGCTGGGCATTGAGGACGAGGCCCGCGCAGAGTTGCTCGAATGCCTCGTCGCCAGTTTCTCCGCTCCGGCGGGCCAGCGTGAGGAGCAGGTCGACCTGGTCCTCGTCGGTGCGGCGGTAGGCCCCTGGCTCTCTTGGGATAAGTACCTTCGTGTGATCAAGGATCTGGTGCGTCTGAGTCTCGTCTGCCAACCCCGCGAGGTTGGCGGTGGCCCGGAAGGCCGCAAGGTACCGGTCCCGTGCGAGTACTGACGTCTTGGGGAGGAGCGGGTCCTTGAGCTCTGTCAATGCCAGTGCGAGCCATTCCTTCCCGTTGTCGTCGGTGATCCTGTCGGCGAGCCGGGCGACGAGGTTGTAAGCTTCCTCTGCCTCCCAGGGCGCGCCATCGAGCAGGATGGTGGGCAGCACGATCGCGGCTTCTTTGAACCTGCTCCTGATCTTTTTGAGTTCCTTACGCGAGTTGCTCTTCAAATAGTGCTCGGAGGCCAGAAGCGGATCGCCGGCTTCCTCGAACAGTCGCCCAAAGTTCTCGTGGGCAGTAAGCTCGCCGTTCCAGTCGCCGATCACAGTCGAGTGCCAGAGCAACTGGTGAAGGGCCTCGAAAGCATCGTGCCATTTGCCGCTGACCATTCGGTCGAGAACCCGCTCGCGCATCGGGAATGGCCGTCGCAGCACCGACCGATCGCCCCGCACTCGTGCCGCCTGGGCGACGCGGTGGTACTCGTTCGGGTCACCATTGCTCCCGAAGGATCGGCCATAGAGCGCGAGCACGGTGCGGGCGGCATACAGCCAGTCAGCCGCGTCACTGTTGAGCTTCTTCTTCGCGGCCAGACTGGCCGCTTCCTCCCAGCGCTCGACGGCGTGGTCTGGCTGCTCCGACAGGGCCAAGTAGCGGGCATGCCTTGCCAGCACCCAGGCCCGAATCGGCTTCGCGTACTCGCGTTTGGCCTTTCTCGCCAATTTCGGCCATTCTCCCGAAGCATCAGCGAGGCACATCAGTAGGCGAACGACGGCCTCCGCCGTGTTTCCGGAATCTGGCGCATCCTCGGCGAGTCGCCGAAGGCGGCCGGCGCGAGCCCGGACGATGTCCAGCCGTCGCCAGGCCACGGCGCGTTCGGCGAGCAGAAGCGCGGCCTCGAACTCGCCTTGATCACCGGAGTGCAGATCGTCGAAGGCCATCGCCACAGCATCGAGAGTCGTATCGCGCTCGCGGCCGAACTCAACTGCCTTAGCCAGCGCGATCGCGGATCTTCTTATCGGCTCGTCAAGTTGACTCTCGATCTTTGCTAGGTCTGCCGCCTCCGACATGGTGCCCCACTGGTCACACCGTTGGAGGAGCCGCCAACCGAGCGCGATCCTCACCACGGCCGCGTCGTTGGAGCGGCCTGCAGCTTGCAGCGTCGATGCCTGGCGGCTTCGGAATCCGTCCGCGTGTAGGTGAAATGAGGAAAGATCCAGTTGCGCGGCAATCGAGGCGAATAGTTCTGCGGCCCGCTCGGGATCACTCGCCATCAGCTTCGTCGCCTCGGCCACCTTTTCAGTAAGTCCGTGCGCGACAAGCGTGTCCTTCAGTATCGCGTCCGCGACGAAGTTTCTTCCGCCGAGAGGAATCGCTTCGTGCCTGCTTTCGCCCGAGAGATAGGTGTCAGCGAGTCGTCCAACGGTCGGATCTCCGGGAAACTCATCGCGCATCTTTGCGATGAGTTTCCGATGTGGATCGACGATAATTCCGAACTCAAGTTTGGCGAGCATCTGGTTCCACCAGATTATGGAGGTCGCCGACTCCCAGGATGGGCGGCGCCCGGCAGGCACATCAAGCGCGTCGAGAAACCAATTCGCGCCGACGGGCTCGCCGTACCGCTCAGCACACAGATTTAGGATCGCGTCGCGGTCTTTCTTGGAAATCACGGCGCCGGCCGGTGGGCCGATTCGGTCGCGCTGTTCCGGTACCTGACTCCCATCGCTCATCCGGCGCCCCGTGCCCGGGGAGGTAGCAGTAGAGGGCTGCGGAGGCCGTACGAGGTGATGGTAAACGTGTCGCGGACTCGGGCAGCGGCTACAAAGAGGAGGGAGCAGGATTTGCGGAGTTCGTGGATGTAGCGGGTGGGGTCGTCGGTGGCGTGGCGGTGGATTGCGGCTCTGGGGATGATGCCGTCGCTGACGGCGATGATGGCGAGGTTCTGGCAATCGAGGGCCTTGAAACGGCGCTCGGTACCGACGTAGATCTCACCGCCCCTTTGAGGGCCGTCCTTGGTGAGCTCGGCGCAGGTGTGGCCGTGGGCGGTCAGGTGGTCGATGGCGTGGGCGACGAGGTCGGCGACGCATACCGCGATGCCGCCGGTCGGGTCGGTGGGGGTTCCGTCCGTCGACGTGGACAGGTCAGTGCGCCAGCCCTTCGGGGCTGCGCCGCGCCGGATCACGCCCGCAGGACCGTGATCGTGCGGCCGGTGGGGGTGAGCGCGGTGCCGAACTGGGTGTGTTCGCCGTGGTCGGGAACGTCTGGCAATCGTGACACCGCTGGGACCATGTAATCGAGCTGGCGCAGGCACGGCCCGGCCGTCTGGAAGCGGCGAACCATCGATCGTCACACTCCTCGGCCAGACGACACCGATCACGACGCCTCAACCCTACGCATTTATCACCTATCACCACGGCCAACAGGCGATCTCATCCGGTTGCGCTGCGGGGGTGTCGAGGCTGTGCGCGCGAGCGCCAGATCTCTCCTGTCCCGCGCGTTAGGTCGGCGAACGAGGCCCACGGGCACGAATCGGCTGGCCTCGGCGAGGCAGCTCTACGCATCCGCGATCATCGCCGCCGCAGCCGCTTGCTCCGGCGCTCACGATCTTTTTTCCGAGGGGTCACGTCACCCACCGCCATCACTCGGGGTACCCATTCCGCCGGACCCCAGGCCCGCGTGTCGGGCCGGAACCACCGTTCGCGCAACAGGCTCGCACCCGAGACCGCAATTTCGCTATTCCTGGCTACCTAGAGTGATATCGCTGGCTTCGTGATAGCCGAGGTCGATCAGTCGGATTCGTAGCCGGTGGAAGCCATCGTCGATCGGAAGGAGGGCGGAGGCCCGGAGGACCTCGATCGCTTTCTGCGCGGCGTGGTGACGTTCCCAGGGCTCGCCGCTGTCGAGGAGCCGTAGCAGGATCTCGCGGGTCGTCGGGCTTGGCCCGACAGTCGCCGCACGGTCGGCCACGGAGATCGCGTTGTCGATACGTCCGTTGGTGGTCGCGAGCGTGCGAGCGGTGAGGTGGGCCCATTGGTCGTCGTCAACGTTGGTCACAAAGGCCCACCGTCCGAGGCCGGGGAGCGCCTGCTCGGGAATGGTGGTCAGGCCAGGGTCGAGGAGCCGGGTCCAGAATCGGACTGCACGGACGAGAAATGGCGAGTCCGATTCCGCATTCTGCACATTGAACGCGACGTCTTCCGCTGCGGAGGCCAAGACGGCCGGCACCTTCCGTAGTTGGTGAATGACTTCGTCCTGGTCGTAGCCGTCCATTTCATTTAGGGTTGCCACCACGATCTGCCTGACGGCGTTATTGATGCCTCTTAGAGCGGCGTCGAAGAGCTCTGCATTGAACCTCCGGTACAGCCAAGGCGTGGGGCGCGCCCACCGGATGGTGAGGTCGAACGTCTCACGGGCTAGATCCCCGTCGCGGAACAGCGCGGAAGCGCTTGCTTCTAGCCACGATCCGGCGATGTTCTCGAGGAGAGGGCGGTGTGCGGCGAGAACAGCCCGGAACTCCAGCCCGATAGCGCCGGGTACCCGAATGACGGCGCCGAGTTCACATTCGAACTCGGGTCGGACCGCGCCCCGGTGGCGAAATTCCCACGCGGCCAGGGGCAGCATGGCCATTAGAGCATGCCCCCAGGGGCGGTTCATCGCGCTGGCAAGTGGGTCGTACCCTTCGAGCAACAGCTCGCCGCTTGAGTCCGGTGTGTCCCGCAGGAGGACTGTCGTCCATTTCCACAGATCGTCTAGATTAGCGGAAATTTCTGCGTCTGCATTGGCCAGAGCCGCTGCGAGATCGAGGATCGCTTCGTGGACCCCGACCAGGTTCGAAGCGCTGTGAGATGGCCTCTCGTCGATCGGGATTCGGCCGTCGAGGAGTGTTCGCGCGTAGCCAGCCGCCCCGAGCACTATGGAAGCCTGCGGAATAATATCGGCCGCCGTGTCCACCAGCGCGCGAAAATAATGCTCTATGTAAATTGGCTCGCGAAGTCTCGTCACGACCGCCACGGGATCGACGCACCAATTCGCCGGATCTCCCTTAACGGCGACCTGGAGGGCTCGAGCCAGCTCGAGGGGGCCAGGAGAGAAAAAGCGGTCGTTAGCGTCTGGCTGCCAGGCAGCGACGAGTTCCGCGACCTCAAGCGTCGGCAAAGCCGCCAACTGATCGGGTGTGTAGGGAGATCGTCCGAAAGTCCACGCTGCCCCTGCAGTCCGGGCACGGCTAAAATCGGCCGTGTTTAGCTTTCCGTGGCGGCGGGTCACGTAGCCGATGGGCTCCTGCCAGCCCGCCAGTACGTGGTCGGGAAGAATGGCCGCCCAGCGCCAAGCGCGGAACCAGTCCTCGGGGATCGTATCCTCACCGTCGGCTGGAGACGTGGAGGGGGTACCGAGCACGCTGATCCAACTGGCGAGGTCGTCTGGGTCCGGATTACGTGACTGGATGTCTGCCACCAGCGCGAGGTCGTCGCCGGTGGCCGTCGGCGACTTCAGCCGACGGGCGATGTGGGCGATCTTCTTCGCCACGCCGACATCGTCCGCTCCCGCTAGGACCTGGCAGTGGATGCGTTCGCCGAGCTCTCCCGTCATATTCCCCAGCCACCCCTGCTGCACCGAGGTCTGCACATCGAAGCTGCGAGCCTTCGACAGAACCCGCACCAGGTGGTGCGCCAGCAGCACAAGAGGTTCGGGATGGTCCCCGGGATAGGCGGTCAGCGACTCGATACCGATCACGACGTACTTGGACTCAGGATCACGGCTGCGGCGTCGAGTCTTCCCCGCCAGCATCCGCGCCCGCGCCTCCACGTTCCCCGCCGTGATCCCAGCCTGCAGGTGGTCGAGCAGCGTCGTGGCGTAATAGTTGTCGCCGTCCCGGAATCGTTCGATGTCGTTCAGCACGCTGTCGGCCACACGCTCGACGATCCGGTCGGCAGGATCAGCCTTTCCCGCGACATCCACGCTGAGCGCGCGTACACCCGCCAGGTCGCCGTGCTGCCGGACCACCGTTACCACCACGTCGTGCCCGGCGGACCCGAGTTGAACGGCTACCCGCAACACCTCGAACCGCGCACCCGCCCGTTCGTCGACTGGCAGCCTCGTCGTGTCTGTGAGCACGTGACCCAAGAACTCGGCTACCTTCTGCGGCCACGTCCGGCCCAGTCCTTCGAGAAGCGCTGCGACTGGCCACGGCGTCGGACGGGACTGCAACGGTGCCCCGTCGGCAAGACGGAGGGGCTCAAGCCATGCGGGATCAGCAAGCTCGCTGAAAAACAGCCGGAGATGGTGGTCGTTAGTGGCCAGGCGTTCCAACGCCGCGATCTGGTCTTGTCCTCGCCACGGCTCCGCGGCCAGTGAGCGGATCGCGTTGACCACCTCGTCGGGTGGGGTGAACACGCGGATGAACCAGGCGACCGTCCGGGCGAGCAGAACTTCGGCTTCGGCGAGCGCCACCTGTGTGTGTACGGCGCCATTCGCCTTTTTGCGTAGCTCGCCGTACTCCTGCAAAGGATCACCGCGACGAGACGCCGGGCTGACACCGGCCCGGTCGCGCAGGTAGCTCAGTAGTTTCCGGGTGTGGTAGGAGGCACGAGACTCGTCGGCTTCAGCCCTGGCCAGTACCTCCTCCAGCGCTTCACGCGCCGCGGTCGTGTCCGCGTCGGGTTGAGCCGTCTCTACTTTGAACCGTCGCCACGCATCCATGACCGCCGGGAGTCCGCCATCAGCAGCGTCCTCGCGGTCCTCCACTACCGCGTTCAGTGCCTCTCGAACGTTGTATGCCGCACTCTCGGCCAATCGGAGACTGCCGTCGTCGGCCATCGCTTGCCCGATCAGTATCTCGGCCGTGCGCAGACAACGGACGATCTTCTCGGCAGGCTCACCCAGCTCCGAGCGAAGACGTTCAGCAACATTCCCCGGGAGTCCCGGAACAGGTTCGTCATCGGGCGTGCCGCTCACGTCTCGACAGTACGCGCCGACCGGGAGTCCGCCTCTGGGGGCTCTCGTCTGTGCGTAGCCACCGGCATGACCACGCCCGGCGAAATGGCACACGGATGGTGACTCCGTGTAAGTTGGGCTGGGTTATGTCGTGAGGCCTTGTAGCCCCGGCAGCGCGACGCGGATCGCATCGAGTGCCTGACCTGGCCCTTGGGTAAACGATCGGATCCACGGCCGTTGGAAGCCTATTCGTCATGGTCTCTGTGTTCAGGCCGAGCACCATGCAGCTTTTCACAGCCACCGCGACCGGCCGGCCTGGTACGCGCCGGCTTCCGCCGATCCCGGCCGACAAGGCTCGAGACTATCGATGTCGCCCAGGTGTGAACCGGCTCACCGCTTCTTGGCCCTTGGCTGTCGGAGCGGTAGGCAGGAGGGCGGGCACGGGCCAACGGTCACGAAGGGCGCGAGCGCGGGCGGCGAGCACGCCCAGGCGGCTGTCACGTGCCGCGTCGCTGTCTGTCGACCGTAGCGCCTCTGTCATGCGACCGGCCAGGGTGAGGATTCGTCGGATTGGCCGGTGGGCGGTGTGTGGGAGCACCGCGGCCGTCGCTTCCAGACCTGCGGTGGTCATGACGAGATGCTCGGCGAGGACGTGGTGACCGACGCCGGCTTCCGAGTGGAGGGCCCCGCGCATCTCGTCGAACGCCACGACGAGGTCGTTGACGGCGAACCAGGCCGCCGCCCTGGCAGCATCCTGCGGTGTCCCGGAGGCGCACCGGGCGGCGGCGAGCAGGGGCAGGAAGGTACTGGGCGTCTGACCGACGCTCAGGTCGTTCGTGGATTTCCGAGCCGTCCACGCCGCGTCGAGTACCGACCGGTCGACGTCGAAGACGGGTGCTTGACGGCCGTCCCTGACGGTGACCGTGACGCGCACCGCGTCGGCCAKGTACTGGGACGCCCTAAGTATCGCCTCGCAGCAGTCGGCGACCTGGTCGGCTGGCAGCACGGCGAGGTCCACCACGAACTCGCCGTGCTCGTAGCGGTAGCCCATCACGTGCAGGCCGAACCCGCCAAAAGCAGCCACAGCACGGTGCTCGTCGAGGATGCGGGTTCTGGTCTCGGGACCCGGCGAGTCCAGCAGACCGCCGAGTTCGGGTGAGGCCGCTCGTGCGCATGCCCACCCGGACTCGGCACCGCTCATGAACGAGTATGCCTGGTCGGTCGCCGCCCTCAACTCCTCACGGGTCACCGTACTGTCGCCGATCGTGAGTCGCTGGTTGGCGTCATCCCACGCGTAGTCCTCGTGCGCGGCCGCGTTCCGGGCGATGCTCAGGATCGGTGCCGCGGCGCTGGCCAGAAGAGGATGGCCGTCGCTGACCTCAGCCAGGAGCAGGTCATTGTAGCCGCTGGACCCGGGCTCGATCACGCTCATCCCGGGACCGAGCCCGGTCTGTTCGATCATCCGAGCCCCTGCAGGGTGATACCGGAGCCGAGAGCACTGATGTCCGGCTTCGCCTCAACCAGGTCGACCGAGACTCCCCCTTCGGCCAGCAGGATCGCCGCAGTTGTACCGGCTAGGCCGGCGCCCACGACAAGCACGGATTGGACGGCTGGCATACACACCGAGAGACGGTGGTTGTGGTGACGCTCCACCACTCTCGACACCAGCCGACCATAAAGGAACAGCTTTTTTGCTATGCAGCATATTTGCGATACTTATGCCCGCGAGTCGTCACGGGCAGGCCGCCACACCCTCGGCCCGTGCCGCAGAGGGAGGGGCGCGCCAGATCGAAGCCAGACGAGCCTCTGCCAGCGGAAAGTCAGCGACGCTCACTGGACTTCGCGGCCGCCGCCGAGCATGAGTGTCGCGCCGGTCAGATACCGCATATCGTCACCTACCAGCGAGACGACAGCTCGCCCGATGTCGGCCTCAGGATCCCCAAACCGGCCCAGAGGAATCTCCCGCATCACGGCCGCGAAGCGTTCCGGGTGGGCTTCGCGGAACTCTTCCGACGCCGGTGTCGTGGCAGTCGGGCAGATCACGTTCACCCGGATTCCGTAGCGTCCCCACTCACGCGCCGCGACGCGCGAGAGACCCCGGATCGCTTCTTTGGCCATCGCGTAGGAACCGAAGGCGACATCACCGTTGATCGCCGTCGACGAGCCGAAGTTGACGATACTTCCACCACGCGCCTTCATATGCGGAAGGCATGCCTGCATGCAGTGGAGGGTTCCCAGCGCCCCACTGCGCCAGGCCGTGTCGACATCGGCGTCCGTCGTGCGCTCCAGGCGCGCCTGGACCGAGGTCTGGGCATTGTTCACCAGGATGTCCACCGAGCCGAACTCCGCGACCGCCGCTGCCACCATGCGCTCGGAGTCGGCCCGCACACCGACATCGCCAGGCACCGCGAACGCACGGGCCCCCATTTCCGCGAGCTCTTCCACCACCATGTTCAGCGGTTCTGGGCGCCGGCCTGACACGACCACGGCCGCACCCTCGCGCGCCATCGACCGCGCGACGGCCCTCCCGATCCCCTGACCGGCGCCGGTCACCAGCGCGACCCGCCCAGCCAACCGCCCAGTGCTCATCATCAGACCTCCGAGATCGCCGATTCGTCACTCTCGCGGTACGCGGCGGTTCCCGACCTCTGGAAGGCTTTCGCCCCAGGCCATCCAGAGGTCCGGGTGACGGCTCTCCCCCGCCCGCCGCATCAGGCCCTCCTGTTGCGGATTCGGAATCGGACCGAGGTTCATCCGGCCCTTGCGGTCAGGGCTGAGCTGCCAGGCGGCGCCGTCCATCACGACGGAGATCCCGTCATGCCAGTAGCCCCCCGCCGCCCGGGCCACGCCGACGTCCATCGTCGTCGCCGTGCGGACGTTCCCGGCGTCGTCCGCCACCAGCCCGACATGGAAATCGTCGCCGCCGAAGAGGAAATGCCCGATCTCGGTGCGCCCGTCATTCCAGCGAGTGGCCCAGCTGTACCAGGTGAGGTAGCCGACGTCGTGCAGCGGATCCTTCTCGACGTACAGTCGCCCGCCCGGGAGCATGTAGGCTTCTTCGACGAACAGAAAGCCGCTGACCTCGCGGCCCAGAACCATGCCGGAGACCAACCAGGTCTGGGTCGGATAGTAAAGCGCCGCCGCCCGGCCTGGCAGGTACCAGTGCAGCGGGCTGCACACCAGCTCCCCCGACAGGTCGAGAACTCCGTCCTCGACGTAGGAGATGGCCCTGCCGATCTCCGCGCGCATCCCGGCTCGCTCCCCCGCGGCGGCGCTGAGTACCGCGCTTCCGCCAGCGAGGTCACGTGTGACATCGCGGCTGCTCGCGGCTCCCTTGGCCTCGCGGCGGACGCGCAGCTCGTCAGCGCCGTCGAAGGTCGCGAGCACAACCAGTCGATCACCCAGCGAGATCTCCGTGTCGCCCGGCTGCGTTGATCCCGCGGTCGACCCGGCTGGCGTGTTCTGTGTCGGCGGGACGCGGCGCATGAACGAGCAGAGCTCACCGTCGCTGTCGCGGACGGTGCCCCAGAGGTAGGTCCCCTCCTTGGTCAGGCCGAAAGGCTTCCGATCAGTCACCAGGTCCGCCGCCTCGAAGGCCCGCTTTCCGGCGAGTGCGCGGCCGGCGAAGTCCAGCGTTGTCGATGCCATCGGGTTGCCTCTCAGTTCGCCGAGGGCGGGCCGGCGGGCAGCGTGCCGTAAAGCTTCGGCAGCGCGTCGACGAGTTCTTCGGCACGCACCGCGCCCCCGCTGGCAGCACGGTACTCGGCGCTCGGAGTCCAGCCCTGCAACCGCTGGACCCGGTCGCCGTCGATGCGGAAGATCTGACCAGTCAGCCACCCAGCCTCGTCGGAGGCAAGGTAGACGACGACACCGGACGCGTTCGCCGGATCCCGGGGGTCAAACCCGTCACCCGTGCCCGCCTGGCCGAGCGGGATCGCCGCGGTCATCCGGGTCGCCGCCAGGGGCGAGATCGCGTTGACCGTGACGCCGTAGCGACGCAACTCCATCGCCGCGATCGTGGTGAGGGACACGATGCCGGCCTTGGCAGCACCGTAGTTCGCCTGGCCGGGAGTACCGAACAGGCCGGTACCGGAGGTGGTGTTGATGATCCTTCCGGTGACCTTCTCGCCCCGTTTGGCCGCCGCGCGCCAGTGGGCCGCGGCGTGCCGGGTCAGCGCGAAGGTTCCCTTGAGATGTACCGCGATGACTGCGTCGAAGTCCTGTTCGCTCATCGCGGCGATCGTCCTGTCCCGGATGATGCCGGCGTTGTTCACGACGACGTCCAGCCGCCCGAACTGTTCGACCGTCCGCTCGACGAGTTGCTCGGTCGCGGTGAAATCGGACACCGAGCAGTGATCGGCGATCGCGGTGCCACCGGCCTTGACGATCTCGGCGGCCACCTCCTCCGCAGGGGAGTCCCCGGTCGCCTCCCCGTGAAGTCCGGAGCCGAGATCGTTGACGACGACGGTCGCGCCGGCGCCGGCCAACGCCAGGCAGTGCGCCCGGCCGAGCCCGCGGCCACCTCCGGTGACGATCGCCACCTTGCCATCCAGTAGTCCCACGCGCCACCTCTCAGATACAGCTAAATTAATATGCTTGAAGGACGATATCCTGGCCCGAGGTACCCGCGCATCCCGATCCGGACGACGCGTCGCGAGACGAACTGGAACAGCGACGAAGGGAAACGATGAAGATCGACGCTTCTCTCCCCAAGGACATCGACGTCACCCAGATCGACGCGCGCGCGATCGAGGCCGCCGGTTACGACGGCCTCTGGGTCGAGGAGACCCGGCACGATCCGTTCCTGCAGGTGCTGGAGGCTTTGCAGGCGACCGAGAGCGTCACGGTGGGCACCTCCATCGCGGTCGCCTTCGCCCGCACCCCGATGACGATGGCCGGCGTCGCCTACGACCTGGCTCGGCACGCCCGTGGCCGGTTCGTGCTCGGGCTCGGCTCCCAGGTGCGCCCGCACGTGGAGAAGCGGTTCTCCATGCCCTGGTCGAGCCCGGCGGCGAGGATGCGGGAGTTCATCCTCGCGCTCCGGGCGATCTGGACCGCCTGGCAGGAGGAGAGCAGGCTCGACTTCCACGGCAACTTCTACGCCCACACGCTCATGACACCCTTCTTCTCGCCGCCGCCTCACCCGGCCGGGCCGCCGCCCGTCTACCTGGCGGGCGTCGGGGTGCGGATGACGGAGGTGGCCGGGGAGGTCGCCGACGGCTTCTTCGTTCACCCGCTCACCACCCGCCGGTACCTCGACGAGGTGACACTGCCCGCCCTGGCCCGGGGCCGGGCCCGGGCGGGCCTGACAATGGACGGCTTCGCGGTCGTCGGCCCATCGTTCGTGGCCGTCGGCCGGGACGAGCGGGAGCTCGAGGCCGCGGTCACCGCGACGAGGAGGCAGATCGCCTTCTACGCGTCAACCCCGGTCTACCGGCCCGTGCTGGAGCTGCACGGGTGGGGTGGTCTCCAGTCCGAGCTGACCCGACTATCGAAGGAGGGACGCTGGGAGGAGATGGGCGGCCTTGTCGACGACGACATGCTCAACACCGTCGCGCTCGTCGGCGAGCCGGCGAAGGTGGGAGCGGAACTCGTCGCCAAGCTCGGCGACGTCCAGACCAGGACCACCTTCTACCCGGCCTACGACGCCGATCCGGCCCTGATCTCCGAGCTCCTCGCGCACACACGCGAACGCTGACCGGGGTCCTGCGCCTTCACCGTCCGCTGCGCCTCCCCGCGGGATCACCGGTCACCGAAACGGGCATCTCCCGGTGACCGGTGGCGCTCAGCGGCCGTGACCCCGCACGGGGATCAGTCGCGGCCGCGGATCAGCCGGACGGGGTTGTAGGTCAGGACGATCTCGTCACGCTGGTTGCGCACCGTGTTACGAGTGGTCACCACACCCCGGTTGCCACGGCTTGCCGGTCGTGACTGCGTCACCTCGACCACGACGGTGATCGTGTCCCCGACGTAGACCGGGGCGCTGATCGACAGGTCCGACTGCATGAACGCCATGCCGGTGCCGTGCAGGACGTTCGTCTGCAGGACCAAGCCCTCGGCGTAAGAGAAGACCATCATGCCCGGGACGAGGCGGCCGGTGTAGCCCGCGGTAGCGGCGTGCTCCGCGTCCATGAACAGCGGCTCGATGACGCCGACCAGCTGACGGAACATCACCAGGTCCGTCTCGCTGATGGTGCGCGCCGGCGTGCGGAACACCGAGCCGACCACCATCTCCTCGTAGGTCTGCCCAACGACGAGGGGCGGGATCGGCGCGACTGTCACGTTCTCCATGTCTGCTCCATCTCAGGTTGGGTAACTGGCGATCGTCGACGCCCCACCGCGCACGGTGGGCGCCGGACAGGCCGGAGGACGCCTCCGGCGGGCGGCCAGGCACGGCTCGAGCCGACCCGCCACCACCCCGCCCGGCAGGCGGAGCAGGCGAGGCACCAGCCGCTCATGCTGTCCCCGCGCGCGGACGACGAGCTATGATGGGCCATCATCTAAATTTATACGCTATATAGAAGGTCGACGGGGCCACCCCTCACCGTCCCGCACGGTGGGCGAGCAGGTGGATCAAGACGCGGGGCCACCCCGCCCGCAACCTGCGGCCCGCACGGCCTGATCGCCTGGACGAAGCCATCAAGGCGCTTCATTCCAGGCGTGCCAGGCCCGGCGAACAACGAAACAGACAACGAAACAGACAACGAAACGGCATCCAGTGGCGCGGATCGAGTCGCGTGGTGCGCCACCAGTAACGAAGGGATCTGCCCTGATGGGTGCGTTGGACGGACGGGTCGCGATCATCACCGGAGCCGGCAGGGGGATAGGCCGGGAGCATGCCCTGCTGTTCGCCAGCGAGGGTGCCGAGGTCGTGGTCAACGACCTCGGCGGGGCATCCGACGGCGCGGGGGCCGACGCCACACCCGCCCAGCAGGTGGTGGACGAGATCCGAGCCGCCGGCGGGACCGCGATCGCCAACGGCGACGACGTGACGGACAGCGAGGGCGCACAGCACCTCGTGCAGGCGGCGCTGGACGCTTTCGGCGAGCTGCACGTCCTGGTCAACAACGCGGGCATCCTGCGGGATCGGACGCTGGTCAACATGTCCGACGAGGAGTGGGACAGTGTGACCCGGGTGCATCTGCGGGGGCATTTCATGCCACTACGAGCCGCCGGCCGCTATTGGCGGGAGGCGCACAAGGCCGGTCGGTCCCTACGGCCGTCGGTCATCAACACCGCCTCCACCTCGGGGCTGTTCGGCAATGTCGGCCAGGGGAACTACGGCGCAGCCAAATCCGGCATCGCCTCCCTCACCACCATCGCCCAGCTTGAGATGGAGCGGTTCGGCGTGCGTCTCAACGCCATCTGCCCCGCGGCGCGGACCCGTCTCACCGAGAACCTTCTGGCAGACACCACGACGGCCGAGTTCGACGTCGAGGACCCGGCGAACATCTCGCCGTTCGTCGCCTATCTTGCCACCGAGGACTGCCCACTCGCAGGCAGGACGTTCTACGTACACGGCGGCTCGGTCTCCCTGTTTCACCCCTGGGCGATCGTCGACACCATCGAAGCCGGTCGCCGGTGGACGATCGAGGAGCTGGCCAAGGAGGCCCCCCGGCTCGGCGAGGTTCCCTTCAAGCTCGGCATCCCGTGGGAGTGAACCACCCCGTCCGGCTCGCCGGAGATACCAGCGCGCGTTTCGCGCCGCCGTTCCGCCCGGCGAACTCCCCCACTCCAGCACGCCTCGCGCCCACAAAGGAAAATGAATGTCGACCACCAGACCGTACACGGCCAGCGATCGGCTGATCATCGAGCGCCGGGATGACATCGCGGTGCTGACTTTGAACCGGCCCACACACCTCAATTCGTTCGACCCTGCGCTGCACGATGACTTCCCCCGGATCATCGCCGAGATCGACGATGATCCGGGCGTCCGCGCCCTCGTGCTCACCGGGGCCGGAAAGGCCTTCTGCGCCGGCGGTAACACCGATGATTTCATCCGCCACGCAAACGACTTCCAGTCACGGCGCCGCGCCATGCGCGATGCTCGGCGTCTCGTCGATGCGATGCTGGGGATCAGCGTGCCGGTCATCGCCGCCGTGAACGGTCCGGCCGTGGGTCTCGGGTGCACGCTCGCGACCCTGTGCGACATGGTCTTCATCGCCGACCACACGTATCTCGCGGACCCGCACGTGACAGTAGGACTCGTCGCCGGCGACGGGAGTGCGATCACCTGGCCTCTGTTCACGAGCCTTCTTCGGGCCAAGGAATATCTGCTCACCGGGGAGCGGATTCACGCGGCCAGGGCGGTCGAGTTCGGGCTGGCCAACCACGCGGTCCCGTCCGGAGATCTTCTGGACCGGGCGATCGACTTCGCCCGGAAGATAGCCGCCCTGCCACCGCAGGCGGTCCAGGACACGAAGAACGTCCTGAACCAGCACCTGCGCGCGGCGGCCGTCACCAGCCTGGGAATGGGTCTGGCCGCCGAGAGCCAGTCCCACGACACCACGGAGTACAGGGCCATCGCGGACAGGTTCTCACGGGGCTGAGGGCTCCGCGGGCGTACAGGGACCGGCCGCGTCGCGTGGCCCCAGGTGGTCCGCGTCCCCGAGAAGCCTCCTACTCAGATACGAATAGCGTTCCACGAGATCGTCCACGGCGATCTCCCCATCCTCCCGGTACCATTCCACGACCGAGCCGCAGGCAGCCTCGATGACACGACGCGCGTCATCGGGATAAGGAGTCGTAAATATGCCCGAGGCGACCCCTCGCCTCACGACCTCGGCGAACATCGAACTTGCCCGCTTCACCGTCAGGCGTCGGCCGATGGTGAGGAAATCCTCCCCTACGAGGGGAATCTGCTGCCTGAGAAGCAGGACACGATCCCGGTGCGAGATGTGGAACTCTATGGTCGAGCGGATGAGCGCGGCCAACTGGGCCTCCGGGCCGCGCGACCGGGCCACTGCATCCTCACAGACAGCGAAGTACCACTCGGTCGTCTCCCCCAGAATATCGTTCAGTAATCCTGACATATCAGGATAATGTTCACGGAGACTACCCTCAGAGATACCTGCGGCAGCAGCGATCTCCGACATATGAATATTTGCGAAACCTTTCCGCAGGAACATCGCGCAGCCTAAGTCTCGCGCGAGCCTTAGGCCCGGCGAGCGAGGGTCCAGGCCGATCCCTTCCATGTGGAATGAGGCTACTCCGGCCCATCATCTCGCTCAATTCGATCGGTGTAGCGCGTCCCGGCCCTCGTGTCAGCCCAGCAGGTCCAGGAGATCCCGCGCGCCGGGCCCGGTGCGGAAATGGTCACCCTGCTCTTCGAGATGCTGACGCCAGAGATACTGCGCGCCCTCCGGATCCCGTCCTTCGAGATAGTCGATCAGCTTGGCGTGGGCCCGCTGCCCCTTCAGCGCTGCCCGCCGCTGCGCGGGAAGCGACGCCTCCGCCGCCACATAGGTCTTGTTGGCCAGGTCCACAACGTGGCGGAGCATGCCCGCCAGCACCGTCATGGTCTGGTTCCCCGTCAGTTCGACGACCCCTAGGTGGAACTTGGCCTGCGCTTCGACCAGTGCCATCGGGTCGTTCTTGACCTCCTCGGCAGCCTCGTGCAGATCTCGCAATCTGGCGATGTCCGCATCGGTACGCTTCCGCGCCAGCAACGCGGCGCACGGGGGCTCGATGAGCGCGCTCGCCGTGTAGACGTCACCGACGGTAGTACCGTGGTATTCCAGCACCAGGCCGGCGTAGCGGGCGGCGATGGCGTTGTCGGGAGCATGTACGCGCGCACCGCCGTGGGAGCCACGACGGATGCTGATCAGGGATTCCGCCTCGAGGACCCGGAAGGCCTCCCGCAGCGTCGGCCGCGAGACCCCGAACTGTGTCATCAGAGCGGACTCGGGGGGAAGCGACTCACCCTCCTGGAGCTCACCCTTGATGATCTGGCGTCGGAGACGGGCTGCGATCAGGTCCGCGGTCTTGGGAACGCGCACCTGATGGCTCACGAGGCCGTCGTCCACGTTCGGAGGCGCCGAACCGTTCCGGACCGTCACACGAACCTCCATCAACAAAATAGTATAGCTATCATACTTAATGATCTGGTTTGGCGGACGATCGCATCGCGCGACGCAAGATACTTTTCTGGCCAGTGGCCCCAGCCGGACAGCAGCGACGACCGGGCCACCCCTGCCCCCCGGTCATCGACCGATCGCGCAGTCGGTCTCCAGGCAGTGAACGACCTCGCGAGCCATCAGGAACCCGCCTTGGCCGATCCGCCGCGAGCCCGCTCCGGGCCTAGCTCGCCCCTACCCGGCGGACCCGAACCGATCCCAGAGCTCTCAAACAATCAGTCGTCATATTTAGATGATATTGACCAGGAGGTGCCGGTCCGTGGATCGGGACGGTCGCCGCCGGCGCCACCGTCCCGATCCACGGACCGGCCCACGAGCCCCCGCCGCAGACGATCAGCTCTCGGTGCCAGCCTGACCGGAGGGCGCCAGCATGAGCCCCGCCGCGGCATCGATGATCTCTTCGATCAGCGCCGAGGTACCCAGGCGCTCACCGTCGGGGTGACGCTCGTGTTCACCCAGGGTGGCGATCGCCATGCGCATCACGAGCCGGAACCTAAGACGGAACCGTTCGGGTGGGAGCTGGGGCAGGGCCGCGGCGAGTAGCGTCTGCGCCCGGCGGAAACTCGTGTCGACTTCCCCGCCGGCGTTGATGGACCGGCGGTCGCGGGCGTACTCGGCCTGCAGGCGAGCGAGGAAGCTGACGTAGTGGGTGTGACCCACCATCTCCGCCAGGGGAACCACGAGCGCCACGAGGAGGGCGTACACATCGGGGCACTCCCCCGCGGCCTCCAGAAGCTGCCTCCGCCGACGGTTCAGCGCTTGCGACCGGAATTCGAGGACCGCCCGCAGGAGCTCGGCCTTACTGCCGAAGTAGTACTGCGCGGCTCCGCTGTTACGCGACCCGGCCTCCACGGCGATCTCCCGTAGCGAGACCGCGTCGAGGCCATGCTCGGCGAACAGACGTTCGGCGGCGACCATCAATGACTCGCGGGTGTCCCGGCCGGCGCGGTACTCACCACGCCGTTTCCGGCCCTGAGTCTCGGACGTCGCCATGGTGCCAGTCTGCCCGTCCGGTCGGACCCGCGCTACGGCGCCCGTTGACAGCAATTCGCACACATGCTTTAAATTGGCTAGCCGCCGCGCCCCACCCCAGGCCGCGCCCGCGCTCATGCCCGCCCCTCCCGACGTGGCCCGGCTACGCGCGCCTCCCCTGCGACGTGAACACCCGTCGCCTTCGGGGGTTGGACGGTCCCTTCCACCAGATCGCCGAGGAGTCCCATGAACCCGCCCAGGATCATTTCCGTCGACGACCACATCCTCGAACCCGGCGACCTGTGGGCGGCCAGGTTGCCCGACCGGTTCAGGGACCGCGCGCCGCGGCTCGTCCGTCGGCGGGGCGCCTTCAAGGAGGGACCGCGCGGACCGTGGCAGGAGACCCCCGACGGCGAGTGGGCCGACATCTGGGAATACGAGGGATACCGGATGCCGATCATCCCCGGGTTCGCCGCGGCGGGGAAGGACCTGGATCAATTCGGCGAGCACTGGGACGCGATGCGCTACGAGGACATGCGGCCGGGCTGCCACGAGCAGGCAGCCCGGCTCGTGGACATGGATGCGAACCGGATGGAGGCGAGCCTCAGCTTTCCGACGTTCCCACGATTCTGCGGGCAGACCTTTCTGGAACGCGGGGAGCGTGAGCTATCGCTCGCCTGCCTCCGGGCCTACAACGACTGGATGATCGACGAGTGGTGCGGTGGCGCCGGGCGCGGCCGGCTGATCCCCCTGACCCTCATCCCGCTCTGGGACCCACACCTCGCGGCCGACGAGGTCCGCCGCTGCGCGGCCAAGGGCTCCTTCGCGGTCTGCTTCTCGGAGAACCCGACGAAGCTGGGCCTGCCGAGCATCCACACCACGCACTGGGACCCGTTCCTCGCCGCCTGCGCGGAAACCGGCACCGTGGTCAACCTCCACATAGGGTCGTCCTCGACCTTCCCGGTGACCTCAACGGACGCGCCCCGCGCGGTCTCACTCACCCTGACGTATCAGGGAGCGGCGCACGCGTTCGCGGACTGGCTGACCTCCGGAGTCCTCGAACGGTTCCCGACACTGAGAGTCGCGCTGAGCGAGGGCCAGGTCGGCTGGATGCCGTTCCTGCTCGAACGCCTCGACAGCATCTGGAACGAACGTCCCGCGTACGGCGACCTGACCGGCCGGCTGACGAAGCCGCCGAGCCACTACATCTCGGGCCGGGTCTACGGCTGCGTCTTCGACGACGTCGTCGGGCTCAGGCTCCGTGACCGGGTAGGTATGGAGCAGATCATGTTCGAGGTCGACTACCCGCACGGCGACTCGACCTGGCCCCGGACCGGCGAGGTCTTTGACAAGATCGTCTCCGAGGCGGGGCTGGACGACCGCGAGTCCTATCTGCTGGCCCGGGGAAACGCGATCGCCTGTTACGGGCTCGAACGCTTCGGCATCAACTCCTGAACCTCCTGGGCAGGTGACGAGTGCCTGTCGACGGATCGCGGGTACCGCCGCCAACGCGGCTACGGCCGACCTCCACCCACATACATCTAATTAATATGCTTATATGCGGCGAGGTGACGGATGCCGCCCGCGGTCCACGGGGACGAACCGTGGTCCGGGCAGGAAGGGACACGCGTGAGGATTGACACGACGCTGACCAAGGACATCGACGCCACCGAGACCGCGGCTCGCGGCCTCGAGCAGGCCGGGTACGACGGCCTGTGGGTGGGCGAGACCAGGCACGACCCCTTCCTGCAGGTCATGCAGGCTCTCCAGGCGACCGAGAGCATGACCGTCGGCACCGCCATCGCGATCGCGTTCGCGCGCACCCCGATGACCGTCGCCGGCGTGGCCTACGACCTCGCCCGGCATGCCCGGGGCCGATTCGTCCTCGGGCTCGGCTCGCAGGTCCGTCCGCACATCGAGAAACGCTTCTCGATGCCCTGGTCCCACCCGGCGCCCCGGATGCGGGAGTTCGTCCTGGCGCTGAGGGCCATCTGGGCATCGTGGCAGGACGGTTCGAAGCTCGACTTCCGCGGCGACTTCTACACACACACGCTGATGACTCCGTTCTTCGCCCCGCCTACTCACCCAGCCGGGCCTCCGCCCGTCTATCTGGCCGGGGTGGGGGTCGGCATGACGGAGGTCGCGGGCGAGGTCGCCGACGGCTTCTTCATCCATCCCTTCACCACCCGCCGCTACCTCGACGAGGTCACGCTGCCCGCGCTGCTGCGGGGCCGGGCGAGGAACGGCCAGACGTTGGAGGGCTTCGCCGTCGCCGGCCCGTCCTTCGTCGCCGTGGGCCGCGACGAAGCCGAGCTGGCCGAGGCGATCGCCGGCACGAAGAAGCAGATCGCCTTCTACGCGTCGACCCCCGCCTACCGGCCCGTGCTCGAGCTGCACGGATGGGGCGACGCCCAGCCCGAACTGACCCGCCTGTCCAAGCAGGGGCGGTGGGACGAGATGAGCGCCCTGATCGACGACGAGATGCTGCACACCTTCGCCGTCGTCGGTGAACCGGAGCGGGTCGGCACCGAGCTCACCGCCAAACTCGGCGGCATCGCCAGCCGGATCACCCTGTACGCGACGTACGAATCGGACCCGGCGCTGCTGCCCGCGCTGCTGCCGCACGTCCGCTGACCCTGCAGCGGAGCGGACACCACCGACGTGGCGGACGGGGTCCCGCCGCCCGGATCTCCCCACTCTCGTGCGGCCCGCGCAGACGAAGCAGGGGTGGGGTGTGGGCACTCAGCCTCCCGACACATGCAGATCACCTAATTATATGATTAATTAATCTGTATCAATCCGAGGTGGAGGACCCCATGGGCGCGGTTCTGATCAAAGGCGGAGTGCTCGTCGACGGCTCCGGCGCGCCGGAGCGGCCCGCGGATGTACGCGTCCGCGACGGCCTCATCGTCGAGGTCGGGCCGGATCTGCCCGCCGACGGCGAGCGCTTGGTGGACGCCTCCGGCGCGATCGTCGCACCCGGGTTCATCGACAACCACACGCATGTCGATCCGTCGCTGTGGTGGGACCCCTCCTGCGATCCGATGCCGCAGCACGGTGTGACAACGGTGCTGATGGGTAACTGCTCGCTGTCGCTCGCGCCGGTCCGGGCCGCCGACCGGCCGGAGGTGACCAGTCTCTTCTGCTACATCGAGGACCTGCCCGACGCCGCCTTCGACGCGGCCATCCCATGGACCTGGGAGTCCTGGCCCGACTACCGGCGAAGCGCGGGCGAGCGGCGGTTCGGGGTGAACACCACCGGCTTCGTCGGCCACACCCCGCTGCGGCTCTTCGTGATGGGCCGCAACGCCTGGGACCGCCCGGCCACGGAAGCCGAGCGCGCCGAGATGGCCCGAGTGCTCGACGAGAGCCTCGCCGCCGGGGCTCTCGGCCTGTCGACGTCCATGGGGTTCGACGAGGACCGTGACAAGCGTCCCGTCCCGAGCCGGCTCGCTGACGACGACGAGTATGGCGCGCTCTTCGACGTCCTCGCCGCCCATCGGCGGACCGTGCAGTTCATCCCCGACCAGAGCGGCGGACGCGGCATGCGGGCCGACGTGACTCGCATGGCCGGCCTGTGCCGGCCCCGCGGGCTGACCCACACCTGGATCGGTATCTTCCACGACACGAACCACCCGAACGCAGCGACGCGCAACCTCGACTTCGCGCTCGAGCTGCAGGAGCAGGGTGCGCGGACCCTCCCGCAGGTGTCCCCGCGCACCCTCGACATCCGCGTGAACTGGTCCGGCGGCATGTCGTGGTTCGCCCTGGCCGAGGGCTGGCACCGGGCTGTGCAGGCGCCGGCGGCCCAGATGCGGCAGCTGCTGGAGGACCCGACGTGGCGCGCGGTGGCCCGGGAGGAGTGGGACCGTGTCCCCCGGACGATGATCCCGCACCGGTACCCGGAACGGCTGCGGTTCGTCGAGGTCCGTCGGCCCGAGCTGGAGCGGTGGGTCGGCTCGACGCTGGCGGATCTAGTCGCCGCGCGGCCCGGCCACCCCTCGGACGTGCTCGCCGACTGGGTCCTCGAGAACGATCTCGATCCCGGGCTCGTCGGCGTCGGCGTCGCCAACTCCGACCCCGACGGCGTCGCCGCCACCCTCACCCATCCCGCGGCACTGATCGGCAACAGTGACGCCGGCGCGCACCTGCAGATGATGTGCGCCACCGGCGACAGCACCCTGCTGCTCACCCAGCATGTACGCGACCGCGCGGACCTCTCGCTTCCAGCGGCAGTGCACGCGCTCACCGGCCGGCAGGCCGATGCCTTCGGCCTGCCCGGCCGGGGTCGGATCGTGCCCGGCGCCGCAGGGGATCTGACCGTGTTCGCGCTCGACGAGCTTGCCTGGGAGCCCGACGTGTTCGTCGACGACCTGCCGGCGGGAGGGGCCCGGCTGCGGCGCCCACCCGGCGGATTCCGTCAGACGATCGTCGCCGGGGAGGTCGTGCAGGAAGCCGGTCAGCTCACCGACAACCTGCCGGGGCGCTTCATCGCCGCGGGTGCGCCGCCCGAACGGACCTGATCGCGCCACCACATGCCGCCAGCTGGTGGGTGCGCCGACTTCCGTCGCTCCTGTCAGCGCACCCGCCAGCTGGCCTTTTGCAGGTTCGGTCAGCCTGCCAAACAGGCCGACCGAAGACCACCGCGTCTTCCTGGAGGCAGTCATGGAACTAACGAGAGGCATCGGCGTGGCGGGGCGCACGCCCAGGGTGCGCCCGTGATGTCCGGGCCGGCCCAACGCTGGGGAGCGGTTCCGATTCACGAGGCAGTCGGAATGCACGTCAACGCCGCCGGGCCGGGCCGCGCGTCGGTCCGGCTGTCCGGCTCGCGGACCGTCGGAGACCCGGGCGGGCGGATGACGGCGGGTGCCCTCGGCATCGTCGCGGATGCCTGCTGCGGCATGGTGGGCGCGGCCGCGCTGCCGGTCTCCGACACCGTCGTCACAGTGCAGATGCGCCTGGAGTACGCCGGCCCGCGGCCGCTGCTGCCGGGCGCGGTGACCGGCCAGGCCTGGCTGGAGGCCGCTGCCGAGGACAGCGCCCTGCTGCGCGGGGCGCTGGTCGACGACGAGTCCCGCCTGGTGGCCGTGTGTTCGATGCGGATGCTCGGGGTGCCCAAACGGTCAGCCGTCCCGTCGGCTCGCAGCCCGTCGCCAGGCGAGTACGTGGCGGGTGTTCCGGCCCGGCCGGATCCCGCAGCGTCCTTCGCGTCGTCGGCTCCCCCGGTGCCAGCTCTCCGGTCGTCGTCTCCCCACGAGCTCGTGGGCGTCACGGACTGMCATGTCGGTGGCGGCGTCGCGACGTTCAGGCTATGCCCCGACCCACAGGTCGCCAACAGCTACCAGGCGCTTCATGGCGGGGCGGTTGCGCTGATCGCGCAGCTTACCGCCTCGGCCGTGCAGCTCGACACGGTCGGTGACCACGCGATCGTTGAGCCGTTCGACCTGGCCGTCAACTATCTGCGCGGCGTTCCGATCGACGGGACGCCGCTGGTCAGCACCGCCACGATGTCGCACAGCGGCCGACGGTTCGTGGTCGCCGAGGGCGAGCTTCGGCGCTCGGACGGACGGCCCGCGGCCCGGTTCTCCTGCGGCGCCCAAGTCCACACGGCTCGATGAGGGCCACAGCCGCCAGGAAGATCTAGATGAGAGGTCTCCCATGCCTTTACTCCGCCGCGACCTGACGATCGACGTCACGGCCGCAATGCCGAAGGACGTGTCGGATCAGGTCACCATGACGGCGACCCTGGTCTGCGACCCGGAGCGCCTCCCCGCTGATCCCACAGTCATTGTCGCGATCCCCGGCGGCACCTACCACCGGCGCTACTGGGACCTGCAGCCCTCAGGGCGCGCCGGCTACAGCAAGGCCGAGTGGTTCTCCCGCCGGGGCGCGGTGTTCGTCGCCTGCGATTACCTGGGCGGCGGTGACAGCACCCGCCCGGCCGACGGGGATTTCATGACTCTCGAGGTCTGCGCGGACGCGGCGCACGTCGTCCACGAGCATCTCCGCGCCGGCCTGGCCGAGGGCTCGCTCGTCGACGGGCTGCCGCCACTGCCCGCAGCGACGCACCTCGGCATCGGCCAGTCACTCGGGGGCTTCATCACGCTCATCCAACAGGGGAAGTACCGGGACTATCCCGCCATCGGTGTCTTCGGGGCGTCGCCGCTGACCATCAGCAACATTCCCGAGCACCGGGAGCTGAGTGGACTGTCGACCGAGGAACGCCGCCGGGCTCTTCTCGAGGACAACGCCAAGACCGCTGGAGTCGACGAGCTCCCGCCTTACCACACCGCCCCGCGGGAGCTCTACCGCGGTGTCTTCCATGTGCTGGACGTCCCGGCGGACGTCTTCCAGTACGACGTGGACGAGTGCATGTCCCTGATCTCGCGGATCTCCGGGATCGACGGCATGACCCCGGGCTACAGCCAGCCGTTCGCAGACGAGATCGACGTGCCGGTCTTCCTCGCGTTCGGGGACTCCGATGTCTCGCGGAACCCGCACACCGAGCCGACCGCCTATCCGAGATCCCGCGACGTCACGGTCGTGACGGTGCCCCGGATGGCCCACATGCACAACTTCGCCGACACCCGCGAGGAGCTGTGGCGGCGCTTCGCCGGCTGGCTCGCCGAAGTGACCGGGCGGCCCGAGCGGACCTGAACCGGCCCTCCCCCAGAACAGACGGGTCCGTGCGGCGAGAAACCTCCTCCTCGTCGCGCGGGCCCGTCGCCGGTTACCCAACAGGATCGCCCCGGCGAACCGGTGCCGAGCGCCGGGTGCAGAGATGGCACGGTGCGGCACGACGCCGACGCGCCGATCAGGCCGCCAGACCGCCGGGACGCCGCCGGAGCAGGCCCTCCTGCGCCAGCGTCGCCACCAGCACGCCGGATTGGTCGAACACCCTGCCCTGGGTCATCGCCCGGCCGGACCCCGTCCAGGGGCTCGTCTGCTCGTAGAACAGCCAGTCGTCGGCCTTGAACGGTTCGTGGAACCAGACCGCGTGACTCAGGGTCGTCCCGGTGATGCTGCCGCCGGCCAGCGCGAGCCCATGCGGCAGCAGCGCGGAGCTGAGCAGGAACAGATCCGACGCATAGGTCAACGCCGCCGCGTGCAGAAGCGGATCCTCGCCCAGTGGCTCACAGCAGCGCAGCCACACGCCCAGTCGGGGGGGCTGTGGCCCGCGACGGACGGCGAGCGGCGGTGGTTCGGAGAGAAACCGGATGTCGACCGGATGACTGCCGAGAAAGGCCCGCTTCCACTCGTCCAGTTCGGGGCCCGCAGACTCGAACCAGCTCTCCGCCGCTTCCAGTGCCTCCGGGCCGGGCACCTTCGGCATGGCCAGCTGATGCGTCAGCCCGCTCTCCCCGGTGTGGAAGGCCGCCTCCATGCTCAGCAGGACGATGCCGTTCTGCGTCGCCCGGCAGGTGCGCGAGCTGAAGCTGCGGCCGTCCCGCACCCGGTCGACCTCGTGCCCGATGGGAACCGCGGCCTGGCCCGGGCGCAGGAACGTCGCGTAGAGGCTGTTGGGCCGGCGGTCCGCGCCGACGGTGCGGCCCGAGGCCACGAGAGCCTGCGCCACCACCAGACCACCGAAGATCCGGGTTCCCACCTGGCCGGGGCCGCCAAGTCCCTCGAACCGGTCCCGGCCCAGCGGCTCCAGGCCCAGCAGCTCGCGCAGGCGGTCAGGCGACGTGGTGGCCAGAACGCACCTCACCGGTTACGCCAGAAATTAGCTTACTCATATTATTAATTATGCTCTCAAGGCCACCCGGGCACCACCGATGCGACCACCGCCGACGGCCCACGCGGCCCGCCCGGCCAGGGCTAGGCGACCTCAGGCGACCGGACGCGGAAACGGCTGCCGGGGCGCGCCCAGGACCTGCGCGGCGTCGAAGTCCACCGCCAGAGGCGGGAAGACCGGTGGCCGCCGCTCCCGGAAGCTGGCCACCCCCTCGGTCAGCTCCGGCCTGGCGTTCATGTGCGCCATCGCGGCGTAGGAACGCCGCAGGCCCTCGTTGAAGCCGACATCAAGATCCGCGTAGATCTGCTCGCGGATCACCGCCAGCGCCGCGGGCGCGCAGTTCGCCGCGATGTCACGCGCATACGTGAGCGCGTCGGCCAGCGACTCGCCGGGCTCGCTGAGCCGGCTGACCAGGCCGATCCGGTGCGCCTCCTCGGCCTCGAAGGTGCGGGCGGAGAGGAGGAGGTCGAGCGTGAGCTCGACCCCGACCAGCCGGGCCAGGACCCACGCCAGGTTGTACTCCGCGGACAGCCCGCGACGGGCGAACGCGGTGGAGAAACGGGCACCGCGCACGGCGAAGCGCACGTCGCACTGCAAGGCCTGCACCAGCCCGATGCCGGCGCACGCACCGTTGATCGCCGCGATCAGCGGCTTCGGGAACAAGCGGGGGGTGTACTGCGGCCGGCGGTCAGCGAGCCGCAGTCCACCTGTGGCGACCGCGCCGAGCCTCGACATCGCCAGCCCGGGGCAGAAGGAGCGCCCCGCACCCGTCAACACCGCAACCCGCACCCTCGGGTTCACCGCGGCGGTGTCAAGGACGGCGAAGTACGCATTCTCCATGTCCGGCGACCAGCCGTTGCGGTTCTCGGGGTCGTCGAGCGTGATTGTCGCCACACCGTGGTCGTCAACCTCGCACCTCACGAGCTCGGCACCGCCAGTCACGCGACCTCCCCAACAGAGATGGAAAAATTAGTAAAATCATTGTACCTTATGAAGTGGAGGCTCTCGATCCGGTCGGACGGGAGACACAAGGAGGCCAACCGTGGGACGCATCTTCGACTGCGACCAGCACATGTACGAGACTGCCGACGCGTTCACCCGCCACATTCCGGCCGAGTGGGCGGATCGGACGGTGAAGCCGGTGACCCTGCACAACGGCCGGGACGGCATCCTCATGGGAGAACGTCTACTGGTCGCCGTGGAGGCGGAGTTCCACAAGGCGTACAAGCCCGGCTCCCTCAAGGAGATGCTCAGGCAGATGAGCACCGGGGCGCCCGCGGAGACCTACATGTTCGAGGACATGCGGGCCGAGTACCAGAACCGCGACGCGCGACTGGCCGAGATGGACGCGCAGGGCCTGGACGCCACGATCATGTACCCGGGCAGTTGGGGCCTGATGGCCGAGGCGCACATGCCCAAGCCGGACATGCTGTTCGCCAACCTCCACTCGTTCAACCTCTATATGAACGAGGAGTGGGGCTTCGCGTACCGCGACCGGATCTTCGCCCCGGCGACCCTGTCGCTGCGCGACCTCAACCTCGCCGTGRCCGAGCTCGACTTCGTGCTCAACGAGGGTGCCCGCTTCATCCTGCTGCCGACCGGCCCGGCCTACGGCCGCAGCCCCGGTGACCCGTACTTCGACCCCTTCTGGGAGCGGGTCAACGAGGCGAAGGCGACCGTCTGCTTCCACATCACCGAGAACTACTACAACGCCGAGCTCGCGCCGGCCTGGGGCCACGACCCCGATCCCATCCACTTCCGGATGTCGGCCTGGCAGTGGCAGCACACCTACGGCGAGCGCCCGGTGATGGAGACGGTCTCCGCGCTCATCTTCGACAACCTCTTCGGCCGCTACCCGAACATCCAGCTCCTCGCCAGCGAGTTCGGCGCGTCCTGGGTGCCGCACTTCGTCTCGCACATGGACAAGAGCCGCGGGATGGGCCGCAACGGCCCGTGGCTCGGCGGCCAGCTCACCGAGCGGCCGAGCCAGGTCTTCCGCAACCATGTCCGCGTGGTGCCCTACCCGGAGGACGACCCGGTGGCGATCATCCGCCAGCTGGGCTTCCACGAGAGCATCGTCATGGGCTCCGACTGGCCGCACGCCGAGGGGCTCGCCGAGCCCGCGGACTTCCGCAAACTGCTCGACGGCCTGGCGGAGAACGTCAAGGACGACATCATGTACGACGTCGGAGCCTCGCTCGTGGCGCAGTGAACGGCCGGGGCCGCCGCGACGCCGCGACGGCCCCGGCCATCCGCTGGCGCTCCCGGACGCACGCCAGTGGTCCCCTCCGGATGTCATCCGGAGGGGACCACTGGCCGTCACTACCCTCCCCTGCGAACCGTCGTCACACCGCGGACCGACTCACACCGCGAACCGCTCAGGACCGATCGGCGGCTGGTCCTCGGGTAGTCCCTCGAAACGCGGAGCCCGTCGCTCCCGGAAGGACGCCACGCCCTCCCGGTAGTCCGGCAGCCCGCGCGCCTCGACGAGGAACTTGTCCGCTCTGGTCCGGGCCTGCTCCAGGTCCGCGGTGGCGTCGTACGCGAGCTGCTGCTTCACCATGGCCACCGCCCGCGGCGAGCAGCTACGCGCCACCTCGCCGGCCCAGGCCAACGCCGTGGGTAGCAGCTCCGCCGGCTCTACACACCGATTGACCAGACCCAGACGAGCCGCCTCGTCACCGCGCACCACCCTGCAGGACATCAGTAGGTCGGCCGCGTGCCCGGCCCCGACGAGCCGCGGCAGCAGCCAGCTCACCGCGTCCTCGGCCGGCAGACCCAACCGGGTGAACGACGGCGTCCACTTCGACCGCGCCGTGGTGAACCGGACGTCCGCCATCAGGGCCTGCACGAACCCGATGCCCGCGCATGCACCGTCCACGGCGGCCACGACCGGCTTGGGCACGGTCCGCACGTGCGTCTGGGGACGCCGCACCGGGCGCTGGTAGTTCGGGTCCGTCGAACCCTGCTTCAGCACCTGCATGTCCATGCCCGGGCAGAACGTGCCACCGGCGCCGGTCACCACGATCACTCGGACATCCGGATCCTGGGCCGCCTCGTCCAGCAGACCGAAGTAGCGCTCCTCCATGTCGTAGCCCCAGGCGTTGTGCCGGCCCGGCCGGTTCAGGGTCAGCAGCAGCACGCCGTCATCGCCCAGCTCCCGCAGGACGGTCTCCGGCGGTACGTCGCCCAGTTGCCCCGACGTCTGTGCGCTCACGATGACCGCCCGCCCTCAGCGAGAGAGGATCGTGACGGCCGACGCTCCCGGGGCTCCGTACAAATGGGTGTAGCCGACCCTCGGGTCACCACCCACCTGCCGATCGCCGGCGCGCCCCTGCAACTGCAGGACGATCTCGTAGATCTGCCGCAGGCCGGAGGCTCCGATCGGCTCGCCGTTGGCGATCAGGCCGCCGTCGGTGTTGACCGGCAGCCGACCGGTCAGCTCCGTGGCGCCCTCGGCGACCCACTTCTCCTGCTCGCCGTCCGCGCAGAAGCCGTTCTCGGCCATGTGGATCACCTCGGAGCCGGCGTCGGTGTCCTGAAGCTGGGCGACGTCGACATCCTCCGGGCCGATCCCCGCGATCTCGTACGCCGCCCGCGACGCCTGCACGGTCGGGCTCGGAGCCGACCGCAGCGGCAGCGAAGGGCTCTGTACCTCGAAGGCACCGGCCAGCCGGCTGCGCAGCTCGGCGGCGCGGACGAAGACCGGGGTACTCGTGAAACGGTGCGCCAGATCCGCACGGCACAGCAGAACAGCGGCGCCGCCCTCGTCCGGCCCGCAGTACATGTAGCGGGTGAGTGGGTAGTTGACCACCTCGGAGGCGAGCACGTCCGCAGGCGAGATCCGCTTACGCCGCCAGGCCTGCGGGTTGAGCGCACCGTTCGCGAAGTTCTTCGCCGCAACCCGGGCGAGGGTTTCCCGGGTGACCCCGTGGTCGTGCATGTAACGGTTGATCTTGGTGCCGAAGAAGTGCGTAGTGAGGAACATGCCCGTCCGGCCGTACCACTCCGGCAGGCCGACCGTCGCCGGGTCGCCGGCGAACGCACCGCGGGGATGCTTGTCCATCCCGATCGCCATGGCCACGTCCGCCTCGCCGTGCCGGATGGCCTGGGCGGCCATCTGCAGCGACGTCCCGCCGGTGGCGCAGCCGTTGAACACCGCCCGCACGGGGATACCGGTGAGGCCGAGCAGACCGACCACCGCGTCCGGGTTGGAGACCTCGTAGCTGCCGACGAAGGCCGCCTGCACGTCCGACCACTGGGCACCGGCGTCCGCCAGCGCCGAGCGGGCGGCGTCCGCGCCCATCTCCAGGCACATCTTTCCGTCGTACCGGCCGAACGGGAACAGACCCACTCCGGCGATCGCGACGTCCGTGCCACTCATTCCGCACTCTCCCCTGTGCCACCGGACGCCGCAGCGCCCGCCGGTCCCTGCGCGCCGGCCACCGGCGCGAACGCGAACGTGAGGATCTCGGTGCCGTCCGGCCTCGTGGTGTAGGGGACGACCATCAGTTCCATCTCCTGGCCGATCCGCAGCCGCTCCGGATCGGCCTCGGTCAGTCGGGCCTGCACCAGGAGCTCGCCGGGTAGCTCCACATAGCCAATCGCGTACGACCGGAACGACTCAGCCGTGTCGTCGCCGTCGTACGGCGGGGACGGGGGCCGGAACTGCTGGGTGGTGAAGCTCCACAGCGTTCCGGTGCGGCCGAGTAGACGCTGAGTCTCGCCCGGCCGGGGAGGAAACGAGATCACCCCCTCATGCTCGGAGCCGATCAACTGGGGTGCGTCGGACGGCCAGGTGAACAAACCCTCCGCCACAGGAAGTCGCTGCGCCACCCCTGAATCATAACAAATAGTTAGCTAAATAAAAGCCTCGGATCCCTGGACGGCAGCAGGGCTCTCGGCTCACTTTCGAGCCAGGAGCCCTGGTGGTGGCCCCGGATTCAGCCGGTGGGATGGCGTTCCACGGGCGGGACGGCGCCGTGCCGGTGGGAGGCGTCTGCCGGTGAGACAGTTCAGGCGCTTGGCTCGGAGCCGACCACACTCACGAACGAGACGCACTCACCCGGCCGTCCCCCGAGGTTGTGGGTCAGCGCGAGCGTGCGGCCCTGGCCCACCGAGGCGATCCGGCGCTCCGGCGGCGCTTCGCCCCGCAGCTGCAGCCAGCACTCGAACATCATCCGCAGGCCACTCGCCCCGATCGGGTGCCCAAACGCCTTCAGTCCGCCGTCCGGGTTAACCGGCAGTTCCCCGCCCAGCTCGTAGGTTCCCGCGAGAACCTCCTTCCAACCGAAGCCGCGCTCGGCGAAGCCCAGGTCCTCCATCAGGACCAGCTCGGTCGGTGTGAAGCAGTCGTGCACCTCCGCCATCGCCAGCTCCCGGCGGGGGTCGACCACCCCGGCCTGCCGGTAGGCGTCCTGCGCGCTCGCGACCACCTCGGGGAAGGTGGTGTAGTCGTACGACGGGTCGCTGGTGCCGGTCGCCGGACCAGCGACGAACGACAGGCCCTTCACGTAGATCGGCCGGTCGGTGTAGCGGTGGGCGTCCTCCGCCCGCACGACGATCGCGGCCGCGCTGCCGTCGGAGACCCCACTGCAGTCGAAGACCCCCAGCGCCCCGGCGATGAGCGGTGCGTCGCAGACGGTCTGGCGGCTCACCTCCTTGCGGAACTGCGCCCGCGGGTTRCGCGCCCCGTTGAAATGGTTCTTCGCCGCGATCCGGGCCAGGACGTCCTTCAGCTCGGCGGCGTCGACGCCGTACCGCCGGGCGTAGGCGGGCGCGAGCAGGCTGAACGCCGCCGGGGCGGTCAGCTCACTGCCGGTCCCGTCACCGGGCACCGGGGTGGCTACCAGACCCGAGAAGCCCGAGTCCTTCAGCTTCTCCACACCGATCGCCATCGCCATGTCGTACGCCCCGGAGGCCACCGCGTAGCAGGCGTTGCGCAGCGCCTCCGAACCGGTGGCGCAGTAGTTCTCCAGCCGCGTCACCGGCTTGTTGTCGAGCCGCAGAGCCCGGGACAGCGTCAGCCCGCTGGTACCGGAGCCCATCGTGCCGAGCCAGTAGGCGTCGATGTCGTCCCTGGTGACCCCGGCAGACTTCATCGCCGCCTGCGAGGACTCCACCAGCAGGTCGGAGACCCCCTTGTCCCAGTGCTCACCGAACGCCGTACAGCCCATCCCGACGATCGCGACGCGATCACGAATCCCTGTGGACGCCATTGCTCAACGCTCCTTCGCACTACGGACCGGGCGGGCCTTCCAGAAATAGTTGTGGATCCCGTTGCCGGCAGTGAAGATCCGCCGGAAGGTCATCTCCACCCGCTGGCCGATCGCCACCTCACCGGTGCTGTCGGTCAGCTCGCAGTCGGTGCGGCCACCGCCGTCGAAGTCGATGACGAGGCCGACCAGCGGCGGGCTCGGCGTGTAGGCCAGGCGGTCCACCGTGAACGTGGCGACGGTGGCGGGGACGTCCGCCAGCGCCACCGGAGTGGACTCGTCCAGCGCGCCGCACTTCTTGCAGACCCTGGCAGGGGGGAGCTGGACGTCCCCGCACACCTTGCACTTCGCCGCGGTGAAGCCGAACTTCCACGCCGAGGAACGCGCCGAGGGCGGCGCTGCGGGAGCGGCGGGGTCCGGGCGGCGCGGCGGCTCCCGGTCGAGGAAACCCTTCCAGCTCAGGAAGGTCGGGTATGACAGCGAGCTGTTGCCCGCGGCCACCTGGTCTGCGACGCTCAGCGCCGGCCGGCCGGCAGCGAGCGCCGCGGTCGCCCGCCAGATCGTCACGGTCGCGCCATCCGCGAGCACGACCAGCGCGATCGTCTGGCCGGGCTCGGCCCGGTCGAGGACGTCGGCCAGCACGACACCGGGCTGCGCGGTGCCCGGGTTTCCGATCAGGTCGCCGAGGTCGGGAGTGAGGACGCCGGCACGGGCACCGCACCGCGCGCCGAACGCGCGCACCGCCCGGGCGTGCGTGCCCACGACAATCACGTGATCAAGCTGGTCGGGGGTGAGGTCGGCGTCCTTGACCGCCGCGGCGAACGCCTCCTGAGCGAGCGGTACGTACTCCTGCTCGCCGAATCGCTCCTCCCAGACCCGCGACGCCGGCGCCCCGGGCACCCGCCAGCGATCGAGGAACTCGGCGGTGGCACCCGCCTGCGCGACGAGCTCGGCGAGCACCGGGGCGGTCGGCGAGTCCGCGCCAACGAGAAGGGCGGCGGCGGCGTCCCCGCCGACCGACTCGTCAGCCCCCCCGGGGAGCCCGGTGCGGGTGTCCGAGAGGACCACCAGCCCGCGCGCGCCGCCCGCGGCGGCTGCGGTCGCCGTGAGAAGTGCCCCCACGCCGCTGCGGACCGCCCCGCCGAAGTCCACGGCGAGCACGTCGGCACCGAGCCCGAGCGCAGCGTGCACGGCTGTCGCGTTGGTCTTGTCGACGTACGCGGGCGCCGTCGTACTGAAGTAGACGGCCGAGGGTGCGACCGCACGCCCGCGAAGCGCCGCACGGGCCGCCTCGACGCCGAGCGTCGTCGTGTCCTCGTCACAGGAGGCGACAGCCCTGGCCCCCCTGCCGCCACCCGAGCCCAGCGCCCCAGCGATCGCGGAGCGCTCCAGCCGCCAGTACGGCACGTACGCCCCGTAGCCGATGATCCCTACCGACCGCGCCACGCGACCTCCTCAAAGACGTCCCAACATCGTGTAATAATACAGCTAATTAAAACGAATCTGGATGGCGACACAGGAGGAGTCAGACATGCGAGACGTCCGTGATCAGAACCTCGCCGTGGGCTTCCCCACGCACCGGCACGACTGAGGCCGGCGATGGACTTCTCCTTCACCGAGGAACAGGACGAACTACGCAGGACCGTGGTCGACGTGCTGACCGACCTGTCGACCGAGGCCGACGTCCGGCGCCTCATGGCGACCAGGGACGGCTACGACCGAAAGCTCTGGAGCCAGTTCGCCGAGATCGGCCTGCTCGGCCTCACCACACCCGAGCGGTTCGGCGGGGCCGGCTACAGCCTGCTGGAGGTCGGGGTCGTGCTGGAGGAGGCCGGACGGGTGTTGCTGTGCGCCCCGTACCTGTCCACCGTCGTCCTGGCGGGCACGGCCCTGCTCACCGCCGGGGACGAGGCCGCCGCCCAGGAACATCTGCCCGCCATGGCCGCGGGCGAACGGATCGCCACTGTGGCCCTCACTGAGGACTCCGCACGCTGGGACCGCGACGGTGTCACGGCCACTGCCGAGCACGGGCCCGACGGGTGGCGCCTCACCGGCACCAAGACCTTCGTCCCCGACGGGCACATCGCCGACCTGCTGATCGTCGTCGCCCGCTGCGGCGCCGAGACCGGCCTGTTCCTCGTCGCCGGGGACGCGCCCCGCCTCACCCGGACGCTGCTGCCTACTCTCGACCAGACCCGCAAGTGGGCCCGGCTCGAGCTGGACGGCACACCCGCGCAGCGTCTCGGCGCGGGCGAGGCCTGGCCGGTGATCGAGAAGGTGCTCGCCGTCGCGGCCGCCGCACTCGCGGTCGAACAGGTCGGCGGGGCCGCCCGCACTATGGAGATGGCTGTCGGGTACGCGAAGGTCCGCGAGCAGTTCGGCCGGCCGATCGGCTCGTTCCAGGCGGTCAAGCACACCTGCGCCAACATGCTCCTGCAGGTCGAGTCCGCCCGCGCCGCCGCCTACTACGCGCTGTGGACCGCCGCCACCGACTCCCCCGAGCTGCCGCTCTCGGCGTCGGTCGCCAAGGCGTACTGCTCGGAGGCGTATTACCACTGCGCCGCCGGGAACCTTCAGATCCACGGCGGCATCGGGTACACGTGGGAGCATCCGGCGCATCTGTACCTCAAGCGCGCGAAGGCCAGCCAGTTCCTGTTCGGCTCGGCCGACCACCACCGGGAGCTGGTCTCGCGGGGCGTCGGGATCTGAGCCGCCCGGCCCGCAACGCACTCGCGCCGCCGCCGGGACAGTGGTCACTGTCCCGGCGGCGGCGCGAAGTCGAGCACTGCCGGCGCCTGCTAGGCCGAAGCGGACTCGGCGGGGGCCGCGGACGCAATCGACGTGGCGGGACCGAGCGTGGCGGCCGCGTAGCCACTCACGACCTCGACACCGGCACCGTTGGTCGTGACGACGTCGAGTTCGACGATTCGCGCGCCGCCTTCCTCCGTGACGCTCGAGACCGTGAGCCGGGTGGTCAGTCTGTCACCGGGCCACACCTGGCTACGGAAACGCACACCGTAACGCAGCAGGCAGGCGTCGCCGATCAGCTCCGTCACGGCCCGGCCCGTCATGCCCATGGTGAGCATGCCGTGGGCGAACACCCCGGGGTAACCGGCCGCCTCGCGGGCGTACAGGTCATCGGTGTGCAGCGGGTTGTAGTCGCCGGAGCTGCCGGCGTACATCACCAGCTGGGTGCGGGTGAGATCCTCGGTGAGGACCGTCTCGAACACGTCGCCGACGGCGGCCGTGCCGGGCAGGGAACCACTCATCGCGACACCGCCGTCTCCGCTGGCGCGAGCGCGGGCGCGTCGGCGCTCTCGTTGGCCACCACATGTTCGGGCACCACGCTCACGCTGCGGGCGGTGACCACCGGCGCGCCCGTGGCGTCCCGGTACTCCGTGATCGTCTCGACGAACCGGAGCAGGCCGCCCCGGCGCCCGGACTTCTCCCAGGTCTTGCCCTCCGTCCGCGAGACGGTCAGCACCTCGCCGACCTGCAGCAGCCGGTGGTACTCGAAGTGCTGCTCGGCGTGCAGCCCCCCGCCGCCCGCCATCGGCTCAACACCGCTCGCGGTCCGGCCGGAACCGAGCCAGGGCTCTCCCGCCCTCGGACGCAACGGGAACTCGGGGTCGTACTGGGCGCTGGCCTGCAGGAACGTCGGGGGCGCGACCACGCTCCCATCCGCGGCCGGGGCACAGCCCGAGTCGGGGTAACCCAGCGCACGCGCGAAAAGCAGGATATGCCCCGCCTCCACAGGAAACTGGAAGTCGGTCACCACACCTCCAAGAGTCAGGCCGTACCCCGCGCATGACGATCAGCGGGTCCGGCGAATTCACGCACAGGGCACGGGACGGGCGCGGCACACCCGCGCCGAGGTCCCCGCGTTCAGCTGGACCGCAGGCCCATGCTGCGGGCGATGGCGTTGCGCTGGATCTGGCTCGTGCCACCCGAGATCGTGGCGACGATCGACTCCCGCCAGCGGAAGCTCATCACGCTCTCGGTGGAGAAGCCGTGGCCCGCCAGGATCTGCATTCCCCACCGCGCCGCCGCCACATAGGTCTCGGAGCCCTTGAGCTTGGCCATGGCACCCTCCCGGGTGCACGCCCGGCCGGCGGCGAGCAGCCACGCCGCCCGGTAGGACAGCAGCCGGGCCGCGTCGATCTCGGTCTGCAGATCAGCCAGGGCGTGCGCGAGCGACTGAAACGAGCCGATCGGGCGTCCGAACGCCTCCCGCTCGCGCGCGTAGGCCAGCGCCTCGTCGAGGGTCGCCTGCGCGGTCCCGGTGTAGGCCGCGCTCATGAGGATCTTCTCGATGTCCAGGCCCGAGAGCATGACCTCCCAGCCCCCGTTGAGCGGGCCGACGAGGTTCTCCTTCGGCACCCGGACATCGGTGAGGAAGACCTCGTTCGTCCCCAGGATGTGCCGGGCCAGCGTCGGGGTCCGCCGGACCTCCACCCCGGGCGAGTTGGGGTCGATCAGGAGCAGCGACAGCCCGCGGCGGCGTGGGGCGTCGGGGTCGGTGCGGACGTACATCGCGATAATCGACCCGGGCAGACCGGCACCCGTGCACCACGCCTTCTGCCCGTTCACGACGAAATGGTCACCCGCGTCCACCGCGCTGGTGCGCAACGCCGCGACATCCGAGCCGGCGTCCGGCTCGCTCATCGCCACCACCAGGCGGGCGCGCCCCGCCATCATCTCGCCGAGATAACGCTCGTGCTGCTCGGGAGTTCCCCAGCGCAGCAGCGTCAGACCCGGGATGAAGGTGCCGGCGTAACACATCGCAACGTCGAGGCTGGCCCGGCCAAGTTCCTCGGCGAGGATGCACAGTTCGGTGATCCCGCCCTCGGCTCCCCCGATCGACTCGGGGAACGGCAGGGACAGCCAGCCCAGATCCGCCATCGCAGTGAACAGCTCCACCGGATAGGTATCCGACTCGTCCCACTCCTTGGCACGCTCCGGCGGGCACGTCCTCGTCACGAACTCGCGCGCCGTCTTCTGCAGGAGGCTCTGCTCGTCAGTCAGTCCGAAGTCCATGTCCTCGTCCAGGTCCAGGTCCAGGGGCCACACACACGGCGCGGCCGGCAGGACGGGGAAGACAGCGGGTAGCTGGGTCCGGCCGCCCGCTTAGCCGCTGCCCGTCCACCGGACGAGCAGACCCGGCCCGCTCACGCCACGGGAGGCACGGCAGCGACAACCACCCCTGTATCAGTTAGATTTTTGCACGATATAGGAGAGGCGACAAGCGCGTCCCCACCCGGAACAAGCGCGGCAGGCCGCGTCCCCCGAGGAGAAACGTTGACGGCACAGGACACACCAGGTGGCACGGCGATAGGCACGACACAGGACACGCTCGACTCCACGGCGGCCGATGTCGCGGCCCTCCAGTCGGCCCCGGGGCCCGCCGAAGGCGGCGGCATCTCGCTGTGCGCGGGATGCTCCCGCCTGGGCCGCTGCCACCTCGGCCTCACCAGGGAGACCCTCGCCGCGGACGGCGCCGTGGTCACCGAGCTCGTCTGCGGCTCCGAGTACGAGGGCGGCCCCGAAGTGGCCCACGGCGGCTGGACGGCCGCGGCCTTCGACGAGCTACTCGGCCACGTCCTCCTGCTGCGCCAGCAGCTCGCCGTCACCGGCCAGCTCTCGGTGACGTTCACGAAACCCGTCCCGATCAACCGGCCCCTGCGCGGACGGGCGTGGATCGAACGCAGCGAGGGCCGCCGCCGGTACGTCACAGCGGAGCTGCGCCTCTACCCCAGCGGGGAGCTGCTCGCCACCGCGTCCGCCGTCATGGTCACCCGAGACTGGGCCCACTTCGAGCGCCACCGGGCCTGGCTGGCCGACGTCGACGCCCGGACGGTCAACGCGGGTACGAAGACGGGGGACACCACGACCGCCTAGCACGCAGCCCGGGACACTCCAGCCCGAATCATGCGATCAGTCAGATCGGAGATCAGTTACGTCAGAATGCTGCGACTCGGCACTGGCGGTGGCCGGCTTGGGCGCGGCCCCGAGCCGGCATCGCCACCAGAGCCAGGCCAGGGCGACGCACAAAGGGCTCATGGCGGTCGCGGGAACACAAGGTGGACGCAAACACTAGATGTCGCCGGCCGGCGGGCGGCGGGCCCGTTCCGCGTCGCGCAGCACGTTCTTGCGGATCTTCATCATCGCGGTGCGGGGAAGCGAGGGGACGATCCGCACCTCGCGTGGGACCTTGTAGTGCGCGACCCGCTCCCGCAGCCACCCCACGAGCTCGGTCTCCAGACCCTCAGTGGAGTCGGCGGTCCCGGGGACGACGTAGGCGACCCCCACCTCCCCCAGCCGCACGTCGGGGACGCCGACCACCGCGGCGGCGACGACGGCGGAATGCCCGGAGAGCACCAGCTCGACCTCGGCCGGGTAGACGTTGAAGCCCCCGGAGACGTACATGTCGGTGAGCCGGTCCACGATCCGCACGTAGCCGCGCTCGTCCCGGATCGCAACATCGCCGGTGTGCAGCCACCCGTCGGCGTCCGCGACGGGTGGGAGCGCCGCCGGCGCGTCCGGCGAGGCGTCGACCCATCTGCCCGGCGAGACGACGTACCCGCGCACGAGCAGCTCCCCCGCCTCGCCAGGAGGCACCTGGCCGCCGTCCGGGCCGACCAGGCTGATCTCCACTCCCGGGACCGGCCGGCCAACCGTGCCGGCGACGTCCTCGGCGGCGTCGCCGGGCAGGCAGCTGGTGACGAGCGCCGTGGCCTCGGTCAGCCCGTAGCCGCTGAGGACCGTCTCGAAGCCGAGATCCCGATGCAGCCGGTGGATCAGCTCAGCCGGGACCTTCGCCGCAGACGGGATGGTGGCGCGCAGGCTGGACAGGTCGAACGCGGAGCGCGCCGCCGCGGCGAACAGGTCGACGAACAGGGTGGGCGGACCGGACAGCACCGTGATCCGCTCCCGTTCCACGGCATGCAGCACCTCGTCCGCGTCGTACCGCTCGACCGGCAGCATCGTCGCGCCGTGCACCAGACAGGCCATCCAGCCGGCCTTGTAACCGAAGGAGTGGAAGAACGGCGGGATGACCAGATAGCGCTCGCCCGGGGCCAGGCCCAGCAGCATCCCGAGGTAGCCGTGTGCGCGCAGCGACTGACCGTGCCGGGACACGACGCCGCGGGAGCGCCCGGTCGTCCCGGAGGTGAACATGATGTCGCTGATGTCGTCCGGACCCACCCGGGCGATCCGGCCGCGGGCCACCGCGCGCCCGCCAGTGGGGACACCGGCGAGCAGGTCATTCCAGCTCACGTGGCCGGGCCGGGTCGCACCGCCGAGCACCACTACCGCCTCGACGCAGGGCGGTAGCGGGCCGGCGCCGGCGAGGTCGGCCAGCAGGTCGCGCCCGGCCACCTCCGGGGTGACCAGGAGCAGGCGCGGGGCGGCCCGCCGCAGGATGTCGAGCACCTCGTACCCGGTGTACCTGGTGTTCAGCGGAAGGAGCGCCGCCCCCGCGCCCTGCGCCCCAAGCGCGGCGAGGACCCACCCGGCGGTGTTCGGGCCCCACACCGCCACCCGGTCGCCTGCACGCACCCCGAGCGCCGACATTGCCGACACCGCGTCCAGCGCGTCGTCGGCGAGCTGACGATAGGTGCGCCGGGCGGTGGCGTCCACAGTCGCCTCCACGTCAGGGAAGCGCTCCGCCGTCCGCAGCAGCGCGGCGGGAATCGTCCCGCACAGCAGGTCGAAACGCGGATCCGCCGGCCAGGGCGGCGGTACCGGCCGACCCTCGGCCGGCGGATTCTCGGGCATCGTGCTCAACTCCATGTCGGCCGGCCCCGGCGAACTATCCGGCGTCGCGCAGGAGCTGGCGAGCGATGACGATCTGCTGGATCTGGCTGGTGCCCTCGTAGATCCGGAACAGTCGGGCGTCGCGATAGAACCGCTCCACCGGGACGCCGCGCATGTATCCGCTACCGCCGTGGATCTGCACCGCCCGGTCGGCGATGCGGCCCACTGCCTCCGAGGCGAAGTACTTCGCGCAGGATGGCCCGAGCCGGGTGTCGCTGCCGTCGTCGAAGGCGGCCGCGACGTCCTTCACCAGTGCCCGCGCTGCGAACAGGTCCGTCGCCGAGTCCGCGAGCAGGCCCTGGATGAGCTGGTGGGAGCCGATGACGCCGCCGCCCTGCTGGCGGGTCGCCGCGTACGCCACCGACTCGTCGACCAGGCGCTGCGACAGCCCGACGCACAGCGCGGCGATGTGAATGCGCCCGTGCGCCAGGCAGCGCATCGCCGTCGCGTAGCCGCGGCCGACCCCGTCGGCCCCGCCGATCAGCGTGTGCCCGTCGACCCGGACGCCGTCGAAGTACACGTCCGCGGTCAAGGCACCGGCCTGGCCCATCTTGGCGTCCTTGGGGCCGACGGTCAGGCCCGGAGTGTTCCGCTCGACCATGAACGCACTGATGCCCCGGCTGCCCGTAGCGTCGGGGTCCGTCCGCGCGAAGACCATGAACACGTCGGCGTCGGGCGCGTTGGTGATGTAGCGCTTCGCCCCGTCGATCACCCAGCTCTCGCCGTCCCGGCGCGCGGAGGTGACCAGCCCGGCGGGATCGGACCCGGCGCCCTCCTCGGTCAGCGCGAAGGACGCCACCCACTGCCCGGAGGCGATGTTCGGCAGGTACGCCTTCTTCTGCTCCTCGGTCGCGCCCTCGAGCAACACGTGCCCGGCTATGCCGTTGTTCGTCCCGAACATCGAACGGAAGGACGGCGTGGTGTAGCCCAGCTCGAAGACGAGGCGCGCCTCCTCACTCATCGACAGGCCGAGCCCCCCGTACAGCTCCGGGATCGCGAACCCGAACAGGCCCATCTCGGCCGCCTCCGACCTCAGGCCGGCGGGGATGACATCGGTCTGTTCGATCTCGGCCTCGGCGGGCACCACCCGCTCCCGCACGAACCGACGGACCGAGGCCACCACCTCACGGAAATCACTGTCCTGCACTGTCACCCACCCATCTGCGTTCGTCCGTCCCCGTCTTCCGTTCCCGTGATTCCGGCGCGCTGCGGATCGTGCTCAGTCGATCCGCTCGAAGATCGCGGCGATCCCCTGCCCGCCGCCGATACAGAGGGTCTCCAGGGCGTACCGCGCACCGCGCCGGTGCATCTCGCGCAGCATCGTGGCCAGGATCCGGCCGCCGGTCGCCGCCACCGGATGCCCGAGCGAGATGCCCGACCCGTTGACGTTCACCCGGTCCCAGTCCGTCTGGCCGAAGCCCCATTCCCGGCCGCAGGCGAGGACCTGGGCCGCGAACGCCTCGTTGACCTCGATCAGGTCCATGTCCGACAGCTTCAGCCCGGCCCGGTCCAGCGCCCGTGCGGTTGCCGGCACCGGGCCGATGCCCATGGTCCGCGGCGGGACACCCGCCACCGCCCAGCTCACCAGCCGGGCCAGTGGACGCAGCCCCAGCCGTCCCGCCGCCTCACGATGGGTCACGACGCAGGCCGACGCCCCGTCGTTCTGGCCGCTGGCGTTGCCGGCCGTGACTGTCGCCCCCGCGTCGGTCCGACCCATGATCGGTCGCAGCCGGGCCAGCGTCTCCAGGGTCGTGTCAGGCCGGGGATGCTCATCGGTGTCGACGACGACGTCGCCCCCGCGGCCCGGGACTGTCACCGGGATGATCTCGTCGGCGAAGCGTCCGGCCCACTGCGCCTCGACCGCGCGGCGGTGCGAGCGTACGGCCAGCTCGTCCTGTTCGGCACGGGTGATCCCGTACGCCTCGCGCAGGTTCTCCGCCGTCTCGATCATTCCGCCGGGCACCGGGAAACGCGCACCGCCGGCGGTGGTGCGTCCGCGAACGAGCGAGTCGTGCAGGGTCACGTCGCCGCGGGTGCCCCAGCGCATCGCAGTGGAGTAGAACACCGCGTTGCTCATGCTCTCCGCGCCGCCGGCGATGACCGTCTCCGACACCCCGGTCTGGACCTGCATGGCCGCTGTGACGACGCACTGCACGCCCGACCCGCAGCGGCGGTCGATCTGGAGCCCGGGGACCTCCATCCCAAGCCCCGCGTCCAGCGCCACGACCCGCCCCAGTGCCGGGGCCTCCATCGTGGGGTAGCACGAGCCGAACAGGACATCGTCGATGTCGCCGGAACCCAGCCCGGTCCGGTCCAGCAGGCCGCGGACCACGGCCGCGCCCAGCTGGTGGGCGGTCAGGGGCCGCAGCGCACCGCCGTACCCGCCGACCGCGCTGCGGACCGGCTCGCAGATGACTGCATCTCGCATAGCTCGTCACTCCCATGGCCGGTAGCCGTTGTCGGTGGTCAGCCGCGATAACCGGAACTGATCACCGCACAGCTTGACTGCATGTGAAACGCACATCGACGTCCGGCAACTGACGCTTCGCTGGCGCACGGAGCGCCGCGGGCCCGCCGGGACCTGCGGCGCTCAACGCCCCGAGAACACCGCTCTGCCAGGGCCGTGTTCCAGGAAGGACTCCATACCAGTGACCCGGTCCTCGGTGCCGAACAGGCCGATGTAGTGCGACCGCTCGACCGCGAGGCCCGCCTCCAACGGCACGCCCAGGCCCTCGTCTACGGCGAGCTTGAGCGCACGCAGCGCCAGCGCGGGCGCCGCCGCGAACGCGGCGGCACGGGCGAGTGCCGCCGCATACACCGCGCCGGGCGGGTGCACCGCGTCGACCAGGCCCGCCGACAGTGCCTCCGGTGCGAGCACCTGCCGGCCGGTGTAGAGCATGTCCTTGGCGACCGCGGGGCCGATCAGGCGGGCCAGCCGCTGGGTACCGCCGCCGCACGGCATGACGCCCAGGAGCACCTCGGGCAGGCCCAGCCGGACGTTCTCGGCCGCGACCCGGAAGTCGCAGGCCAGCGCGATCTCCAGACCGCCGCCGAGCGCGTACCCGGTGAGGGCGGCGATCGTCGGTTTCCCAATGCCCGCCACCGAGCCCAGCGTCGCCTGCAACGTGCMCACCCCGGCGACCATGCCTGGCAGGTCGGTGTCCGCGAGTTCGCGCACGTCCGCCCCTGCGGCGAAGTTCCGCTCCCCGCCGTAGACGACCACCGCGCGCACGTCGTCGCGCCGGGCGGCCTCGTCCGCCACCGCGGCCAGCTGGGCGCGCATGGCGCTGTCGAGGGCGTTGACCGGCGGGCGGTCCAGCCTGATCGTGCCGACGCCGTCGGCAACCTCGAGACGGACGGACGCCGCTCGCGGCACGGTTGTCCCTTTGAAGGTCACGCCGGCCGGTCCAGGTCCAGGGAACGCCCGACGATCTCCTTCATGACCTCGTTGCTCCCCGCGTAGATCCGCTGGACCCGGCTGTCACGCCACAGCCGCGCGATCTCGTACTCGTTCATGTAGCCGTAGCCGCCGAAGAGCTGCAGGCAGCGGTCGACCACCTGGTTCTGGGTGTCGGTCGTCCACTGCTTGAGCCCGGCCGCGTCCTCGGGCGTGAGGTCGCCGCGCAGGTGCTCGACGACTGCCTTGTCCACGTACGCCTGCGCGACCTCGCACAGCGTCTTGATCGCGGCGAGCTCGAACCGGGTGTTCTGGAAGGCGCCGAGCACCTGTCCGAACGCGCGGCGTCCGCGCACGTAGTCGACCGTCAGCTCCAGCGCCCTCCACATGACCCCGGTCGCGGCCACCCCGGCGCCCAGCCGCTCCTGCGGCAGGTTGCGCATCATGTAGCCGAAGCCCCTGCCCTCCTCGCCAACCAGGTTCGCCACCGGCACCCGCACGTCCCGGAAGAACAGCTCGGCGGTGTCCTGCGACCGCTGGCCGATCTTGTCCAGGTGGCGACCCCGCTCGAAGCCGGCCATGCCCTCCTCGACCACGATGAGGCTGACACCCTTGTGTCGCTGGCTGGGGTCGGTCTTGACCGCGACCACCACCTTGTCCAGCAGCAGGCCGTTGGTGATGAAGGTCTTCGTCCCGTTCACGACGTAGGTGTCGCCGTCGCGGATCGCGGTGGCCCGGATCGACCCGACGTCGCTGCCCGCGCCCGGCTCGCTGATCGCCAGGCCCCAGATCGTGTCGCCGGTGACGGATCCGGGCAGCCAGCGCGCCTTCTGCTCGTCCGTGGTCAGATCGATCAGGTACGGCGGCATCACGTCGCTCTGCAGGCCGAAGCCCAGGCCCGCGCTGCCGGTCCCGTACAGTTCCTCGGCCAGCACCTGGGAGTAGCGGTAGTCTCGAACGCCTTGGCCTCCGTACGCTTCCGGGGCCTCCCAGAGCAGCATCCCCGCGGCGCCGGCCCGCCGCCAGACGTCGCGGTCGACCTGCCCCGCCTTCTCCCACGCCTCGACGTGCGGCGCGCACTCCTTCAGAAAGAACGACCTGCACAGGTCCCGGAACGCAACATGTTCCGCATCGAAGTGCCTTCGTTGCACGGCGGCTGCCTCCCAGCGACGACGGCATAAGGCCTGGTGGGACGTCCGCGCGACGCCGTCAGCACGCGGAGGAACGGATGCACGGCGCACCTTCCACCGACCACCCACCAGACGTCACCTTACACAATTATCTACCTGATTATGTGTAGAATTCCGGGGCGGCCACCAGTCCGGTGGCGATCCCGGTGCCCCGTCGACCTGCGGTGACAGAGCACAGGCCGCGACAGGCGCACGACAGTTGCAGGCGACCGGAAGTGACAGAGGAGCACCCAGTGAGCTTCACGTTCAGCGAGGAACATGAGGATCTCCGCCGGATGGTCCGCGACCTCCTGGACGACACGTCACCGGAGGCCGAGGTCCGCAGGCTGATGGAGACCCCGCAGGGCTTCGACCCCGCGGTCTGGAAGCAGATAGGCGACCTCGGGCTTCTCGGGCTCGCTGTTCCCGAGCGGTTCGGCGGCGCCGGCTACGGCTTCCTCGAGGTCGGGATCGTCCTGGAGGAGGCCGGCCGCTCGCTGCTGTGCGCGCCCTACCTGTCGAGCGTCGTGCTGGCCACCAGCACACTGCTGCACTGCGGCGACGAGGCCGCGGCCGAGCGCTACCTGCCCGACCTGGTCAGCGGTGCGATACGGGGCACGCTGGCGCTCACCGAGGAGTCCGGCCGGTGGGACGAGGGCGGCGTCGCCACCGTCGCGCGGCCACGCGACGGAGCCTGGTCGGTCAGCGGCACCAAGACCTACGTCCTCGACGGGCACACCGCGGACCTGCTGATCGTCGCGGCGGTTACCGGCGCGGGGGTCGGGCTGTTCGCCGTCGAGGCCGACGCCCCCGGCCTGACCCGCGACCCGCTCCCAACGATGGACATGACCCGGCGGCAGGCCCGGCTGCGCTTCGACGAGACACCCGCCCGCCTCCTCGGCGAGGAGGGCCGGGGTTGGCCCGTACTGTCACGGGTCCTGGACCTGGCGGTGGTCGGGCTGGCGGCCGAACAGGTTGGTGGAGCGGCGAAGACCCTCGAGATGGCCGTCGAGTACGCCAAGGTCCGCCAGCAGTTCGGGAAGGCGATCGGTTCGTTCCAGGCCGTGAAGCACCGCTGCGCGGACATGCTCGTCGAGGTCGAGTCAGCGCGCTCGGCCGCCTACTACGGCCTGTGGGCAGCGAACGGTCTGACCGCCGAGCTTCCGGCGGTGGCGAGCCTGGCGAAGGCGTACTGCTCAACGGCCTACTTCACCTGTGCGGCCGAGAGCATCCAGATCCATGGTGGCATCGGCTTCACCTGGGAGCACCCCGCGCACCTCTACTTCAAGCGTGCCAGGAGCTCCCGGCAGCTGTTCGGCGACCCCGAGCACCACCGGGAGCTCGTCGCCCAGCGCATCGGCCTCTAGAGAGCCCGGAAAGGGAGCATCACATGTCCGACCTGTACGCCGACTTCCCCAGCCTCCGGCTCGAACGCCCGGAACCCGGCATCCTGGAGATCGTCTTCGACGGGCCCGGTCTGAACTCCGTGAGCCCGCGCATGCACCGGGACATCGCCGAGGTGTGGCGGGTCATCGACCGCGACCCGGACACCGACGTCGTGATCGTCCGCGGGGAGGGGCGCGGGTTCTCCTCCGGAGGGAACTTCAACCTGCTCTCGGAGATGATCGACGACTACGCCTCACGCACCCGGGTGATGCGCGAGGCCCGCGACCTCGTCTACAACCTCATCAACTGCTCGAAGCCGGTCGTCTCCGCCATCCACGGCCCGGCGGTCGGCGCAGGACTCGTCGTCGGCGTCCTCGCCGACGTGTCGATCGCCGCGACGACCGCGAAGATCCTCGACGGCCACACCCGCCTGGGCGTGGCCGCGGGCGACCACGCCGTGATCAGCTGGCCGCTGAACGTCGGCATGGCCAAGGCCAAGTACTACCTGCTGACCAACGACACGCTGACCGGAGCCGAGGCCGAGCGCATCGGCCTGGTGTCACTGGCCGTGGAGGAGGCGGACCTCCACAAGACCGCCCTCGGTGTCGCCCGGAAGCTGATGGCCGTCTCGCCCAGCGCGGTGCGCTGGACGAAGTACGCCCTGAACAACTGGTTCCGCGCCATGGGCCCATCCTTCGACGCGTCCCTCGCTCTGGAGTTCTATGGCTTCGGCGGACCCGATCCGGCCGAAGGCATGAGCGCCATCCGAGAGAAGCGCGCGGCGCGGTTCTCCGGCCCGACAGGCGACGAACCCACCGCGCCGGCCTAGAGGTTTCACGCGTGCCACGCGTCCGCGTGGGCCGACCGTTCACGGCCCACGCGGACGCGTGAGGAGCGGGCGAGAAGCACCGACGCGCCTGGCGACCCCGCGTATCCTTGGGGCCGCACCATCCGCAGATCACCAAACGATCAACGTGCGCCGCCGACAAGGAGCCCGTCCCACCGTGACCACGGCCGACCACGTCCGCGTTCCCAAAGCCGGCGAATTGGTCGCGGGCCAGCTCCGGCGCCAGATCATACGCGGCGAGCTGGCGGAGGGCACGATGCTGCCGTCCGAATCCGTTCTGATGGAGCGCTTCGGCGTCTCGCGGCCGACCCTGCGCGAGGGGTTCCGCATGCTGGAGGCGGAGGGCCTGATCACCGTGCTGCGGGGAGCCCGCGGCGGCGCCCGAGTGCAGGTGCCCGAGCCGGCCTCCCTGGCCCGCCAGGCCGGGGCCATCCTCCAGCACCGCGGGGCCAGCCTCAAGGACGTCTACGAGATCCGGACCCTGCTGGAGACGCAGGCCGCTCGGATGCTGGCGACGAGCCTCACCCCGGCGAAGATCGCCCGTCTCGAGGAGCTCGTCGCCGCGGAGGAGGTCGCCATGAAGAGCGGCTCCCAGGCGGACTTCCTCGCCGCCGACGAGGCCCTGCACCTCGGTGTGGTGGAGCTGGCCGGCAGCAAGACCCTGGATCTTCTGGTGCGGGTCCTGTACGCGGTCATCGAGTCGGCGATCGCGTCCTCCTCGGCCACCCCGGCGGCGAACCGGATCCCGACCATGCACCGGCGCACCCACCGCAGCCACGAGAAGCTGGTGGAGCTGGTCCGCGAGGGCAACGCGGCCGACATCGCACAGTACTGGCACCAGCACCTCGAGGCGGTGGGGGAGTTCCTGCTCCAGGACCTCCCCGCCGAGTACGTCGTGGATCTGATGAGCTGAGTCCAGCCGGTGAGCCGAGTCGACCCGGCGGGCTGAGCCCCGCTCAGCGCACGAGCTCGCCGACGCCGCCCGCCAGGCCCCAGGACCGCGCCACCAGTGTCCCGTGCTCGCCGAGCAGTGGCGGCCGCAGGTGCTCGGCGGGCGCAGCCGACCGCCACCGGAACGGCGAGCCCATCAGCGTGAGCGTGCCGAGCCGGGGATGGTCGACCTCGCGGAGGGCCGCTCTGGCCCGCAGCTGCGGATCGGCGGCGATGTCACTCGCCGCGGCGGACAGACCGGCGGGCACACCTACCGCAGTCAGCACCTCGATCATCTCGTGCGCCTCGCGGCCGGCCGCGAAATCGCGCACGAGATGGTCGACCTCGGCGCGGCTGCGCAGCCTGCCTTCCAGGTCGCGCAGCCGCGGATCCGCCGCCGCCGGCCCGAGCAACGCGGCCAGTCCGTCCCACTCCGCCCGGGTCCGCACCCCCACGGCGACCCACCGCCCGTCTCCGCACCGGTAGCAGTCGTAGGGCACCGCGCGGTCGAGAGTGTTCCCCGCCCGGACCGGCCGGCCACCGCGGGAGGCCTGCAGCACGAGATGGCCCTGGAGCACCACCAGGGCGTCGCGGGCCGCCGCGTCGACGGTGATCCCGCCGCCACCGCCGAGCACGTGGAACAGTCCGGCGAGGACACCGAGGCAACCGTTGGTGCCGGCCCGTAGATCGTTCGTGTCCCGGACGTCGGACGGCGGCGCGTCGGGATAACCCGTCATCATACCCAGCCCGCCCTCGGCGTTGAACACCGACGCATAGCCCGGACGGTTCGCGTCGAGCGCGTTCGTCCCGAACCCCGAAAGTGCCAGGACCACGAGGCGTGGATTGCGCTCGAGCAGGGTGTCGTCGCCGAGGCCGAGCCGCGCCCGCACCCCGGGTCGGTAGTTCTCCACCAGCACGTCCGCCCGCTCGACCATGCCGAGCACCAGCTCGACGCCCTCGGGGGTCTTCAGGTCCGCCACCACGGACTTCTTCGCCTGGTTGAGATCCATGAAGCGGATCGAGGAGTCGAGATCCGCCCCGCTGTCGGACATGTCCCGGCGGAACAGGTCCGGGGTGCGCGGCGACTCGACGCGGACCACCTCGGCACCGAGGAAGGCGAGCAGCTCGGTCGCGTACGGACCGGCGGCCACCCAGGTCAGATCCACCACCCGCAGGCCGGCCAGCGGCAGGCCTTCCCGCCCGGTCTCGGGGACCGACCTCGCCGGGGCCGGGGGGRCGGCCGTGACCGCCGCACCGACTCCTCTCCCGCTGACCAGGAACGACCGCACGGGTGCCAAGCCGCCGCCGGGGACCGGCCCCAGCAGCTGTCGCGAGGCGATCGCCGGGTCGTTCGCGAGCTCGGAGGGCTCGAGGAAGGGACCGCCAGGGCAGCCCGCTTCCAGCAACGACGCCCGCGCCTGCGCGCGGGTCCGCGAGGAGGTCCAGCCCTCCAACTCTACGGTCAGGTCCTCGGCGTTGGCATAGCGGCGGCCCCGGTCGGAGAAACGAGGGTCCGTCGCGAGGTCGGGCCGACCGATCACCTCGCAGAACGACATCCAGTGCTTTTCCTCGACCGGGCGGATGGCGATCCATCCGTCCTGACAGCGCAGCGCGCCAGCGTAGTCATAGCCACGGTAGGCACGATCGAAGTCGCGGCGCTCGAACCACGCCCGGGAAAGCGTCGTGCGGTTCAGCCCGCACTCGACCTCCGTCCCGGCGACCTCGACGAAGCCGCCACGCTGTCCGCGGCGCGCGCCTACCAGTGCCCCGAGCACCGCGACCGCGGCGGTCAGGCCCGTGTCGTGGTCCGCCAGGAACCGCCCCGGCCTCACCGGCGGGCGATGCGGGAACAGCCGGTGAGCGTTGTCACTGGGCAGCATCGCACCCTCACCCCCAGCGTGGTAGACGGTGAGTTCGCAGGCTGGCCGGTCGGCGTGCGGACCATCCAGGCCATGCGCCGTCACCGACACGACCACCAGCTGCGGGTGCCCGCGCGCGAGGTCGTCGAGATCCAGGCCGAGAGCCGTCAGTTCGGCCGGGGTGTGGTCGTCGACCAGCACCCGGGCCGCCGCGAGCTCCTGACGCACCATCGCGAGGTAGACGTCCGCGTCCTCGGCGCGGCGGACCGTCTTGCCCCGGTTCGCGTCGTCGTACAGGCAGCGGGCGTCGGAGGCGGCGCCAGCGGCCAGCGCGAGCAGTGGGTCACCGCCCGCCGGCTCGATCCGGACGACGTCGGCCCCGAGCCAAGACAGCACCTGGGCGCACCAGGGTGCGGCGACCCAGCGCCCGAGGTCGACAACGCGCACACCGGCCAGCGGGTGGAACTCCTCTACCGACAGCCTTGCCACAGCGCCTCCAACGGGCCTGCGGGCACCGGAGTCCGATGCCCGCCGAGCCCTGTCTCAGATCCTGGAGCACCGCCCGGGCGACATCACCAGGAGCAACATCCAGGTAGCAGTAAGAAATTGATCTCCGGGGCCGAGAAAGCTGAACCAACACTGGCGCGGCGCGCGAAGTAGTCAGATAATTTTGCTCTATACGGCATCATCTGTCGACCCCCGGCCGCCCGGCCAGGCCCCTCGGCAGCATGAATCAGCACAGGTCAGCCGACGCGGAAGGATGCGGGATGAGGTTCCGAGTCACCAGCGACACACCACCGCCGGTACTGATCGAGGCCGCGACCGCCTACTCGACCCGCTGTTGCAGCGGGATCCTGGACCTGTGGCGCGACGCGACCGGCTACTGGCAGGCGACACTCACCCACGACCTGGACTGCTGGGAATCCGGCGCGCCGTTGGCCGAGCAGGTGGGCCGCGTCTCCCGTCCGGACGTCTCCGCTCCGGACTATGAGGACCTTCTGACACCCCTGCGAGCCGTGCGCTGCGCCGCCTGCGCGGCCAGCCCGTGGCGCGCGACGCGTCCCGCGCGGGCCTACCGGCGGCGCAGCGGCTGACCGGCATACGGCGGGCCCCGCCCCTCGTACGCCGCGACGGTGCCGCCGCACACTCTGGACGCGGCGGCTAACCGCACGGTGCCGTGCCCGGCTATCGGGGAAGACCCAGGACTCGCTCGCCCAGGATCGTGCGCTGGATCTCGTTCGCGCCGCCGTAGATCGTCTCCGCGCGGCTATTCAGGAAGCTCGTCTGGAACAGGTCCAGTCCGTAGTCCTCGCCGACAATCTCGCTCGCCGGACCCAGCAGCGTCATCTCCAGCTCGCCGAGCCGGCGGTGCCAGTTCGCCCACTGCAGCTTGGAGATCGACGACTCCGGGCCGAGGTCGCCGGTCCTTGTGAGGGAGGCGATCATCCGCAGGTTGGTGTAGCGGACCACTTCCAGCCCGATCCAGGCGTCGGCGACCCGCTGGCGGACCAGTGGATCCGCGGTCCGGCCCCGGTCGCGCAAGACCTTGATGAGGTCCGACAGCTCCCGCTCGAACATGTACTGGTAGGGCAGCGTGGTCAGCAGGCGCTCGGCCCCGACCGTGCCCATCGCGACCCGCCACCCCCCATGTATCGGGCCGACGACCAGGTCGGCCCGGGTGCGCGCCTCGCTGAGGAAGACCTCGCAGAACTCCCGGCCGCCCGCGATGGTGCGGATCGGGCGGACGTCCACGCCAGGCTGGTCGACGGGAACCAGCAGCAGCGAGATCCCCCTGTGCGCGGGCGCCTCGGGGTCCGTGCGGCACAGGACGTACAGCCAGTCGGCGTGCGCGCCGAAGGTGGTCCAGATCTTCTGGCCGTCGATCACCCACTCGTCGCCGTCCAGGCGGGCCCGGGTCCGCAGACTCGCCAGGTCCGAGCCCGCTCCCGGCTCGGAGAAGCCCTGCCCCCAGAACTCCTCCGCCGCGGTGATCCGGGGCAGGAAGCGCGCCTTCTGCTCTTTGGAGCCGTGGCGCAGCAGCGTCGGGCCGAACAGGTCCCGGCCCTGCACGCCGACCCAGTACGGGGCGGCGGCCGCGGCGTGTTCCTGGAGGAACACGATCTCCTCGGCCAGCGAGCCGCCGCGCCCCCCGTACTCTCGCGGCCAGGTGATGTTGAGCAGTCGGGCGGCCGCGAGCTCACGCTCCCACGCCAGCCGGACCTCCCAGTGGGCGTCGTCGGCGGGACCGCCCACCCCCCGGTGCGCCGCGAACTCGCCTACCAGGTGCTCGGCGAGCCAGTCCCGCACCTGCGCCCGGAACTCCGCCTCGGCGGCGGTGTCCTGCGTCTCCATGTCGACCCCCAGGTGATCCGCACGGGTCGGATGGCACCGGCCCCCGCGACGACGCGCGTCGCGACGGATACCAACTTTCAACCCGAGAGCCATCCAGAGCAATCATCTTAACAAGTTAGATAGTTCAATGCGTCACCTGGCCCGCGGCCGTCGACTCAGAAGAGGTCACCGCCGGTGGCGAGGGCCGTCGTCCCGTCCCGCTCGAACGCCTTGAGCACGTTGCGCCCGATCCGCCACTGGTGGACCTCGTCCGGGCCGTCGACGAGACGCTGCTGGCGGGCCTCGGTGTACCAGTGGGCCAACGGAGTGTCGAGGGTGTAGCCGAGGGAGCCGTGGATCTGGATGGCGGTGTCGATCACGTTGTGCAGCATGTGCGCCACGTAGTTCTTCGCGATCGAGTTCTCCTGCCGCATGTCCAGGCCGCGCTCCATCTTGTACGCGATGTGCAGGATCATCAGGCGGCTCACGTAGAGCTGCTCGGCGCAGTCGGCAATCATGAACTGGACGCCCTGGCGGTCCGCCAGGGGCTTGCCGAACGTCTCCCGCTCCAGCGCCCGCTTCGCGGCCATGTCCAGCGCCGCCTGGGCCTTGGCCAGGCTCCACATGCCGTGGCGCAGCCGGCCGTAGCCGAGCCGGTGCTGCCCCATCGAGAACCCCTCGCCCACCCCGCCGAGGATGTTCTCGTGCGGCACCACCAGGTTCTCGATCAGCACCTCGGCGTGGCCCATGGTCGACTCGCCCTCGAACGCGGGCTCGAAAGGCTCGTTCATGACGGGGATGTCGCGCACGATCCGGTACCCGTCCGCGGGCAGCTCCACCAGGAACGTCGTGAAGCGCTTGTGCCGAGGGCCGTCCTCGGCGGTCTTCGCCATCACCAGCGCCACGTCGGAGTGGCTGGCCCCGCTGCTGAACCACTTCTCACCGTTGAGGACCCAGGTGTCCCCGTCGCGCACCGCGGTCGTCCGGATCCCGGTCGCGTCCGCCCCCGCGGCCCGCTCGGTCATCGAGAAGCACAGCCGCAGCTCGCCCTCGACCACGGGACGCAGGTACTTCTCCTTCTGGACCTCGTTGCCGTGGCTGATCAGCGTCAGCATCGTCGCGTCCTGCGGCCCCATGCAGTTCAGCGCCCAGGCCCCGAGGAAGGTGAACGACCTCGCCACCTCGATCTGCACGATCGCGTTCGCGAGATGCCCAAGGCCCATCCCGCCGTACTCCTTCGGTACGAACGGGCACCACAGCCCCTGCCGGCGCGCCTCCTTCCGCACCTCGGCCACGATGTCCAGGAAGGGCCGGTGGCCAACCTCGGCCTCGGCCGGCAGCACGTGCTCGTCGATGAAGGCCGCCACCGTGGCGCGCAGGGCCTTGATGTCGGCGGGAATCTCGAAATCGATCACGGTGTCCTCAGTTCTCTGAGTGTGCTCGGTCCATCAGCCGCGGCTCGGCGGCCTCCGACCCGGCGCGGGGGCCGGAACCGGCGCGGCGGCAGGATGGCCCCGGTGGTGACGGTGCGCGTGGCTGCTGTGTCAGCTCGTCTGGCGGTACGTGCCACCGTCGACACGCACGAGGATCCCGCTGACCCAGGCGGACGCGTCCCCGGCCAGCCACAGCGCCGCCCCGACGAGGTCGTCGGGGACCCCGATCCGCCCCATCGTGGTGAGGGCGGCGGCCCGCTCGCGCTGCTCGTCCGTCCATGCCTCGGCGATGTCGGTGGCCACCCCGCCGGGCAGGATGGCGTTGGCCCGCACCCGGGGCCCGAACGCCTCGGCGAGCCCGATCGTCAGCGCGTTGAGACCGGCCTTGGCGCAGGCGTACACCAGCTCGTCCGCCCCGGGGCGCAACGAGCCGATGGTGCTGACGTTGATGATCGATCCGCCGTCGGAGGCGGCCATCCGAGCCCCGACCCGGACCCCGAGGCGGAAGGGGCCCTTCAGGTTGACCGCGCTGACCTTGTCCCAGTACTCCTCGCTGATCGAGGTCAGCTCCGGGTACAGCGGCGACATGCCGGCGTTGTTGACCAGGACGTCACAGCGGCCGAACTCCGCGTACGTCGTGTCAACCAGGCGGTCGCAGTCGTCCCAGCGGCCGACGTGCGCGGCCACGGCCAGCGCCCGACGCCCGGTCGTCCTCTCAACCTCCCGGGCGACCTCCTGGCAGGCGTCGAGCTTGCGGCTGCTCACGACCACGTCGGCCCCCGCCGCGGCGAACGCCAGGACCAGTGCCCGCCCGATCCCCCGGCTCCCGCCCGTCACCACAGCCACCCGGCCGGTCAGATCGAACATCCGGGCCCACCAGGGCAGTTCCTGAACGCTCATGAGCGGCCCCCCGACGGCGGCCGCATCTCGTCCAGCCCGCGGAAGCCGACGACCAGGAGGTCGAGCGCCGCGGTGATGCGCTCCGCCGGGTCGCCCTCGCCGCCGCTCGCGGTCCACTCGTCCCACACGGCACTGGCGACCGCCATCATCGCTGCCGCGACCACCTTCGGCCGCTGGTCGGCGTCGGCGTCGACCCCCATCCGCGCCGCGACGAGGCGGGCCAGTTCGCCGGTGCGGGCGGCGCGCTCACCGTTCATCCGCGTCCACAGCACCGGGGTGTCGGCGAGCACGCGGGAGCTAAGCATCACCGCCCGGCGGTTGCGCGGCTCGACCGTGGACGTGGCCAGGTAGGCGTTGCGCAGCGCGGTGATCGCGCCCTCGCCTGCCGGGCGCTGGGCGAAGGCGGCCAGCAGCCGGTCCTGGATCCGCCGGTCGTAGTCCAGCAGGATGTCGTCCTTGCTCCGGTGGTACCGGAAGAAGGTGCGCTGCGAGATCCCGGCCGCGGCGGCAATGTCGTCCACCGAGACGGCGGCGAAGCCGCGCTCACCGAACAGGCGCAGGGCCGCCCGTTCGATCTCGCGGGCCATGTACTGCCGCCGCCGTTCCTGCGCGAGTGTGGCACGGGTCGGCGGCGTGGCGGGGTTCTCCGTCTCCGCGATCATATGCGCTCACCTCGGGCGAAGATCGCCGCGAAGCGTACAAGCCGGTCGATCATCGATGCCGGGACCCGGCTCGGGGTCCCGTGCCGCACGCTGCGCGCGTACCCGCCCTCCAAAATGATCGCCAGCTTGAACAGTGCCAGCGCCTGGAAGTAGGAGAGCGCCCCGAGGTCGCGGCCGGTGCGCTCGGCGTAACGCGCGGCCAGCTCCGCCCGCGTCGGCAGCCCGTCACGCTGCTCGATGTCGACGGTGAGCGCGTACTCCTCACCCGGGTCGGTCCACCGCGCCAGCAGGTGCCCCAGGTCCAGCAGCGGGTCACCGATCGTCCCGGTGTCCCAGTCGATCACCGCTGCCAGGCGGGTGGTCTCCTGGTAGGACGCCATGACGTTGAACGGGCTGTAGTCGCCGTGGATGATCCCGGGCCTGCCCATCGAGGGCCGGTTGCGCTCCAGCCAGTCCGCCACGAAATCGAGTTCGGGGATGTTCCGGACCCGGTAGCGCTCGAGCTGTGCGAGCCAGCGTGGCACCTGGCGTTCGAGGAACCCCTCGGGGCGGCCAAGGCCTTCCAGACCCCCGGCCCGCCAGTCGACATCGCCCAGCGCCGCGACCGCATCCACCATCGCGAACGCGAGGTCACGCCGCGCCGGCGCGGTGTCGTAGGGCGGCGGCAGCGCCCCGGTGGGCGTCAGGCCGTCCACCTTGTCCATCACGAGGAACGGGGCGCCCAGCGGCGCCGGGTCGGTGCAGAGCAGCAGCGGCCGGGGGTGCGGAACGGCCGTTCCCTCCAGTGCGCTCAGGATGCGCCATTCCCGCTCCATGTCGGAGGCTCCGGGGGCGTTGACGACCGCAGAAGGCCGGCGAAGCACCCACTCGTGGCCGGCACGGCGCACGAAGAAGAGCGCGTTCCCGATCCCCGTGGCCTGGCCCATCCGCTCCACCACCAGCGACTGCCCCACCCCTGGCAGCCGGTCGCCGACCCATTCGGTGAGTACGTCGGCGTCGACCAGCACGTTGTCGCGCCCCGGGTCGGCGGCGGCGGGGGAGCCGGTGCTCGGCGCGTCGGCGGCCGTCATCGGCGGCCCGGCGCACGCCGCGCCCGCACCCCGCCGCTCTGGTCAGACCATAGGACGATCTTCATGACGACGACGATAGAGAGCATGACAGCCACTGTCAATCCTGACAGCTACCAGCAGGTAGACTATGCGCAGGCGGGACCTAAACAGCATAATAATGTGTATCTTTCTGGCATGGACCTGCGCTACCCGTCGGACGTCGAGAGCTTCCGGGCCGAAGTCCGCGCCGTGCTTGCCGAGGAGCTCCCCGGAGACTTCGCCGGCCTCGGCGCCATCGAGGACCGGGCCGCGGCCGAGGAGTTCGTCGAGACCTGGCGCGCCACCCTGTACCGCCGCCGGCTGCTCGGCGTCACCTGGCCCGTCGCGTACGGCGGCCGCGGGCTTTCGCGGCTACACCAGGTGGCGCTGGTCGAGGAGCTCGCCCGCGCCGGTGTGCCCTACGGGGCGCCCTACGACACCTACGCGGTCAAGATGCTCGGGTCCACGCTGCTGCGATTCGGGACACCCGAACAGAAGGCCCGGTTCCTGCCTCCCATCCTGTCCGGGGCCGAGCACTGGTGCCAGGGCTACTCCGAACCCGACGCGGGCTCGGACCTGGCCTCGCTGCGCACCCGCGCCCGCCTCGACGGCGGCGCGTGGGTCCTCAACGGCCAGAAGGTCTGGACCTCCCACGCGTTCGACGCCGACTGGATCTTCGTGCTCGCCCGGACCGACCCCGGCTCCGCCCGCAACCGGGGGATCAGTTTCCTTCTCGTGCCGATCGACCAGCCGGGAATCGAGATCCGGCGCATCCGCCAGATGACCGGCGAGAGCGACTTCTGCGAGGTCTGGTTCACCGACGCACGCACCCCGGCGGAGAACATCGTCGGCCGGCCCGGGGAGGGCTGGAAGATCGCGACCGCGCTACTCGGCCACGAGCGGGGCGAAGAGGCCGCCACCAACCCAATCATGTTCCGCGCGGAGCTCGACCGCCTCATTCGTCTGGCCAGGGAGAACGGCACCGCCGCCGACCCGCTGATCCGCCAGCGGCTGGCCGATGCGGTGACCCGGGTCGAGGTCATGCGCCATCTCGGCTACCGCGTGCTCACCGGCCTCGCCAAGGGCTCCGACCTCGGCGCCACCGCGTCCGTGTCGAAGCTCTACTGGAGCGAGTACCACCAGCGAGTCACCGAGCTGGCCCAGGACATCCTCGGGCTGCACGGCCAGGTTCTCCGCGGCCGCGCGCCCCTACGGGCGTACCGGGCCGATGATCCGGGAGTGCCGTCAAGTTCGACGGCGTCGTGGGCCGGGGTGTGGATGAACGCCCGCGCCGGAACCATCTACGCCGGGACATCCGAGATCCAACGCAACATCATCGCCGAATCGGTGCTGGGGCTCCCCCGGGAGCCACGGCCCATGCCATGACCACCGCCGGGCCGGGCGGCGTTGTCGCCCGGCCCGGTTTAGCTGACCAGCAGGGCTCGCACCTGGCCGGCTGCGGCGACCGCCGCCAACGGATCGCTGGCCACGGAGATCAGGTTCACCTCGGTGACACCGGCCGCAGCGTAGGGCGCCAGGAACTCAGCGACCTCCTCCGGCCGGCCGGCCGGGCACCACCGCGCGAACGTCTCGAAGGGCAGCCGGTAGAGCGTCTCCATCTCGGCGGCAAGCAGGCGGGTGGCCTCCGCCCGGTCCGCGCCGAAGCCGCACCACACCTGCAGGCCGTGCCGCCAGTGGACGCCGCTCCTCCCCGCGTCCGCCGCGATCGTCTCCACCTGCCGCACCGCCGCAGCGAAGCGGCGATCGGAGACCCACAGACCGAGCCACCCGTCACCGAGTCGGCCGGCCCGGCGCAGCGCGGCGTCCGACCGGCCGCCGACGACGATCGATACCGGGCGCTGCGGCGCGGGGCAGACGGATACACCGTCGAGGGCGAAGAACTCCCCATTGTGGTCAAGCGGTGTGCCGGTCAGCAGCGAGCGCAGGACCGTGAGGGCTTCGTCCAGGCGCCGCCCGCGCGAGGCTGGGTCCACGCCGACAGCCGCGGACTCACTCCGGTCCTCTCCGCCAGCGCCGACGCCGAGTGTGAGGCCCGCCGGCGACAGGCCGGCGACGTCGACGAGTTGGCGGGCAACCGCGACCGGATGACGCAGCGCGAGCTGGTAGACCCCGACCGACAGCTCGGTCCTGGTCGCCAGGGCGGCCAGTGCGGCGGCCTGGATGAGGCCGTCCCCGCCCTGGCCACCTTGAAAGGTGATGTGGTCGCCGACGCATAGGAGATCGAGGCCGGCCTCCTCCGCCAGTGCCACGGCCGGCGGCAGCCCACCGGAGGTAAACAGCGCCCGGGGCACGCGCAGTCCGACACGCATACCGGCTCAGGCCATCGTAAGGCCGCCACTGACGGAAAGCGTCTGGCCGGTCACGTAACCCGCACCCTCGGAGGCGAGAAAGGCGACGGCCGGGGCGATGTCCTGGGGGTTGCCGATCCGGCGCAGCGGGATCGCCTTGGCAAGTCCGTCGTACAGCCGCTGGTTCGCCTGCGCGACCTGGTCGAGCAGCGCGGTGTCCGTCGGGCCGGGGCACACACTGTTGACGGTGACGCCATGCCGCGCCACCTCACGCGCCAGCGCCTTCCCGAACGCAATCACACCGCCCTTGCTGCCGCTGTAGACGACTTCGCCGGAGGAACCAACTCGGCCGGCGTCCGAGGCGATCATCACGATGCGCCCCCAGCCCCGCTCGACCATCGAGTCCAACACTGCACGGGTGATCCGAACCGTTCCAAGCAGGTTGACCCCGACGATCCGGGTCCACTCCTCCTCGGTCGACTCGAGGAACGGCTTGATCACGTCGACCCCGGCGTTGTTCACCAGCACCTCGACCGGCCCCAGCGCGGCGGTCACCTCCGACAACGCGTCGGRCACACTTGCGCGGTCGGCGATGTCGACTGCGGCTCCGACCGCCCGGATCCCGAAGCGCTCCGCGATTTCGGCCGCAGTCTTCCTCGCTGCCTCGCCGTCCAGATCCAGCACCGCGACGTCGTGGCCGGCCTCGGCGAGGCCTTCCGCGATCGCCGCTCCGATCCCTCGCACGGCCCCGGTGACCATCGCTACCCGTCCCACATCCGACTCCTCTCCCCGCGGCGCGGGCAGCAGGCCACCGCACCACACTCCGCGAACGTGCCCTGGCGAACATCCGGCCGACCCCGGGGATGCGACGACGCTCGATACCCGACCCGACCTGACCCAACCAACTTAATCATATGTCTTATTAAGAAGAACTGAAGATTATTGGCACAGACTCCAGCCAGGCTCGCGCCACCACCGCCCAACACCACGGCAGAACTCGATCGCCGCGAGTAACCGATCGGACACCTCGCCCGCAAGCCGGAATCGTTGTGTTAATTTATCTCTTAACTCGCCGGCCGCAAGATCACCGACACTGCCCGGAGCGCCGGCCCGTTCACGGAACGAGGAGGTCCCCCGAGGTGGACGAGCCCGCGCTACCGCCCGTCATCGATCCCGACGAGTTCGCCGGGAGGGTGGTCCTGGTCACCGCCGCCGCCGGCGCGGGCATCGGCGAGGCAACGGCCRCCAGGTTCGCCGCCGGCGGTGCGACGGTCGTCGTCACCGACCGGCACGAGGGCCGGACCCTCTCGGTCGCCGCGAAGCTGGGTGAGCTGCACAGGCATGCGACCGTCGTCGGGCACCCGATGGACGTCGGCGACCGCTCGGCGATCGACCGGGTCCTCGACCGGGTCCTGCCCGACCATGGCACCGTCGACGTCCTGGTCAACAACGCCGCGTACAACGTGGTGGGTGACCACTTCGACTACGACCCGGCCATCTGGGACCGGACGGTCGACATCAACCTCACCGGGCCGTGGTACCTGTGCCGGCGGCTGCTGCCCGTGATGCGCGACCGGCGGCGCGGCGTGGTGGTCAATGTGTCGTCGTACGCTCCAGACGTCGGCGGCAACGGCATCGAGAGCCCCTACGCGATCACCAAGGGCGGGCTCAACGTCCTGACCCGCTCGGTCGCGCACGAGGGCGGCCCGTACGGGATCCGGGCTGTCACCGTCGCCATGGGGGTGGTGCGCGGCACCAGATTCATCGACCAACATCCCGAGATCCTCAAGGACGCCGACAACCTGGGCGTACTGCCGTGGATGCCGAACGCGGACGATCTCGCCGAGACCATCGCCTTCCTCGCCGGTGACCGCGCCCGATGCATCACCGGGGAGATCGTCAACGTCGCGTGCGGCGCCTACATGCGGACATGAGCCGCGCCGCCCGACGGAAGGACCAGACATCAACGAGATCGAAATTGGAGCGGCCAGAAAGGGAGGAAGCGGGTGAAGGGGCGCGTCACAGTCGTCACGGGAGGCACCCGCGGCATCGGGGCCGGTGTCAGCGAGCTGCTCGCCGCGAGGGGGTCGCACGTCGTCGCCGTGTACGCGGGCAACCACGACGCGGCCCACGCGCTGCGGGAACGGGCGAGCAACGCCGGCGGCTCGGTCAGCGTGCATGCCGGTGACATCGGCGACCGGGACTTCTGCCGCGATCTGGTGACCCGGGTGGTCGCGGAGCACGGGCGCCTCGACCACCTGGTCAACAACGCCGGGCTGCTCATCGAGAACAACGCACGCGACATGACGGCGGACGAGTGGGACCAGGCCCTGCGGATCAACCTGTCCGGGCCCTGGCACCTGGCGCAGGCCGCGCTCGGACCGATGGAGGAGCAGGGCTACGGGCGCATCGTCAACGTCGGCTCGGTGACGGCGGCGATGGGGACCCCCACCCAGGTCGGCTACGGCGCGGCCAAGGCTGGGCTGCACGGGATGACCCGCTCGCTGGCGCGGGCCGTCGCGCGCAGGGGCATCACGGTCAATCTCGTCGTGCCCGGTGTCTTCGAGACGGACATGACCAACGCGATGTCGCCCCGGGCACAGACCGCCATCCGGAACATGATCCCGGTCGGGCGGAGAGGCGAGCCGGCGGAGCTTGCGCACGCCGTCGCTTTCCTGCTCGACGAGCAGGCGGGCTACATCACCGGATCGGTGGTGACCGTCGACGGCGGGCTCAGCATGGGCGACTAGCGCGAGCACCAGCCACCGCCGACACCCCCTGGTGATCCTGAGGAGACACCGATGTCAGATGATCTCAAAGACTTCCTCGCCGAGGCCCGGGCGTTCCTCGATGCCAACGCCACCCGGCGCGATAGCGGCGGCCAGGCCGTGGAGTGGGGAATCGGCGAGGACCGCATCACCTACTTCAGCACGGACCCGCCCGAGGTCGAGGCTGCTGCGGTCGCCGAGGCGAAGGCGTGGCAGAAGCATCGATACGACAACGGCTTCGGGTGGATCACCGGGCCGGCCGAGTTCGGCGGCCGCGGCCTGAGCTCCGTCCACGCGCTCGTCTACGACGCGCTGGAGGCGGAGTACGCGGTTCCGGACACGGGCGTGCTCTCGCTGATCGGTCTCGGCATGATCGGACCGACGATCCTCACCCACGGCACGGACGAGCTCAGACGGCGCTACCTGCCGGCGATGTACTCGGGTGAGATCATCGCCTGTCAGCTGTTCAGCGAGCCGGCCGCCGGCTCGGACCTTGCCAGCCTGGAGACCAGAGCCGTCCGCGACGGTGACACCTGGGTGCTCAACGGGCAGAAGGTTTGGACGTCGGTCGCCCACCACGCCCAAATCGGCCTGGCGTTGTGTCGGTCTGATCCGGACAGGCCCAAGCACCGGGGCATCACCGCCTTCATCGTCGACCTGTCCGCACCGGGCGTCGACATCCGCCCGCTGCGTCAGATGAGCGGCGGCGCGGACTTCAACGAGGTGTTCCTCACCGACGTCGTCGTCCCCGACGACCACCGGCTCGGGGCGGTCGACGGCGGCTGGGGGGTGGCGCTGACCACCCTGATGAACGAGCGCGCCAGCGTCGGCAGCGAGGGCGGCGGCCCCGCCTCCCACGCGGTGTCGCTGGCCTTCCTCACCGAGCTCATGCGCGCCAACGGCCGGCTCGACGACCCTGCCGCCCGCCGCCGGCTGGCCGAGATCTACGCGGACCAGACCGCTACGGAGTATCTGAACCGCCAGTCCATGCGCCGGCTGCGCGCGGGTGTGCAGCCGGGGCCGGAGGGCTCGGTCGGCAAGCTCATGTACGCGCAGAACCTCATCCGGGGCGCCCACTTCGCCGCCGAGATCATCGGGCCGAAGCTGATCGCCGACACCGGCGAGTGGGGTGCCTTCTCCTGGACAGAGCTCTTGCTGTCCACCCCGGCGCTGCGCATTCTGGGCGGCACCGAGGAGATCATGAAGAACATCCTGGCCGAGCGGGTACTCGGCCTGCCGAAGGAACCCGGGATCGACACCAAATCGCCGTTCCGGGAGCTACGCCGATCGGGAAGGACGGGAGCATGAGCGAGAGCGCCGGCACCACCGGCGGCGAGGCTGACGGCACCGAGCTCGAGGAGCTGCGCAGCGCCATCCGGGACTTCCTGGCCACCAAGTCGCACGAGGCCGCGGTGCGCGCCGCCATCGTCTCCGACCGCGGGTACGACGAGAAGGTCTGGACGCAGATGGCCGAGCAGCTCGGCCTGCAGTCACTGGCCCTGCCCGAGGAGTACGGCGGCGACGGCTTCGGGTACGTCGCGCTCGGCGTGGTCCTGGAGGAGCTCGGCCGCGCGCTGCTGCCGGCGCCCTTCTTCTCCTCCGTCGTCCTCGCCGGCACCGCCCTGGTCGCCGCCGGCGACGCCGAGGCCGCCGGCCGGATCCTGCCCGGCGTCGCAGCCGGCACCACGACCGCCACCCTGGCCGTCCCCGACCGCGACGGCCACTGGGAGGTCGCCTCCGCAGCCGGGCTCCTGGGTGTCACCGCCACCGCCGCGGGCGGGCGCTCCATCACGCTCGACGGCAGCGCGCCGCTCGTCCTCGACGGATCCACCGCGGACGTGGTGCTCGTCGTCGCGGACACCAAAGACGGCCCGGCCCTGTTCGCCGTAGACGGCGCGGCGCCCGGCCTCACCCGGACGGGGCTGCGCACGCTCGACCTGACCCGCCGCTTCGCCCGCCTCAACTTCGCCGGAACCCCGGCCACCGTGGTCGGCGAGCCGGGCTCCGCGGCCCAGGTCGTCGGACGGGTGCTGGACGTCGCGACGACGGCCCTCGCCGCGGAGCAGGCCGGTGCCGCGCGGGCCTGCCTGGAGGCCAGCACCTCCTACGCCAAGGAGCGGATGCAGTTCGGCCGGCCCATCGGCACCTTCCAGGCCGTCAAGCACAAGTGCGCGGACATGCTCACCCGGGTCCAGATCGCCGACGCCGCCGCCCGGGAGGCCGCCGCGGCGCTCGACGGGGTCGAGGGGGCGCCGGAACCGGCTGTGGCGGCCGCCGTCGCGCATGTGGTCTGCTCCGAGGGATTCATGGCTGTCGCCGCCGAGAACATCCAGGTCCACGGGGGTATCGGCTTCACCTGGGAGCATGCCGCCCACCTCTACTACCGCCGCGCGAAGTCATCCCAGCTGCTTTTCGGCGGCCCGGCCGTCTACCACGAGCGGCTCCTCGCCCGCGCGGGAGTCTGAGCGCGTGAGCTGAGGCGAGTCCCCGCGGGGCTCAGCCCGGCGAGACCGGGCTTCCCGTCCCTCCGGGCAACGGCGGGACGGGAAGCTGGTCCCGCAGCACGTTCTCGCGGATCTTCTGCGACGCGGTCATCGGAAAGGTGTCGACGGTCCGCCACACCGTGGGCACTTTGAACGGCGCGAGCGGTCAGCCGGACGAAGGCCGCGACCTGCTCACCCCACAGCTCGTCCGGCACCCCCACGACCGCCACCTCGGCGATCTCGGGATGTCCCAGCAATGCTTCCTCCACCTCGCGGGGGTAGATGTTCTCACCGCCGCGGATGACCACCTCCGGGACGCCGCGAACTCGCCGGGCTCGCCGGGGACGTCCCAGGCGAGGCGCTGGACGCTGACCTCCCGGTGGGGCAGCGGCCGGCCCACGGAGGTGGCCTCGACCTCGGCTGGGTCGTCCATCGCGGTCTGCGAGATCGACACCGACTCCGACTGCATAGCCGATCAGGACTGTCGCGCCGAGCCTGCTCTCCAGCTCGTGGACAAGGGTGGCGGGCACCGAAGCGCCGCCGCCCATCATCGTCCGCAGCGCGCCCAAGTCGGCCTCGGCGAACCGAGGATGGTAAATGATGCGCCGCAGCACGGTGGGCACGAAGCCGGTGTGGGTCGCCCGGGTCCGCTCCAGCAGCCGCAGGAGGGTGTCCAACAGAACGCTGACCGACCCACCGACATGGTGCAGTGGCAGGCACGCGCACCACACCTCGTCGTCTGTCGGCTGCATTGCCCACGCGGACATCCGCGCGCTGTTGAACGCCGCGAGGTGGCTGATCGGCGCGCCCTTCGGGCGGCCAGTCGTGCCCAAGGTGAACTGGACGAGAAACGGGTCCTCGGCCCCGACCCGGGGCAACCCGCCGACGGTCAGCGGCGGGGCGGCGGCGGCGAGGTCCGCTGCCCAGGGCTCCAGATGAGGTCGATGAGGGCCGGCAGCCGCGAGGCAAGCCGGTCCGCGCGGGACAACAGGGGCCGACCCGCCGAGTCCGGCACGGTGAAGAGCAGGGAGGCCTGCGAGCTTTCCAGCAGGTACTCACACTCCGCGTCGACGAGCGCCGGGTTCAGCGGAGCGAGCACAGTGCCGGCCAGCGCGCTGGCGTACTCGAGAATCACCCAGGCCGGCCGGTTCGGGGCCCAGACCGCCACTCGGGCTCCCGGCCGGGTCCGCTCCAGCAGCCAGTGCGCACCACGTACGGCGACGGCGTGCAGCTCCGCCCAGGTCAGCCGGCGGAGGTCCGCACCGTGCTCCCAGAGCACGGCGACCCGCTCGGGGTCGGCGGACGCGCGGGCGGCGAGGATGTCACCAATACTCCGCTCGATGAGCTCTGGGTCGCCGTCGGCCGGCCAGTAGGCCCTGCCCGCCTCTGATCCGCGTTCTCCGCCCGGGCGACGGGCAGGCGGGCCGGGTCAGGAAAGTTCGCCCACCGAGGGCGCCGCAGGCGCCCCTGATGACAGGGGAGCACCGGCTGTCCGGACCTGCGCGGACGTTACGATCTCACTCTCGCGGCCGCGCCAGAACTGGTCCCAGGAGGGGAAGGCCGCGGGCAGCCCGGGCCGGAGACCGGAGACCGGCCAGCTGTCGAAAGCGACCTCCTGTGGGCGTTCCACGACGTCCGCGGCGTACCAATGCCGTTCACGGCGGCTCTGGAACAGCCACTCGCCCTCCACCCGGCGGTACTCGTCGAAGTAGCAGATGGCCATCACGATCCACCGGTCACCGACCTCGAGCTCGGCGCGGCAGTAGACGCTGCCCCGGGCGGAGTCCGGCGAGTCGAGCTCGATGCGGTGGCCGCAGATCTGGTGGACGGACCGGTAGAACCAGCTCAGCTGCTCGCTGATGTGCTCCCGGAGCGCATCGCGGCCGGAGGTCTCCCGCGTGACCCGGACGTCGGGGACGAACAGGCGGACCCACCCGTCGACGTCGCGGCCGTCGACCGCCAGGGCGTAGCGCATGGGCAGCTGACCGATGTCGAGCCTGGCCTCGATCGCGGCAACGCGCGTGGCGAGATCGCCCTCCCGAGTCTCGGTCATGGTGTTCCCTTCGCCCGCCGGGTCCGGCGGTGCCCCCACACCCACCAGACACTTATCAAAATAAGTAATCTCTTTAATCTCTCGGGGTCAAGCCCCTCGGACCCCGAACGTGCAGCACCTTCCGCAGGGAGTCGACCACGCAGCGCTCAGCCTGCGTCGCCGCGTTGACGGCTTCCAGCCCGATCTCCGACGATGGCGGCCCGCCGACCGTCATTCGCCAGGCGACAGAGTGGGCCGATAGCGGTAGATAATTATTTTACTTATACTATGACCTCCGTTACATTCCCCGGAAGCGTCCGGGCTGGTCATGGGCCCGGTGAGGGCAGTGACAGCGCCCGACGGTCCGTTCTGACAGTGCCAACGACACCGACCACGACACCCAGCGGGAGCAACACGAGTGATCACATTCAGGTCCGGCCGAAGGTCCGCCGCCGTCGCCATGACGGCGGCTTTAGCCTTGGTTGTGGGGGCGTGCGGATCCGACAGCGGCGGTGACGGCCCCGACGTCGACGCCGCGCGGGCGGCGCTCACGAAGTCGGAGATCAAGATCGGCGTGCTGGTCGCCAGCACCGGCACCAGCAGCACCGCTGACGCGTCGGCCGGACCGGTCGCCGAGGCCTGGGCCGACTGGGTCAACACGAACGGCGGCCTCAACGGCCACCCGGTTACTGTCGTGCTCAAGGACACCAAGAGCGACTCCGCGGCCGCCAGCGCCGCCGCGAAGGAGCTGCTGTCCGACTCCGGCGTCCTGGCAATCACCATGGCGTCGGCGAACACCGAGGCGCCCCAGGCCGCGGTCCTCGGCGGCAAGGACGTGGCCGTCGTGGGCTCCACCGGCTACAGCCCCGAGGTGTGGGGCAAGCTGACGAACTACTTCGCCACCGGTCCCCAGTCGGGTATCACCAACATTCTCGCGCAGTTCGCCTCCTCGAAGGCGGTCGGGGCGAAGACGTGGACCGGGGTGGTCTGCGCCGAGGTCGCGGCTTGCAAGGCCTCCAAGGCGATCTATGACGTAGGTACGAAGCAGTTCGGCCTCACTCTGGGTGGAGCCTTCGAGGTCTCCTCCACCGCGCCGAGCTACACGGCCGAATGCCTGAAGATCATCGGGGCCAAGACCGACTACATGCAGCTGGGTATCCCCCCGGCGGCGGGCAGCCGCCTCGTGGCCGACTGCGACGCGCAGGGGTACACCGAGTGGATCGGCGCCACCGCCGGCGCCCTGAACCGCACTCTCACCGAGATCGACGGCATCCGGCTCGCCGGTGGCCTCAACGGTTTCCCCTGGTGGGCGGACGCTCCGGCGGCGGCTGAATTCCGCGACGCGATGAAGGAGTTCAAGCCGGACGCCGACTACGAGAACCCGGGCGCGACCGCGGCGTGGGCGGGTCTCCAGGTGATCCGCGCCGCGATGGCGAAGGTGGGCGACAGCCCGACCCGCGCGGACGTGTTCACCGGCCTCTACACACTCAAGGACTTCGACCTCGGCGGCCTGCTCTCGAAGAAGGTCACCTACACGGAGGGCGAGCCGGCCCCCCCGCTCGACTGCGTCTGGCTGTACCGCTACGAGGACGGCAAGTTCGGCGCGGCGCCTCTCGACGGCCCGTCCGGCAACAGTGTCGCCAGCGGCGACCTCAAGAGCGACTGCCTCGCCCTCAGTTCCTGAGTCCGCGCTCGGGGTCCCGCCGCACCGATGCGGCGGGACCCCGAGCTCACGCCGGTCGTCCCATGACCGAGCGGTTCCGTACCTCGCCACAGTGAGGCGCAACCATGAGTGACCTACTGCCGTTCATCATCAGCGGCATCGCGATCGGCGCCGTCTACGGCCTGACCGGGACCGGGCTGGTCCTGACCTACAAGACATCCGGCATCTTCAACTTCGGCCACGGCGCTCTGGCCACGGCCGCCTCTTACCTCTTCTACTGGTTACACGTTGACCAGGGGCTCGACTGGAAGGTATCCGCGGCCGTCGCCGTGCTGATAGCCGGCCCGTTGATGGGTCTCGCGATKGAGCTCGTCTCCCGCCGCCTGGCCCCGCAGCGCACAGCCCTGAAGATCGTCGGGACGATCGGCCTCATCCTGCTCGTCCAGGGCCTAGGCACCATCAAGTACGGTCCTGACCCGATCAACGTCCGCAACTTCCTGCCCGGTGGCAACGGCGGATTCGAGCTCGGCGGAACGCGGGTCCAGTACAAGTTCGTGATAGTCGCGGTCACCGCGGCGGTGCTCGTCGGAATCTTCTACGCGCTTTTCCGGTTCTCCCGCACCGGCGTCGCCATGCGGGCGGTCGTGGACGACCCGGCCCTGCTCGACCTGCTGGGCACGAACCCGTCCCGGGTGCGCCGCACCGCCTGGACCATCGGTTCCACGCTGGCAGCCCTGTCCGGTGTCCTGGTGCTTCCACTGGTGGGCCTCGACGGAATCGCCCTGACGTTCCTCGTGGTCGAGGCACTGGGCGCCGCCGCGCTCGGGGCGTTCTCCAGCATTCCGCTGACCTTCTTCGGCGGGCTGCTGCTCGGTGTCGGCTCGGACATCACGAAGAACTACGTCCTCGACGTGAGCTGGCTGGCGGGGCTGCCACCGAGCCTGCCGTTCCTCATCCTCTTCGCCGTCCTGCTGGTCCTGCCGAAGCAAAGGCTGCTGCCGCCTTCCAGGCACGAGGCCAGACCCAGGGCTCAGTGGCGGGCACCACTGCGGGTCCGCACCGTCACCGGGCTCGTCGTACTCGTGCCGCTGGCCCTCGTCCCCACCTTCGCCGGAGCGAAGCTCACCTTCTACACCGTCGGCCTGACCCAGGTCGTCATGCTGCTCTCCCTCGGCCTGCTCGTGCGGACATCCGGTCAGGTCTCGCTGTGCCACTCCGCCTTCGCGGCGATCGGGGCCGTGGCGTTCTCGCAGCTCGCCGTCGACCACGGCATCCCCTGGCTGCTGGCCCTCCTGCTCGGCGGGCTGATCGTCGTCCCCGTCGGCGCGCTGCTCGCGCTGCCGGCGATCCGGCTCTCCGGGCTCTTCCTGGCCCTCGCCACCCTGGGCTTCGGCATCATGGTGGAGCGGCTGTTCTATTCGCAGAACTTCATGTTCACGCCCCTGGAGTCCGGCCGCCTGATGCCGAGGCCGTCCTTCGCCGAGGGCGACACGGCCTACTACTACGTCGTACTCGCCTTCGTCGTAGTCTTCTCCGGGCTCATGGTCGCCGTGCACCGTGCCCGGCTCGGCAGGGTGCTCAGAGGCATGTCCGAGTCGCCGACGGCGATGTCGACGCTGGGCCAGAGCACCAATGTCACCCGACTCATCGTGTTCTGCTTGTCGGCCTTCCTCGCGGGCATCGCCGGCATTCTGTATGGCTCCACGGTCACCGCCGCGGCGACCACCGACTCGCACTACTCGTCCTTCAACTCGGTGATCCTGCTCGCCATCCTCGCGTTGGCCCCGTTCGGTGAGCCCTGGTACGCCCTGTTCGCTGGAATCCTCGCGGTGATTCCGGCCTACCTGCCCGGCGAGAACACGACGTACATCATGAACGCGCTGTTCGGGTTCTTCGCGATAGTGGTCGCGATGCAGGGTGGTACCCCACCCATGCCGGCACGGCTACGGGCCGCGCTGGAGAGACTCGGCCGGCCCCGTACCGTGCCTGCAGCGGGCTCCGGGGGCGGAACGCCCACTGCTGGCATCACGGCTCCGGTGCCGACCGAGACTCCCGTCGCGGCCGAGACACCGACACCGACCGAGACACCGACCGAAGTTCCGGTGCCGGCCACGGCGCCGGTCGTGCCCGCGCAGGCCAGCGGGCCCGCCGTAGCCAACGGGCTGCGGGTCGAGAACCTGACCGTGCGCTTCGGTGGTCTCGTCGCGGTTCGCGACCTCGCTCTGCAGGCCGCACCCGGCCGGATCACCGGTCTCATCGGGCCCAACGGCGCGGGCAAGACCACCACGTTTAACGCCTGCACCGGGCTGATCCGGCCCACCTCCGGCCGGCTCCACCTCGGCGACCGCGACATCTCGCGCTCCGGCCAGGCCGCCCGCGGCCGAGCCGGGATCGGGCGCACCTTCCAGCTCATCGAGCTCTGCGAGTCGCTGACCGTCGCCGAGAACGTGGCGCTGGGACGCGAGTGTGGGCTCGCCGGCGCGAACGTGATCCGGCAGCTGGTCGCCACGCCGACCGAGTGGCGGGAGACCAGGGCGGCCGCGTCGGCGGCCATGGAGCTGTGCGGCATCACGGATCTGGCCGACCGCCAGGTCGGCGAGCTGTCGACGGGCCAGCGACGGCTGGTCGAGCTCGCCCGCTGTCTGGCCGGGCCCTTCACGATGCTGCTGCTGGACGAGCCGTCCTCCGGCCTGGACCGGACCGAGACCGAGGCCTTCGCACGGGTTATCGAGCGCGTCGTCGCCGAGCGCGGGGTCGGAGTCCTGATCGTCGAACATGACATGGCGCTTGTCATGAGGATCTGCCAGTACATCTACGTCCTCGACTTCGGGGAGCTGCTGTTCGAGGGCAACGCCGCCGAGATGCGGGCGAGTGAGAAGGTGCGGACCGCCTACCTCGGTTCGGACGCGGAGCATCCCGCCCCCGAACTGGAGGAGGTCGACGCACCCGAGCTGCCGGCGGCCACGGGGACACCGGAGATGGCCGGTGTGTCCGCTGCCCCATCGGCGACGACCACGGCCGCGGCTCCGGCCGACAGCGGGACCCCGAACCCACAGACATCGCAGGAGGCGGCGCGATGACAACCTCCACGACGTCCGAGCAGCCCACCGAGGCGCCGGCCGCCGCCGACGCCGATGCGCCTGGCTCCCCACCCGCCCTCTCGGTGCACGAGGTGGCCAGCGGCTACGGGGAGACGACGGTCCTGCGCGGGGTCTCGCTGACCGTGCCGAAGTCGTCGGTGGTGGCGCTGCTGGGCGCCAACGGGGCTGGTAAGACGACGTTGTTGCGCACGGTTTCCGGGCTCATCCGGCCCAGCGGCGGGCGCATCGAGCTCGCGGGCACGGATGTGACCCGGCTGCCGCCGCACCGGCGAGCGGCACACGGCCTGGGCCACATCCCCGAGGGCCGGGGGGTGTTCCGGAATCTGACGGTGCGCGAGAACCTCGTCATGCAGTCGCGGCCGGGCGGTGAGAAGCTCGCGATCCAGCGTGCGGTCGAGGCCTTTCCGGTGCTCGGCGAGCGGCTCGGCCAGGCCGCGGGGACGATGAGCGGGGGGCAGCAGCAAATGCTGGCCATGGCTCAGGCCTACGTGCGCCAGCCGAGCCTGATCCTGGTGGACGAGGCCTCGCTCGGACTCGCGCCGGTCATCGTCGACGAGATCTTCGCGTTCCTGGAGAACGTCACGGGCGAGGGCACGGCGCTGCTGCTGGTCGACCAGTTCGTCGTGCGTGCGCTGGCGATCGCCACCACCGCGTATGTGATGCGGCGTGGGGAGATCGTCTACAGCGGGCCCTCGGCGGCGCTTGTCTCCGATGACGTCTTCAACCGCTACGTCGGCGGTTCCGACAGCACCCCCGTCTGAGTGCGGGGCGGTTGCCGGCCCGCACTCAGACGGCCCCGCCGGGCCGGCAACCGAGGCAACCGCCTCCTAATTAGATAATTAATTTGACTGTATAATGGGCTGGTGACGCAAGGGCCTGCCCGGCAAGCGGGGAGCCGTGTCGTCGGTGAACGGCACGGGTCCGTGGCCGCGACTCGTGGCGGCACCCGGACGCGACCTGGCCGGCTCCGTCCGCATCAGTCCACGCGACGGAAGGTTGCCCATGCCAGTGAGCCGTCTCACCCTCGGCGATGTCCTGCGTGATCACCGCCGGTCCTTTCCCGACCGTGTCGCCCTCGTCGACGGCGACAGTCGCCTGACCTGGGCCGAGGTCGACGACCGCGTCACCAGACTCGCGAACGCGCTGAAGGCCTCCGGCGTCGGGCAATCCGACCGGATCCTGTGGCTCGGGCAGAACTCCAGCCGCGTCTACGAGCTGCTCGGAGCCGCCGCGAAGATCGGGGCGATGGTGTGCCCCGGCTACTGGCGTTGGTCGCCCGGCGAAATGGCCTTCGCCATCGAGGACTTCAGCCCCGCGGTCATCATCTGGCAGGAGGAGGAGGTCGGCGAGACCGTGCGCGCCGCGCGCGACCTCGTGGGTGACCGCCACAAGGCGGTCTGGCTTCAGCACGACGCGACCGGCCCGGACACCTACGAGGCCTTCCTGGCGGGCGGCGACACGACAGACCCGGCCGAGGAGATCTCACCCGACTCGGCGCTGCTGGTGATCTACACCGCGGCGATCACCGGTCGCCAGTGCGGTTCGATGATCACGCAGGCGAACCTGATCAGCATGGGCACGACCATCGCGGGGGTCGGTGACATCGACGCCGACACCGTCTTCCTGAACTCCGGGCCGATGTTCCATATCGGCAACTTCCAGTTCTTCGGCATTCCGACCCTGATGTGCGGTGGGACCAACGTGGTCATCCCCCGGGTCACCGGAGCCGAGGTGCTTCGGGTGCTCGCGCAGGAGCGGTGCACCCGCGCCTACCTGATGCCGGCGACGATCGCCGAGGTCACCAGCCTCAACCAGACGGCGAAGCTCGATCTCTCCGCGCTGCGAGCCACCTTCGCCGCGCCGCTGTGGAACGACACGATCCCCGCGGATTCCAGTCCGTTCGCCGAGTACGGCGGCGGCATGGGGCAGGGCTACGGCCAGACCGAGCTCACGGGCATGAACATCCTGCGCTGCTTCGGGCTCGGCGGCGCCAACGCCGGGCGTCCCTCCCCCGTGCTCCAGATCCGGCTGCTCGGCCCCGACGGGCAGGAGGTGGCGACCGGCGAGACCGGCGAGATCTGCGCCCGCGGCGACGTGGTRCACCTGGGCTACTGGAACCGCCCCGAGCAGAACGAGGAGCGCTGGGCCCACGGCTGGTGGCACACCCGCGACCTGGGACGTCGGGAGCCGGACGGCAGCATCACCTTCATGGGCACCATGACCCGGATGATCAAGTCGGGCGCCGAGAACATCTTCCCCGCCGAGGTGGAGCTGGCGCTCACGAGCCACCCAGCTGTCCGCGAAGCGGCCGTCATCGGCATTCCGAACGAGCGGTGGCTGCAGGACGTGAAGGCGATCGTGGTGCCCGCCGATCCGACCAACGCCACGCCCGAGACGGCGGCCGAGCTGATCGAGCATGTCCGAGGGGCGATCGCCACCTACAAGAAGCCCAAGACCGTCGAGTTCGCCGAGCAGATTCCCAGGACGCCCGCCGGCGCCATCGACTATGAGGCACTCGACGCCCGGTACGGAGGCGGGAGCTACCCCGGCGGCACCGCACTCGGCGCGGGACGCTGACCGGCCAGGTCGAGCAGGCGTCGAACGTCGGTGGGTCGGTGTCCCAGGACACCGACCCACCGACGTTCGGCCGCGGAAGCGCTCAGTCCCTGCGCAGGGTCAATCCCTGCGCGTTGAAGAAGAAGCCGCCGATCGTCAGCAGGGCGCGGCGCGCGTCGGGCACCTGGCGCTCCCCCACGAGGCCCTGCAGTTGGTGCACCGCCTCCCGGACATGGCCGGATCCCTGCGTCCCGCCCTCCGACAGGGAGCCCCCGTGCGGATTCACCGCGACGCGCYCGTTGATGAGGATCCGTCCCGTCACCGGATCGCGGTGGTCGGCGAGGAACCACCCGGCCTCTCCCGGGCCGCACCAGCCCGTGTTCTCGAACCAGTTCAGCGCGATGGGCGTGAAGCCGTCGTAGGGGAAGTAGACGTCGACGTCGTCGATCCAGAAGGAGCTGCGGTCCCGGAGCGCGGCGACCGTCACGTGCTGTCCGTGGTGGCGCAGCCCGTCGGTCTGCTCCTCGTCGTTGTGTGCGGTCGCGCCGAAGGCCACCGCGTCCACCAGGACCGGAGTGAGGGGAAGGTCCCTCGCCCGTTCGGCGGTGGTGATGACGAAGGCATCGGCCCCGTCGACGGGGACATCCATGTCCAGCAGGCTCAACGGCCACCGGATCATCCGGGCCGACAGATAGTCGTCCATGGTGATGGGCTCGCGCAACGCCGCCGCCGGGTTCAGCGCGGCACAGGCGCGGTCGTTCAGGGCGATGTAGCCGAAGTGTTCCTTCGGCACCTTGAACTCGTGGATGTAACGCGACGCCCAGGCTGTGTACCCGACGCTGCCCGCGATGAGCTCCGGAGGCGGTGGCGCGACCGCGCTCGCCGGCCGGCGGAACGGGTCCTTCAGCGAGGCGGCGGTGTTCCAGGGCAGCCGGTAGGCCGCGTGATATACGAGAACGACTTCGCACAGCCCGGCGTGCACCGCCGTGACCGCGGCCGCGACCTGGTTGACGAACGGGATCGCGGGGTTGGCGAACCAGGTCACTTCCGGGATGCCCAGCGTCGCCTGCATGACCGGTGCTGCCGGCAGGGACCCGCAGATGCCGTCGACGTCCGCGGCACTCAGCCCGCACTGCCGGAGGACGTCGATGCTGGCCTGCGCGGCCAGCGAGGTCGTGCTGCGGCCGCTGTTGCGGGGCAGGAATCCCGTCGTCGCCGCCCCGGCGAACGCGACGCTGTCGCGCAGCCGGTCTCCCGCCGCGCTCACGCCGCGTCCAACGGCGCGAGCTTGAAGACGGGAAGTGGAGCACCCGCGCGGTCGGCCCAGGCGAGGACCACCCGGTCACCGATGTGGATGTCCGCCTGGTCCGCGCCGACGACCGTGCTGGTGAACCGCAGTCCCGCCTGCTCGTCGAGCTCGACGGTAACCACCGGGTAGGGCACCGCGTAGTCGACGCCCGGAGCTGGCGGACCCTGGTGCAGGTAGACGGTGAGGTGAATGGTGCCGCTGCCCGCGACCGGGGCGGACTTGACCTCGGACGACCAGCAGCCCGGACAGACCGGCCGCGGCGGGTGATGCCACAGGGCACACTGTCCGCAACGGTTGAGCAGCAGTCTGCGCTCGAGCCGACCGCGATAGTGGGCGGCGCTGTCATGGTCGAGGGGGTGGCCGGCGAACCTGGCCACCAGCTCCTCGTCCGAGACCGTGGCTTCCATCAGAGCATGCCTCCTGTTCCGCGTACCGGGACCGGTCCGCCCGGACCGTGTCCGTGTCGAGTCCGTGGCTCGGACCGACGTGTGGGCTCACATTCGGCGGAAGCTCCAGCTCGCGATCTTGTCGGGGGAGAGTCGCAGCCAGGCGTGGCGCCTGTCGTGGGGTGTTTCCAGCTCGGGCTCCGGGGTGGCGTACGCGGCACCGGTGGCCCTGCCGCTCACGCCTGCCGAGCGGATCACACCAGCCGAACCTGACCAGGCGCGGCTCCGAGCTCCCCGGCGAGACCGAGGGGAGCACCCGACACCATATGGGCTCTGTCACCCACGGTGGTCACCGTGAGCTCGTCGCTGCCTCCCCGGACACCGACGGACCACTCGTCGGAGTCGTAGGCGAGCCAGGCGTGCCCGGCGGGACCTACCGCGGTCAGCGGGCCCACCTGCGCGATCGTCCCGGACCGGATCCCCGCGGCGGCGAGCCGCCTCACGGCGTCTGGCCGGGAGAACAAGCGCGGAACAGCCTCCAGGCAGCTCACCAACCCGGTCGACTCAAGACCGTCGAGGGTCTCGCCGGTCACGCCCATCACCACTGCGGGAGCCAGTTCGCGGATGAAGTACTCAGTGCGGCGAGCATCGAAGGACCAGGCGTCCGCACAGGAATAGGTGGCGCCGAGTCGCGACACAGCGCGGTGCAACGGGGCGAACCAGGGATACTCCCACCCTCCGCAGACGAAATGGACGAGGGTTCCGGGACCGACGTCGCAGGCGGCGAGCACCCCGACCGCCCAGGCCGTGTCCCGCTCCAGATCGGCCAGGCTCACCGGGAACTCCGTCACCGTGTCGCCGACCTGGTACCGGCCGATCCCCCACAGCGCCGGGCGCTCGAGACCGGCCGTCGCAGCCACACTTCCCACAAGCGTCATGACGTCGAGATCCTCGGAACCTTGGCGGCGCTGCCGCGGGCGAGCAGAGACTCCTCGGTGACCAGTTCAAGCTCCGGCTCGATGCCCGCCACGGCCGCGACCGAGGCCCGCAACCGCTCCCGCAGCGACGACAGGTCGGGCATCCGCGCGGGGTCGTAGGCGACCCTCAGCCGTAGCTCATCCGTCTCGCGGCTCCCGCGAATGATCTGGAACAGGCCGGTCTCGGTCTCACGGACCGCCTCCACCGCGCTCCAGATCTCCATCGGCATCACGGTCCGGCCGCGGACGATGGTCTCGTCCCCGCGGCGGCCCGCCACCCACATGCGGACGTGGGTGCGCCCACAGGTACACCGCTGCCGGCTGACCCGGACCAGATCGTCGGTGCGGTATCGAAGCAATGGCGCGGCGGGGTTGTCGAGGGCGGTGGAGACCAGCTCGCCGAGGACCCCGTCCTCGACCGGTTGCCCTCCCACCGGGTCGAGGCACTCGACGAGCACCTCGTCCTCCCACATGTGGTAACCGTCCTTGGCCTCGCACTCCCAGGCGGTGCCGCTGTCGCCCGCACTGGTGTAGACGAAGAGGTTCAGGCCCCACTCCTCGGTGAGCTTGCGCCGCATGGCGGCACCGAGGGGTTCGCCAGCGAACCACACGGCCTTCAGGCTGGAGAAGATCTCACGCAGGCCGTACTTCTCGGCCAGCCGGTCGAGCTCGATGATGTTGGGGGAGATAAGGCCCATGCCCGCCGGCCGGTGCGCGCGCACCACCTCGAGGACGTCCGCCCACTGGCCGAACCAGCTGTTCACGTAGAGCGAGACCAGGCCGAGCGCCTCACTCGGCTGGTCCTGCCGACCGCGGAAGGTGGTCGGCGGTACGAGGACCTTGTCACCCGGCCGCAGACCCATCATCCACATGGGGCGCAGGTAGGAGGCGGGTAACGGCCCGAGTGCGGTGCCCTGCCAGACCTCGGGGAACAGYGTCGGAGTCCCCGTGGTGCCCGAGCTGGCCGTGATGGAGTTCAGCTCGCGGCGGTCGACGCACAGCAGACCGCCGAACGGGTCCCCCGTGCGCCGAGCGAACTCCCGGATCGTGCTCTTCGAGATGAACGGGATCCGCTCGACGTAGTCATCCATGGTCTTGATCTCGCGAGGGTGGACCCCTGCCGCATCCCAGACCTCGCGGTACAGCGGTGACCGCTCATAGACATACGGCACGAGCTCCAGTACCCGGTCGGCCTGTAACGCCTCGAGCCTGTCGCGCGGCATTGTCTCTACGTCCGACTCCAGATACCTGCCGTCAGGTGACAAAGACGTCTCTCCTCAGAGCTACCGGGAACGCCCCCAGCGCACGGTTCGGCGGCCCTGTCGCTATCCAGCCCGGCTTCTTTCCTACCCAGGGCACGGTCACTTACCAGCGAGGCGACCCTCTAATATAGTGTGATAATTGCATGATTTTCACGCCTCTGCAACCTGCCACCCGCGGGTCCGAGCGGCCCCGCGCCGGTGCCGGCGCACCGCCCTCGCTCCCAGCGGTCGATTCGCATAGCGTCTGACGGCATGTCCGATGATGCGACCGCCGGCGTACCGCCTGCCCCGGGCCGGGCGGCCGAGTGGGACTCGCCGGCGCTGCTCAGCGACGGCCGCTCGGTGTCGATCCGGCCCATCCGCCCGGACGACACCGAGGCTCTGGTCGAGTTCGGCGGCCGACTGTCCCGTCAGACGATCTCCTTCCGGCTCCTGGGACCGGTGGTCCGCATCAGCAAGGAGGGCCTGCGCCGGTTCGTCGAGGTCGACCAGGTCAACCATCTGGCGCTGGTCGCCACGCTCGGCGCCGACATCATCGCCACCGCCCGGTGCGTGCGTTCCGCGGCGGATCCCGCGCGGGGCGAGGTGACCTTCACGGTGGAGGACGCCTTCCAGGGTCTGGGCCTCGGCGTCGTCCTGCTGGACCGAATCGCCGCCGCCGCCCGCGCGCGCGGCATCGACACCTTGACGGCGGACATCCTCCCCGACAACGTCCGCATGCTGCGGGCCTTCGAGGGCTCGGGGTTCCAGCACACCATCAGCTTCGGCGCCTCCGCCGTCCATCTCGACATCGCCGCGGAGGCGGGTTCACGGGTCCGCGCCCGTGGCGACCGACGGGAACACACCGCCGTCCGGCACTCCCTGCGGTCGCTGTTTGAGCCGCGTTCCATCGCGATCGCCGGCGCCAGCCGCAATCCCGAGGCCATCGGGTACGAGATCCTGCGCAATCTGGCCGAACACGGCTTCCCGGGTCGCCTCGTGCCGGTGAACCCGAAGGCGGACACGATCCAGGGACTGCCCGCGTATCCGTCCCTGCGCGACGTACCCGCGCCCGTCGACCTGGTCGTCGTAGCCGTGCCCGCTCCGGCCGTGGAGGACGTACTGCGCGAGGCCGCCGACGCCGGCGCCGGAGTCGTGGTGGTGGTGTCCACCGGCTTCGGTGAATCCGGGCCGGACGGGGTCGAGCGCGAACAGCGTCTGGCCCGCATCGCTCGCAGCAGCGGGATGAGGATGATCGGCCCGAACTGCATGGGGGTGGTCCATCAGGACCAGACCAGCCGGATGGTCGCGACCTTCGCGCCGGTCACTCCGGGGCCGGGACCCGTGTCGATGTCAAGCCAGTCGGGGCCGCTCGGCCTGGCGGTGCTGAACTACGCGGAACGCCTGAAGCTCGGCTTCTCCGGGTTTGTCTCGATCGGTAACTCGGCGGACGTCTCCACCAACGATCTTCTCCAGTGGTGGGAGGAGGACGGGTCGACCTCGGTCATCCTTCTCCATCTGGAACGGTTCGGCAATCCCCGCAAGTTCGCGCGGATAGCGCGCCGCATCACGGCACGCAAGCCCATCGTCGCCATGTACGCGGGCTCTCCGACCCTGGCGGCGGCCCCGGGGCCCGGGGGCGGGCGGCCGGAGGTGACAGGCTCGGAGGCGGCGCTCGACGCGCTGTTCAGCCAGTCCGGCATCATCCGCACCCGCTCGCTGGGCGGCCTGTTCGACACAGCGCTGCTCCTCGCCAACCAGCCAATACCCGCTGGTAACCGGGTGGCCGTGATCACAAACGCGGGCGGGCCGGGGGCACTCACCGTGGACGCCTGCGCCGCCAACGGTCTCGTTCTCGCCGAGYTGAGCCCTCGGACCCTGGCCGCGCTCGGGGACACCACGGCGCGACGGCCGAGCGCACCACACCTGGTCGATCTCGGTGCCGCCGCCACAGCGGCGGACTACCGCGCGGTCCTGCCCGCGGTGCTCGCCGACCCGGGCGTCGACGCCGCTGTCGTGCTGTTCATGCCCCCGCTGGTCACCCGGGCCGAGGAGGTGGCCGCGGCCATCGCGGAAGCCGCGGCACAGGCACCGCACAAGCCGGTTCTGACAAGCTTCCTGTCCGAGGCGGGGGTCCCGGAGCTCCTGCGTGAGCGGGGGTCGACGATCCCCAGCTACGTCTTCCCTGAGGCGGGTGCCGCGGCTCTCGGGGCCGCCGCGACCTACGGAACCTGGCGACGGAAGCCGGCAGGCATCGTCCGGGACCTGCCCAAGGTTGACCRGGCGTCGGCCCGCCGGCTGCTCGACGCCCATCCCGCCGGCCCGCTCCCGACCGACGCCGTCCGCGCACTGCTCACCTGTTACGGCATCGACTTCGAGACCGCCACCGCGGTTGACGGTGACAGCGCGGACGGCACCGGCCGGGGTGACGCGGTCGACGTCGCCCTGGGAATGATCGGCGATCCCGTGTTCGGCCCGGTTCTCACCTTCGGTCTGGCCGGCGACTACATGGACCTGCTCGGCGACGTCGCCCTCCGCGTCACCCCCCTCTCCGACCGCGACGCCGGGGAGATGATCCGCTCGATCCGGGCCTTTCCGCTGCTCGACGGCTGGCAGGCGAGGACAGCCACCGACGTAGCCGCGTTGGAGGAGACGGTGCTACGCGTTTCCGCCCTGGTCGAGAACCACCCCCGGGTGAGCGCGCTCCATCTGCGGCCCTTGCGGGTGTATCCCGTCGGCGGGGGAATCACCGTCATCTCCGCCAGTGTGGTGCTGGCCGCCGCCGAGGTGGAGGTCGAGGCCGCGGTCGTGGCCGGAACCTAGTCGAGTACCAGCAGACCCGGCTTGAGGACATCGCCGCGCAGCCCGACCGGCGTCCGGTCGAAGGACGCCGCGCGGCGCCCGGCCGTCGAGACGAGGATGCCGCCGTCCGGGTCGGTGTCGAGCCGCCATTCGTCGGCATTGTACCGCAGCGGGCCGCCCCCGGCCAGGGAGGCGGCGGTCGCCGGGCCGACCCAGGCCAGCGTGCCGGGGTCGAGACCCGCCGCCTTCAGCGTCCCCACCGCATCCGGATAAGCGAGCAGGTACGGGACCCTTTCGAAGGTGGTGATGAGACCCGAGGCGCTCAGACTCTGCGCGATGTCGGCGGTCATCCCCAGCACGACCTGGATGGGAAGGCGGCGGACGAACATCTCAGACCGCCGCGCGTCCCAGCCCCAGCGGTCGGCATGGGCGATGGTGGCGCCGGTAGCACTCGCGGCGCGGATAAACGGCGCCAGCCAGGGCATCAGGAAGGGGCTGCCGATGGCCAGCAGCGCGGTGCCGCGGCCGAGCCCGGCCCCCTCCAGCAGGCCGGCGGCCCAAGCGGTGTCGCGGGCGATGTCCTCGTTCGAGACCTCGTACTCGACGGCACCGGTCGCGGTCGGGAACCGGGCGATCCCGTACAGCGGCGATCTGGTCAGTGCCTCCGTTGCCGCGAGGCAGGATTCGAATGTCACGTGCGCTCTCTCCTCGGGGCCGTGGTCGATTCGGGCTCAGGCCTTGGCAACACGGGGCACCTTGGCCGCCGATCCGCGGCTGAGGAGCTGCTCCTCGGTCTCCACCTCGATCTCGATCAGCGTCGGAGAAATCTCGATGACGGACGACACCACCTCGACGAGGCGGCGAGTGAGATCGTCGGTGTCCACCTGCGTGGAGGAGTCATACGCCACCCGAATCCGCAGCCGGTCCACCACCCGTTGCGGGCGGATGATCTGGAAGAGGCCGGTCCGTGTCTCGTCCACCTGCTCGACGGCCGTCCAGACCTCGTGGGGCAGTACGGGACGGCCCGCCACGATGGTCTCGTCGCCGCCCCTGCCCAGCATCCAGATCCGCGGCGATGTGCGGCCGCAAGGACAGGTCCGGCTGGAGTACCTCACCATGTCGTCGGTACGGAACCGGATGAGCGGATAGGCGTCGTTGTCGAGCGCGGTGACGACGAGTTCCCCGACACCATCCTCGGGCACCTGCCGGCCGTCGGAGTCGAGGACCTCGACGAAGGTCTCGTCCCAGTTGATGTGAAACCCGTCGTGTTCGGAACACTCCCAGGCCAGGCCGGTATCTCCGGCGCTGCTGAAGACCCACAGAGCCAAGCCCCAGTCCTCGGCGATCCGGCGGCGCATGCGGGCCCCGATCGGCTCGCCGGCGAAGGACATCCCCACGAAGGAGCTCAGCAGGTCGCGCATGTCGACATGGTGCGCGAGGTGCTCCAGCTCGACCAGCTGTGGACTCATCAGCTGGCCCATTGTCGGACGATGCCGACGGATGGCCTCGGCGACCTCGGTCCAGTTACCCATCCAGGTGTCGACCAGGATCGGTACCAGGCCCATCGCCCGGTACGCGTCCTCGACGACACCCCGGAACGACGCGGCGGTGCACAGGATCCGGTCTCCGGGACGCACCCCCATCTCCCACAGCGAGCGGAGATAGCTCGCGGCGAGCGGCGAGCTGCGGTACCCCGACCACACCTCTGCGAAGAAAGTAGGATCACCGGTGGTACCGGAGCTCGCGGTCACCGTGGTGACATCGGCGGCGTCGATCGTGAGCAGGCCACCGAAGCCGTCACCGGACTCGTCCCGGAAGGCCCGCACGTCGTCCTTGCGTATCAGGGGAACCCGGCCGCGGAATGCCTCGAACGAGGTGATGTCTCCGGGGGTGATACCGGCGGAAGCGAAGCTCCGCTGGTAGAAGGATGATTTCTCCTGGGCTAGCCGGGTGAGCTCGACCAGGCGCCGCAGTTGTTCGTCGGCAATGCTCTCGGGGGCCGCGGTCTCGATATGCGGCAGGAGAAACCGCTCCGTCGGTGCCTCTACGGTAAGGATTGATAAGCGGGTCTGCGGGTTGATGACTGTCGCCATGCGCTGACGCCTCCCTGCTGCGTTCTGAGCGATCACGTGCCGATCATGCGGATATACGACAACGGCCGATCAACGTCGCGCCCCAGGCGACCCGGCCACACGCGAGCGAGCGCGCCGTCGATCTCGTCTCGATGCGCTCGCGCACCCGACTTCCGCCGGGGCGGCGGGGTGCGGGAACTTCTCCCCTGGCGGCGGGCCCGCGTGGCGGGCGACGGGTAGGACAGCACGGAGAGGATCGTGAGGTCAGGCCGACCCTCAACCCGGGCTTCAACTAAATTATCTATCGATTTACGGGTAGAGTCTACTGCGATGCCGGAATCGCTCCCAAGGAGGCGTCCGGGCCGGTCGCGCACCTGCGGCCGCAGGTGCGCGAGACGAGGGCCGGCCCTGCGGCGCTCCCGGAGCCCTTGGGGTCCCCCTCCCGCGCGGCCGGCGCCCAGCCGCACCTCACGGACGCCAGCACGGCTCACCGGTCCGAGCCAGCATCAGTGACACGGAAGATCATCCTCACCAAGGAGTCGAAAGTGGACAAGATCTGGGCCAACTCCGCTGATTCGCACGTGCTCGAGCCTCTCGACCTCTGGGTCCGGACGTTGCCGCCCGCGCTCGGCGAACGCGCTCCCCGCGTAGAGCGGTCGGAAGGTAAGGAGACCGTCTACGTCGACGGGCAGGTGATGCGCCGGGATCCGCTCTCGTTCGCCGAGGCCATCCGCCCGCCGGGCGCGGAGGACGTCACGATCCGCCTGCGGGACCTTGACGACCAGGGCGTCTGGTCCGAAGTCGTCTTCCCCTCACGCGGCTTCTGGATCCACAACATGGGCGACGCCGAACTCGCCCGCCGCTGCGCGGCGGTCTACAACGACTGGGCGGCCGACGAGGTCATGGGCGCCTCGCCCCGGCTACTGCCGACGGCCATCACTTCGGTCCTCGACACGGACGACGCCGTAACCGAGCTGCGCCGGGCGGCCGAGCGCGGATTCCAAGCCGTCTACCTCCCCGCGACGCCGCCGCCGGACCGCCCCTACAACCAGGATCTGTGGGAGCCGTTCTGGGCCACGGCCGAGGAGATCGGCATGCCTCTCTGCTTCCACATCGGCACCGGGATGATGCCCCAGATCGTCTCGCGCGGACCGGGCGGCAGCGTCATCAACTACGTGGAGACCTTTTTCCCAGGTCAGCGCGTGGTCGCCCACCTGGTCGCCTCGGGCGCCCTCGACCGTCATCCCGACCTCAAGATCTTCATCGCGGAGGCCGGCTCGGCCTGGATTCCCGCGCTCGCGGACCGCATGGAGGAGGGGTACCGGCAGCACGACATGTTTGTCCGGCCCAAGTTGAAGCGGTCCCCGCGGGAGATCGTCTTCGCACAGGTCTACACCTCGTTCCAGCACGACCCCAGCGCGCTGCTCGCGGTGGCATCCCTTGGCTATGACAAGGTGATGTGGGGCAGCGACTACCCGCATCTCGAGGGCACGTTCCCACGTACCCAGGAGGTGCTGCGGGAGCTCTTCAACGGCGTCGACCCACGGGTCCAGGAGCGGGTTCTCGGCGGCGCCTTCGCCGAGCTTTTCACCGTTCCGGCGATGGCCACCTCCTGACCTGGCAGATCGACACGACGACGGACTGCGCGCGCCGCTCGCCCAGTCCGTCGTCGCATGAACTGAGCCCGGGCTACGCCGACGCCGCCCTCCGCCACCTCCACCCCTGGGCCGATCCACCGCGACCTAACGTGCCTAGCCAGAGCCCTGGCTGCGACGAGCTGCCAGAGCCCTCATGGTACAAAGAGTGTGACGAATGGCCTAATTAATGGGGGGGCATGTCATCTCGACTACGGAGCCGCCGCACGGCGGCGGCTGCGGTCTTAGCAATGCTGGCCAGCGCGGTCACCGGGAGCTGTTCCGCCGGTGACGACAAGGGGGTGTCAGGCGTGTGCCCGCCTGACACCCCAGGCGTCAGACCCGGTCAGCTTGAGCTGGGCGCGATCTTTCCAGACACCGGAGCGCTGTCTGGTCCGTTCCGGGCGTCCCGCACCGGCATAGAGGCCAGGATCGGGCTCGCGAACGCCACGGGTGGCGTGCATGGACGGCAGATCCTCTTTGAATGGCGAGACGACGAGTCGTCCGGCGAGAAGAACCTCGTCGCGGCACGGGATCTCGTCGAGAACAGCGGGGCGTTCGGCCTCATCGAGACGACCGCGGTGGCCAGCGGATCGGCCGACTACCTGACCTCCGTGAACGTGCCCGTCACCGGCATGCCCGTCGAGCCTGTCTGGGGGGGGCACGCAAACATGTTCACGTTTGGGTTTCCCTACGCCGACGGTCCGTCCGTCAACACCTTCGGCCTGTACGCGGCACACGCCGGCGGATCCCGCGCGGTCATGCTGCGCCAGAGCCTCTCCGCCTCGGCACAGGTCATCGCGGAGAAACTGACGGAGAGCCTTGCCTCCCAGCGCATCCCCGTCGTCGCGACGATCGACTACACCGAGGGGATCAGCTCGCCCACCCAGGTGGCCGCCGCCATCCTCCGAGCCGGCGCCGACGTCGTCGTCGGGGCCATCCCGGGCGGCTCGCTCGTGATGGTCCTCAAGACGCTCCGGGAATTGGGGGGCTCACCCAGGGCAGTGTTCGGCCCGGACGGCTACGACCCACGGATCATCACCGAGCACGGCCGGGCCGTCGCCGGCCTGAGCGTCTACACCCCCGTCACTCCCTTCGAAATCCCGTCGACCGCCATGGACACCTATCGATCCGCCGTCGCGACCTACACACCGGAGTCTGACAGGCCGGACCAGTTCACCGCCCTGCAGGCCTACATCGCGACGGACCTGTTCCTCCGCGGGCTCGAGGCGGCCGGCCCCTGCCCGACCCGGGCCGGTTTCATCGCGGCACTGCGGAACGTGAATGACTATGACGCCGGAGGCTTGCTCCCCGAGCCGGTCGACCTGCGCCCGGGCGGTGCCAGGCTGAGCAAGTGCTACTACTTCGTCCAGGTCAACTCGGCGGGCAGCGCCTTCGAGATCAACCCCGGCGGTGGCGGCGCGAACCGGCTCCAGTGGTGTGGTGAGCAACTCGCGGGGTGATGCCTCCAGCACCCGATCCCACGGTGGGCCGTCACGCAGCGGCCAAGGCCAGCCACGCGGCGACGGCCCACCAATACGGTACTATTATTATGCTTTTTGCGGGTTGGATCAACCCGCCCACGGACAGGACCGCCGTCCGCACCAACCGAGGATCGGACACCAAGTCGGCGACCCCGAGCGGGTCGGTGGCCTGGCCGCCGAACGGTGCGGCCCGATGGAACCGCGCTCGGGATCGCGCCGCGTCAGCGGCGGCACCAGACCGGCCTCACCTCGGCCGCCGATCCATCCATCCTGACGACAGCCAGCACTGCTACGGCATTCACTGTCACCATTGACAGTCACTGCCACATTCTCTAAATTGCCGAGCATGAAGGTTGCAGGAAAGGTCGTCGTTGTAACCGGGGGTGGGCGGGGTATCGGACGGGCGCTCGCCGAACGGTTCGCCGCCGAGGGATCCACCCACGTCGTCGTAGCCGATCTCGACGCCGCACCGGCGGAGACGGTCGCTCGCGCCATCGGCGGATCCGGGCGCCGGTGCGACGTCGGAGACCGTGAGCAGCTGATCACCCTGATCGACGAGGTCGAATCCGAGATCGGGCCTATCGGGCTTTTCTGCTCGAATGCCGCGGTTTTCGGGGGTGGCGGGGCCTCGGGCAATATTCAGAACACCTCCGCGAGGACCTGGGATGCCGCCTGGCGAGTAAACGTGCTCTCCCACGTGTGGGCCGCCGAACACCTCCTGCCGCGCATGGTGGCTCGCGGCGGTGGCTACTTTCTTCAGACGCTGTCGGCCGCGGGCCTCATCACCGGCCCATCCGCCGTGTCATATACGGTGACGAAACACGCGGGAATCGGATTCGCGGAATGGCTCGCCATCAATCACCGTCACGAGGGGATCGGGGTCTCCTGCCTGTGTCCCACCGCCGTGGCAACAGCCGCGCTGTCCGGAGCCGGCCCGGATACCGCCGCCGCGGATTCGGCCGACGATGCCATCCGCCGCAACATCGGCCTGATACAGACGCCGGAAGAGGTCGCCGAGATCACCATTAACAGTCTGGCCCGTGAGGAATTCCTGATCCTGCCCAACCCGAAGGTCGGCAGCTCCTTCCGCCGCAAGGCGGAAGACTATGATGCCTGGCTCGACCGCACCGCTCGGCGGGTCGCCACGATGAAGGGCTGAGAGCATGGCAGTTCATGACGGTTCGAGAATTCCCGGCGACGGTGTCGGCTTTCCTCGTCCGAGCACAGGCCTCGCCGTGAGCGGCAGCATGGATCTCGGGCCGGTCGGTATCTGGTCAATGGGCCTGGAGGCTGCTCCGCTGTCGGCTGCCAGGGAGGCGGTGGCCGAACTCGACGAACTCGGGTTCTCCGCGTTGTGGATTCCCGAGGCGGTAGGCAAAGAGGTGATGAGTCACGCCGCCCTGTTGTTGCCCGCAGCCCGCAACATGGTCGTCGCGACCGGGATCGCGAATCTCTGGGCTCGGGACGCCACTGCGATGGTCAACGCCCAGCGGACACTCACCGAGGCGTTTCCGGAACGCTTCCTCCTGGGCATCGGCGTCAGTCACACCGCGGCTGTCGCGCGCCGCGGGCACGAGGTCAGCAGTCCCGTGCGGGCGACCCGTGACTATCTTCAGGCCATGGACGCGGCCTTCTACGCGGGGGCCGAGCCGACGACCCCGCTACGCCGGGTCCTCGCGGCACTCGGGCCGCGTATGGTCGCCCTCGCCGGCGAGCTGACACTGGGCGCACACACCTACACCGTTCCAGTCGAGCACACCGAACAGGCCCGTCAGCAGCTCGGAAGCGAACCGCTACTGATTCCTGAACAGAAAGTCGTTTTCACGACGGACCCCGACGAGGCCCGTCGGATCGGCCGCGGTAATGTCGGCCGCCTTCTGGGCCTTCCCAACTACGGGAACAACCTTCGTCGGCTCGGTTACCGCGAGGAGGATCTGGCGAATGGCGGCAGTGATCGCGTCATCGACGCGCTCGTCGCCTGGGGCGACGCCGACAGGATCCGTGGCAGGGTGCGCGAGCACCTGGACGCCGGAGCGAACCATGTCGCGCTCCAGGTACTGACCGCCGAGCCCTCCGAGCTTCCGAGGTGGGTGTGGCGCGAGCTCGCGGCCGCCACCCAGGATCTCGCGCGCTCACCGGACGTCCAGGCAGGTTGACCACCGCACAGTCTGGGCCACCCGGGAGGACGCCGAGTCATGATGGGCCGATGACGGACGCCCCGGCCCTCCGATCCCGACGCAGCTCGGCGACTGTGCGGGCGCTGGCGCTGCAGGCCGCGCGTGACCTGTTCGACGAGCGGGGGTACGAACAGGTCAGCACGCGGGAGATCGCCGGGCGGGCCGGGGTGACCCAGGCGCTGATCTTCCGGCACTTCGGCAGCAAGGCAAACCTCTTCGTCGAGGCGGTCTACGAGCCGTTCTACGAGTTCGTCGCCGACTACCTTCGCCGATGGGCGGAGCAGGGGCACGGCAACACCAATTCCGCCGAGGACACCGAGATCTTCGTAGGGGGTCTGTACCAGCTCCTACTCAACAACCAGCGGCTGCTGGCGGCGCTGGCCGGGCAGGCCAGCGCCGGATCGCCGGAGCTACCCGGCCACGCCGCGAGGTTCCTGCGGGACATTTTCGACCGCCTGGAACGCGAGGTCGCCCAGGAAACCACCGCTCAGCGCACCACGACGATGGATCCGGCGTACGCGGTTCGGTTCGCCTTCGCGCTGGTCTACGGTGTCGCCGCCCTGGATCATGCCCTTTTCCCCGCGGACCAGCCATCGCCGAACCGTGAGACGATCATTGGACAGATGGCCGGCTACGTTCTGCGAGGGGCCTCTCTCCAGGTGTGAACCCCCCCTCTCGATCACCTTGCTCKCGAGCCCGAAACGGGCCGTTCAGGCCACCGTCTGCGGCATGACTGATCGCCCCTGTCGCCACATGACCTGGGGTGTTGTCACCGGAGACGGCGGACGGACGTGACCGCTGACCGAGACCTGGCACGGGTGATGCCTGCTCGTGGGTCGGCCTGGACCCCGCCGCAGAAGGTGATCCACGCGGAGGAGACCGACAACCCCGCCGAGCCATACACCGTGTTCTGCGGCCTCGACGTCGGCGAGGAAACCCACCGCGCGACCGACCTGAACCCGGGAGACCGGCGTCTCCGCGGAAACCACGCCTGCAATCGACGCTGTTCCTGTCGGCGTTCGCCAGTCTCGGCGGCCCGACCAGCCGGACCTACGACGACTGGTACCGCGCCGAGGGCAAGCGGCACAACACCGCCCTGATCTGCCTCGCCCGCCGCGTCGACGTCCTCTACGCCATGATCCGCGACCGCAAGCACTACCAGCCAATCAGCCCGAAACCGCCCCCGACCAGGCCCGCGCCGCTTGACAACGCCATCGAGACACCCCGATCCGACCCGACCTCCTGTCGGACGCGGAAGGCTTCCCCGCGCAGGCCCACGATAGATATCAGCGACATCTTGACACCAGGCCGCAGTCCGGGCGAAGCTGGCGTGCACCCAGATAATCAGCATACTTATTCAGATTTTCCTTCTACATAAGCGTGACATCAGACTGACTGTCAGTCACCGGCGAAGGAAAGGACGGCATCGATGCGCGTACTGGTGGACCCGGCCCTGTGTCAGGGGCACGCCCGTTGTGTGCTGAGCGCACCAGAGGTGTTCGCCCTGGACGACATCGAATGTCATGCCTATGTGGCGGCTGACCCGGTGCCGGACGAACTCGCGGAGGCAGTCCGCCGCGCCGCGGAGAGCTGCCCCGAGCAGGCCATCACGGTCATCGGCTGATAGCCCCACCACCGACTGGACGCGCGATGACAGGAGTGCCAATGACGACCGTTCCCCCGGTGTTCTGCGCCGCACACTTATCGGGCTCCTGGGACGAACGGCATCCACAGGCGGCATTCGCCGAGCTGGCGGGGCAGGAGGCGCCGTCCCGCCCGGACGGCACGCTTGTGGTCGCCAGGCGCGAGCCGATGAGGCAGTTCCTGCGCCATCCGGCGGTACGCGCCACCGACGGCGTGCATTACAACCTCGGCGCCCAACGCCCCCTGATCCCCCTCGATCTCGACGGTGACACGCACCGCGGGTACCGCAGGCTGCTGGACCCACTGTTCACCCCGAAACAGGCCGTGCGGCTGGAGCCAGCCATCCGCGCACGGGCGAGCGCGCTGATCGACGCATTCGCCGACACCGGCGAGGCGGAGCTGTTCACAGCCCTGTGTGCACCGTTGCCCGCCCACACCTTCATCGACCTGCTCGGGCTGCCCATCGAGGATCTGCCGATCTTTCTCGAATTCAAGGAGGCGGTTGTCCGGCCGCAGGGCGCCACCGAGGAGGAGCAGGAGACGAACAAGCTGGCTGCCGGCGAGCGCGCCTACTCCTATCTCGAGAACGTCCTGAGCACTCGGCGGGCCGAGCCCGCCCGCGATGACCTCATCGCCGGGTTCCTGGCCGCCGAGGTGGACGGCCGCCCTCTCAGCGACCAGGAGATCATCGACATCTGCTACCTGCTGGTGATCGCCGGCCTCGACACCGTCACCTGCTCACTGTCGTGCTTCCTGGCGTGGTTCGCCGAGCACCCAGCCGAACGCGACCGGGTGCTCGCACGGCCGGAGCTGCTCGACCAGGCGATCGACGAACTGATGCGCTACGAGTCACCGGTGCCGCTCGCCCACCGATGGGTGACCGAGGACATCGAGATCGAGGGCCGCCGCTTCCCCGCCGGTTCCAAGGTAGAGGTCGTCTGGGCGGCGGCGAACGTCGACCCGACCGCCTTCCCCGACCCGATGACCGTCGACTTCGAACGCCCGCGCAACGCACATGTCGGGTTCGCCGCCGGACCGCACCGCTGCCTCGGCTCGAACCTCGCCCGCCTCGAACTGCGGGTGGCGTTGGAGGAGTTCCACCGGCGTATCCCCGAATACACGATAACCCCTGGCCAGGAGCCGCTTTTCATCAACTACGGGGTACGCGCGGCTATCCGTCTCCCCGTCACCTTCCCGGTMCGCTGAGCGGCCTCTCCCTGCCCATTCCCGTACCTCAATCTCATACCCGCAGGTCGGATCTGACATCGGATTCGCTGCTGTTCCGGAGGAAAACATGACACTTGAGTTAGGCGCCGAGGGCCGGCTGTACATTGACGGCAGGTTCACCGAGGCGGCCGCCGGCGGGCGTTTCGACGTCCTGAACCCGAGCGATGAGACGGTCATCGGCACGTCGGCCGACGCCGCCGACGACGACGTCGCCGCAGCGGTCACCGCGGCCCGCCGCGCCGCGGACGAGACCTCGTGGGGTACCGACCACGCGTTCCGTGCCCGAGTACTCCGCCAGCTGCAGGACGCGCTACGCAAAGAAGCCGCCACGGCCAAGCGGCTGCAGACCGCCGAAGCCGGCACCCCGACGTCGAACATCGGCTCCCACATCGACGTGATGATCGACGACATGTCGTTCTTCAACGATCTCATCGAGCGTTTTCCCTGGGAGCAGGAGTTCGGTGTGCACCAGGGCGTGGGCCTGCCCAGCAATCGCCGGGTCCGGTACGAGCCGTACGGCGTGGTCGGGGCGATCACGCCGTGGAACGCGCCGTTCATGACCGACATCTGGAAAATTCAGCACGCGCTGGCGACCGGCAACACGATCGTGCTGAAGACGGCCCCGGACACCCCGCTCACCGGCGCCTTCATCGCCAAGGTCGCTCACGAGAACACCGACCTGCCGCCTGGCGTGCTGAACGTGATCAGCTCACACGACAAGGCGGCGGCGGGGGAAGCGCTCACCGGCGACCCGCGGGTGGACATGTACCACTTCACCGGTTCGCCGGGGGTCGGCCAGCGCATCTACGAACGTGCGTCCCACGGCATCCGCAAGGTGTGCCTGGAACTCGGCGGCAAGTCCGCGAACATCATCCTGGACGACGCCGACCTGGCCGTCGCGCTGCCGATGACGATCGGGATGTGCATGTCCAACAGCGGCCAGGGCTGCGCGCTCGCGACCCGGCTGGTTGTGCACAGCTCACGGTACGACGAGGTGCTGGAGGCACTCGCCGCCGCGGTCGGGGCGCTGCCATGGGGTGACCCGACCGACCCGGTGAACATTGTCGGGCCAATCATCAACGGCGCTCAGCTGGCGCGGATCGAGGGCCTGGTGGACCGCGCGCGGGACGCCGGCGCGAGGGTGTTGGTGGGCGGGCGCCGCGGCGACTCACCCACGGGCGGCAAGGGCTTCTGGTACGAGCCGACCATCGTCGCCGACGTGCACGAGGATGCCGAGATCGCGCAGCACGAGGTCTTCGGGCCGGTGCTGACCGTGGTGAGGTACCGCGGCGACGACGACGAGGCGGTGCGGGTAGCGAACAACTCCCGCTACGGGCTCTCGTCCTACATCCAGACCCAGGATCCGGAGCGGGCCTGGCGTCTCGCGAACCGGATGAAGGCCGGGACCGTCAACATCGGGCCGTCGTTCTACCTGTCACCGGACACACCCTTCGGTGGATACGGCATCAGCGGCGTCGGACGCGAGCACGGCGAGGACGGCTTCCGCGAGTACCTGCAGGCAAAGACGATCGCCTACCCGGGAGTCATAGCATGAGTGGCGGAACGAGGCTCGACCAGAAGGTAGCCCTGATCACAGGTGCCGGCTCCGGGCTCGGCCGCGAGAGCGCGCTCCTTTTCGCGGCCGAAGGCGCGAAGGTCGTGGTCACCGATATTGTCCCGGCTCGGGTCGACCGTGTGGTCGACGAGGTGCGGGCCGCGGGCGGTGTTGCCGTCGGAGCGAAGGCCGACGTCCGTGAGGCCACGGAGATGGTCGGCGCGGTGACGCTCGCGGTGGACACCTACGGGCGGCTGGACATCCTCATGTGCTCGGCCGGGGTGCCTGAGGAAGGCTTCGGCACGCTGGCTTTCGAGGACATCTCGGTCGAAGGCTTCAGCTCGATGCTGGCGACGAACCTGACCGGCGTCTTTCTCGCCGCCCGGGCCGCGGTCCCGACGATGAAGAGGCAGCGCCAGGGCACGATCCTCGCGGTCTCCTCCATGGCCGGCTTCGTCGCCTACCCAGGCTTCCCCTGTTACGCGGCCGCGAAGCACGGCGTGAACGGCCTGGTGAAGGGGATGTCCCTGTCCCTGGGCGCCTATGGGATCCGGGTGAACGCGCTGTGCCCGGCGCACGGCATGAGCATCAACTTCGCCATGCCGCCCGACGCCGAGGTGCTCGGCCTGAGCTACGAGCAGATGCAGCCCTGGGACACGAAGTCGAGCTCGATCCCGCTGAAGCTCGACCGGCCGCCGACGCTGCGCGACAACGCGAATGCCGCGCTGTTCCTAGTGTCGGACGAATCCGCCTATATGTCCGGGGTCTGTCTGCCCGCGACCGACGGCGGAAACTTGGCCCGCACGTCGATCATCTTCCCGGGCGACCTCGGCGGCGACGCGGGCGTCCTGCCCGAGAGCCTCGCCACGAAAGTCAAAGAGGGCTAGGAACTTGCGGTTTCCGCGTCACGGTGGCCCGGCCCGGGCCGGGCCACCGTGACGCGGCCGGGCTCCTGTACCGCTAGCCGCCTTCCAGCGAAACGGGCGTTCTGGGTATGGGTCAGAATGAGGTTCGTGCCCGGGTGACACGCGGTGACACGCAAGGCGTACATATCCACCCGGTCCACTCTGATTGCGGTTTTTGTTGCCGGGTAGGACCGACTCCGGAGGCAGACGGAGGCGGATACCAGCCTGGTAGGTGATTGATCTTGAATGCGAGGGAGCTGCCTGATCTTTTCGAGATCCTCGACATCGCAGTCATCGAGACTGGTCTACGGGACCCGCGCATCCGCCGGGCCAACGCCGCGGCCTGCGCGATCCTCGGGCGCCCGGAGCGGGACGTCGTCGGTCTCCCCTGGGATGACTTGGCTGTTCAGGAGGATCTCGAGTGGTGGAGGATAGAGGCACGGCGCCGCCCCGAAATCGGCCAGCCCCGCAAACGCATGATGGTACGTCTACTGAGGCCGGACAGCACGGTCGTGCACGTTCTTGCCACTGTCGTCCTTCTCACCGACTCTGAGGGGGATCCCTATCTCCTCACCCATATCCAGGACGTGTCAGAGGAAATTGCAGCAAGGGATCGACTGCGGCTAGTGATTGAGAACACGCCGGTGTCGATGTTCCTACTGGATCGGGACGGGCGCGTCCTGGTGAGCGAGGGAAATGCCAGCCCAGAGGCTGCGGTACGCCTGCGGGAAGCGAGACAGTCATCGGCGCTCTCCACTTTTTCCGACCTACCCAGGTTCACCTCGGCTCTGCGACGAGCACTGACAGGCGAATCAGTCCATGAAGATATCGATATGTTTGGCCATAGCCTGGACGTGCATCTGGTGCCGGCGCCGGGGGCCAACGGCCAGGTGGCGGCGGTGGCAGCCGACGTCACGGACCTGCAATGCGCGCTGGCCGACCTCCGGTCCCGGTCTTCGGAACAAGCGGCCGTGGCCGATCTTGGCCAGCGAGCACTCGAGGCGCGGGACCCGGGACCGTTGTGGGCGCAGGCGGCAACGATTCTGGTCGACCATCTGCCAGTTGATCTTGTTGAGATTCACGAACTGGGCGGCGCGGGAGACAGGATTCGGCGGCTCGCCCGCAGACGTCGCGGAGATGAGAGTAGAGGGGGCCTGAACGGGTCGGACGAGCCAGGCTCCGACCAAGACAGGATGGAGCCAAATCGCCCAGTCGTTCCTCTGGCCGTTCCGATCGGCCATCCGGATCAGCCGCTGGCGGCGATCGAGATCTACCGATGGTCGGATACCGTTCCTCTTACCCAACAGAAGCGGCAGTTCATCGATTCGATCGCCGCGCTCCTCGGTTCCGCGGCCCTGCGGTTCCAGATGGAAAACGAAATTCGCCACCGGTCCCTGCACGACAGTCTCACCGGCCTACCCAACCGTGTCGCACTGCTCGAGGCCCTCTCCCAAGCTCTGCAGCGGGCTGGCCGTGACGACGGACAGGTCGGGGTGCTATTCATCGACCTCGACGGCTTCAAGGCAGTCAACGATACCTTGGGTCACCAGGCCGGCGACGACTTGTTACGGACCACCGCTACCCGGCTGTCCCGCGCAGTACGGCCCGGCGATATCGTCGGACGGCTCGCTGGTGACGAGTTCGCGGTGCTGTTTGAGAATGTCCGCGGCACCGCGGATCTCGAAAGAGTCGCGAACAGGATCCTGGCCTCCCTGGCCGCACCCAACCAGCTTCTCGACCATCTGGTCGTCCTCACCGGTAGTGCCGGTCTTGCCCTATCCAGCCAGGACCTGCGAGACGGCGAGGCACTGCTCAACGCTGCCGATATCGCCATGTACAACGCGAAACGGGCCGGCCCCGGCCGGTACCTCGTCTACGACACCTCCATGCGCGCTCGCTTGCACGAGCAGATCACCTACGTGGACGGACTACAGCATACGTTCGACTCAAACTAACTGGCTATGGCGCGGTGGACGCAGCTTCAAGGAGCATCGCTGTCGCATCGCGGGGGAGTATGAAACCTGCGGCCACACCCGCGGAGACGGCCTTTTCCACCTTCTCCAGATACAGCTCGCGGGTGGGGTATAGCGTTTTCAGGGTGTCTACGGAGAACGGTTCGGAGGAACCGCCCAGGTTCTCGAGCAAGGTGGCCGAGCCAATGGTTCCCGTCAGCCGTGCGGTCGGTACCGCGACCGCGGGCAGACGGATGCCGCCGCGGGCGATGCCGTGAGCATCACGAACGATCGTGGGGGGCTCGCCGGTGATCTCGATGCGGGGCTGCGCGGAAGGCGGGATGCTCTCGGTAAGCCAACGCTGCATGTGGAAGAGAGACGCGTCGCGCAGTGGGCGAAGGTCCACCGTGTTAGGCGATGGTCCGTTCAGGTCTGGCACCGCGGCAAGGTCCACACCCCAGTCCCGCCGGAACTTACCAGCGACTTCCCGAATGGTGTGGATGGACGCGTGCGAGGTACCAGCCGCCTCCCACAGGCGGAAAGTGTCGGTATCCGGCTGGCCGGCCCAGGCGAAGGTGGACGCTTCGGTTTCGGAGTTGAGCACGAGCACCGGGGCGCCCAGGTCGTCCCGTAGCCTCGTGACCGGCTGGAAGCGGTCCACTACCTCCACGAGATTGGTCTCCCTCTCCCGTGCCTCCTTCTCGGCCGCGAGGGGTGTGCTCCAGCCGAAATGGATGTCGAGCAAGAATCCGTCAAAGCGTTTCGTGAGCGGTTGGACCGCGTTGTAGTAGGTGTGCAGCCGGGCCGCCGACTGGGACGCCCCGTGCGCGATCAGTCGCTTGACGTCCAGCCCGCCCATCGGGTCGTTCGCCGCGAGGTCACGGCCGGGCCCCACGAGCTGCGCCGCCGCGGTGAAGATGCTGTAGGAGGCATCGTCGGAGGGAATCGACAGGGAGCCGTAACGTTCGGGGTCCCAGCTCACCAGACCCTGGGAAGTGGCTGTGTCGAAACCGTGCACGCTGACCACCTGGACGGAGACCGCGGCCACCGCGAAGCCACCCTCGAAAATCTCCGGCGTGTCGAGCGCAAATCCGTCGGTGCCCGCGGAGACGTTATTCCACGCGACGATGACAGTGCCGTTGAACGCCGCCGGGTCGACCGGGCGCCGCACGACCATCCGCGTCCTGAACGGGAGGCTTCCGCTGGGTGCCGCCACCCAGCGGCCATCGGCGCGTAACTCGCCATCGGTGAGGCGATAGGTGGTCGCGTCACCTTCGAAGAAGTACTCCTCCTCCACGTACCCGTAGGTGCTCACATCCACCAACGTGGTACCCAGGGGCCAGCCGTGGGCACCCTCGTGAACAGGCCCGATCAGACGTGCGCTCCCAGCCATCGAGGGCACCCTCTCCTAGATGTCAGAACTGTCACCATGGCAGTGACCAGCATCACGGCAGCGCGGGAGCGTGTCAACCGTCCGGGAAGCGCCTGCGACAGCAGCCCGGCACCGCCACGCGAAGTATCAGTCCGGTTCCAGGGGGTCCGACCGATGCGCGGGGTTCGGGAAGCACCCTTCGACGTCCCGAGGATGAGCGATCGCGGCTCGRCTACCGTGGACGCATGGAGCCAGGCCACGCAGGTGTCGTCGCGGGCCCGCCTTCCCCACCCGGCCGGCTCCGGGAGCGCCAACTTCTGGACACGCGGAAGGCCATCGAGAGCGCCGCCATGGAACTGTTCACCAGCCGGGGATTCGACGCCACAACGGTGGACGAGATCGCCGAGGCGGCGGGTGTCTCACAGCGAACCGTCTTCCGCTACTTCCCCACGAAGCGATCCATCCTGCTCGAATACGACCGGACTCTGAGCGAGAAGCTCCGCGCCCTGCTCCGGGGTCGACCTCCTCGCGAACTCACCCTTCGCGCGCTGGAACCCACGCTCATCGCCTTCGCCGAGATTTTGCAGGAGGACCGCGAGAAGGTCGCCCTCAGAATGGCGATCATGGGGTCGAGCGCAGAGCTAGCCACTTACACGCTTGAGGCACTGCAGACCCATCGCGCCGTCATAGCCGGCGAACTCGCCCGTCACCACCCCGCCGCCACCGACGAGAGCGACCGGCTGGTCCTCACCTGGGTTGCCAACGGCGTTCTGGTCGTCGCCTTGAGCGAGTGGCTGGATGAGGACCTGCGGCAGCACCTCCCCGCCCTCACGCTCCGTTCCATCGAACGGGTACGCGCCGCCGCGACGAGATAGGCGACGAACGCCATTTCAGGGGAAACCCGCAGTGACCTGGACAGACTTGGTCGCGGCGGTCGGGTGAGGGTCGGGTACCGCGGACCCGGGGCTTCGAGCCGCCAGACCCGCTCCGGGTCCTGAGTCCCGCTCACTGATCGGCGACTCGCCACGCGCAGCCGCCAGGTCGGCGTCGCCCAGATCGACATCCGGCCGACTTGCCGCCGAACTCCAGGCACAGCTCGCGGAGTCCGACCGCCGCCCGCTCGAAGATCCGCTGGCCGACGCCCGGCGAGCCGGCGAAGTCGTGCCTGTCCGCCGCGTGCGGCTGTCACGGGACCGTGGTACCCTAAGAAAGGAAACTATTTCCTTTCCCTATCGCTCCGTCGCAATCACTGCGTCGCAAGGGGGTCTCGCGTGCCCGACTCGGGTTCCACCCCCGCTGGCCGCCCACTGAGCCGCCAGCGGGAGGAGGCGCTGCTCGATGCGGCCCTCGACGTGTTGGGGCAGGTCGGCTACGACAAGCTCACCGTCGGCGCGGTCTGCCTCGCGGCCGGCGCCAGCACCAAGACGGCCTACCGCCGCTGGGCGAACAAGGACGAGCTCATGGCCGCCGCCCTGGAACGCGCGGTTCAGCGTGAGATCGAAACCCCCCGACCGCTGGCCGACACCGGATCGCTGCGCGGGGATCTGATCGCCAGCCTCGATCTCCAGGCCAGCTCCTACCGCGCATCGCCCAACCTGGTAGTCGGTCTCGTGATGGCCACGCGGGTCTCCGGCGACCTCGGGATTCTCGCCCGCGAGCTCATCCGCCGCCACGAGACCGCTTACAGCACCGAAGTGCTGCGGGCCGCCGTCAGGCGCGGCGAGATCCGGGCCGACGCCGACGCCGAATTCGTCGCCGACCTCGCCCGATCCTTCTTCCTGCACGAGGTCCTGGTCCGCGGAGTTCGGCCGGACCACGCCCGGATCACCGACTTCGTCGACCGGGTCCTGCTGCCGGTCTGTTCCGGCGCGCCCGGCGGACCACCCACCGATCCTCCCCGGCCAGCACCAGGCCCGGGGCAACCGATCCCGCCCAAGGCCCGATCGGGCCCGGAAAGGAAAGCCATGACGGACGACTACACCGCGAAGTACTCGGCGATCAAGCACTCCGTCGCGCCGATCACTCTGGAGGATGAAGGCACCCACTTCGAGTCGCTACCGGTGCCGTCTAGCCAGACGGACCTGTGGGAGGAGACCGCACTCGGCGCCGTCGCTGAGTCCGGCGACTACGACGTCCTGTTGTGGGCGGCCGGCTACGCGCTGTTCGGCAACGGCAAGGGCCTGTGGGGCCCGGGTGCCTCGGCCGAGCGGGAGATCCAGCTCATCGTCGTGCCGAAGTCACAGCGGGGCACCATGAGCGACAACGACTTCGTCCGCGTCGGTTGGACGCCCACCGAGCGGCTGCGCGGCGACCAGTTCACCGTCACGACCGCCGACGACTCCGTCACCTGGGACTTCGACGGACTGCGGTTCATCTCGCAGCCACCGACCTGGCACCTGGAGGGCAAGGCCGGCGACGCCCAGCTCGACCTGCGCTACGATCAGAAGGGAACACCCCTGTGGAACTGGGGACCCTTCGCCGGAGCGCGCCAGGCCGACCGCGCCGGCTACGACGTGTTCGTCGACGTCCACGGTACGATTCGCACCTCCAAGCACGACTTGCGCCTCACCAACGGCTACGGCGTCCGCGAGCACATCATCACCGGCCAGTCCAATGACCCGGTGAAGAACCTGCCCGCGCCGAACTGGATGTGGTGGCTCTACACCATCGCCGGAGACGTGAAAATCAACTTCTTTCAGCCGACGGACGGCATGCTCCTCGGCTTCGTCAAGTACGGCGACGAGCAGGTGAATCTCGCCACCGGCAACGGCGAGCTGGAATTCCGGGTCACCGAGAAGTGGGAGGACCCACGGACCGCCATCAACCTGCCGGTGAAGTGGCACCTGTCGATGGCCGGCGGCGAGACCGCCGTCGACGTCGACATCGCCGCGCACGGCCGCGCCTACAGCTTCTGGCCCACCTCCAACGGGGTGCGCATGTACTGCTACCTGCTGTCGACGATGTCCGGTACCGTCGCGTTGCCGGACGGCCGGACGATCACCCTCGACCAGCACCTGACGGTGAACTCCTTCTGCCGCACGGTCCTCAACGCCAACGAGACGAGCACCGGACCACGCTACGACAACCCCTGACCGGACACTGACCCGTGTCGGCGGCCCGGGGCGCCGGACCGGCCGCCGACGCGGCGCCGGCACGTGGTTCCGCCCCGGTCAGCATCGACGCCACACCGGTGCCCCGAGTGATTTCCGTGGATCCGCTGTCCGCGCGTCCCGTCACAGATCGATCAGTGCGTGCCTAATGCCGACGCCACCGTCGACGACGAGCACCTGGCCCGTAATGTAGTCGGCTGCGGACGAGGCCAGGAATGCCACCGCCGCCCCGATATCCGCGGGTCGGCCACGGCGGCCGAGCGGGATCCTGGCCGTCAGATGGTCGTCACCCGCGCGGGCCACGGTCGCGGTGGCCCCCGGAGCGACCGCGTTAACCCGAATGCCCCGATCGGCGTTCTCGATGGCCAGCGTCCGCACGAGACTGATCAGACCCGCCTTCGCAGCCCCGTACGCACCATGCCGCGTTGACGCCGCCAGCCCGCTGACGGAAGCGATCGCGACGATCGCGCCCCTGCCAGCCGTCATGACCCGCAGGCATTCCTGAGCGACGATCCACTGCTGGCGCAGATTCAGCGCGAAGACGCGGTCCCACTCTTCGTCCGAGGTCTCGGCCGAGAGCGACCAGGCCGAGCCGCCCACGACATTGACGAGCACGTCAACATGCCCACGCTCCGCCGCGACCTCGGCGAACGCGTCCTGGACCGAAGCGCGGTCCGTTACATCGACGACGACACTGATGGCTGTCCCTCCCGCCGCCGTCACCGCCTGAGCGGAGGCCACCGCCGCCGACTCGTCATGATCGAAGCAGACGACGTGCGCACCATCGGCGGCCATCGCCACGGCGCAGGCCCGGCCGATGTCCGGACCCGTGCCGACCACCACCGCCGTACGTCGCGCGCCCAGCTCTTCGGCCATGACACCCCCTTCGTTCGAATAGTCGAACAAGATGTCCCATTTATTGAACGAGGATGTGATGACTGGCACACCATGTCAAGGGTGGTCGCCCCGCCCCGAAGCGGGAATTGGGGCCCGCCGGCAGTGGCGGCTACAGGATCGCCAGGCGAAACGTCAGGCGGGCTGAGCCCGCCTGACGCCGTCACGACCTCGGGAACCACCGCGACCGGCGGTGCCCGCGTCCTCTTCCGAGTCGAGCAACCGGGTTCCGGGAGTCTCCCGCACGGCGGCCTTCATCCGCTCAGCGACCTCCACGATCTCCGGCCCGGACAGCGGCCGGGGAAGGTTGAGCACCACGAATGCCGCGTCCACCCGGCCCCGCGCGTCGCACAGCGGGATGCCCAGCCAGTCGATCTCGCGGCGCTCTTCGAAGGTGAAGTCCGTGACCAGGTACTGGCCACGGCGCAGTTCCCGCAGCATCTCCTGGAACTGCGGGGACCTCTCGGGCGCGGCGTAGACGACCCCATCGAGCACCTGCTCGATGCGCGCCTTCACATCGAGCCGGGTGGCGGCCGCGAAGCCTTCCCGGCGCAACAGATCGAGGGCGCGAAGGGTCAGGTCGACCTCGGCGGGATCCATCGTGGGCTGCGCCTTGTCCAGCCATTCCTGTACCTCGCCCATCGGCTGACCAGGCAGGAACAGTACGCCCATCGGCGGGCTGAACGGGTTGGCACGCGCACCGACGCGGAACAGGGTGGTCACCCGTGACGGCTCCCCCGCGGCGGCCAGCGGCACGATCCAGTCCCCGAACATGGCGCTGATGACGCAGTGAGCGTCGAGGCCGTGCGCGATGTTCTCCATGGCCGAGCCCAGCGAGTTGACCAGGTGGCCCCGGTGCCCGAGCGCGGCGGACCCGATCCCGGTCAGTACCGGACCGAGCCGGATCACCTTGGTCGCATCGTCGCGCATCAGGTAGCCCGCGTCGACGAGCGTCTCCACCAGCGGGTGGAGCGTCGACTTGCTGATCTCCAGCTCTCGCGAAAGCTCCGACAGCGAGAACATCCGGCCGGGGCGCCGCGCCAGGAAGTTGAGCAGCGCGACGACTCGCCGTGTCGGGTTCGACGATGCGCCTGCCACATCATGCTCCTCGGTCGCTGGGCTTCCCGCGGCCGACCCGATCGGCGGGAAGGTCGCCGGGTTCAGTGTCGCATCACCCGCGGGCCAGCCGCTCCGGTCTGGTGGCCGCTCCGGTGCCAGCCGATGTTGCCCGCAACGGCGCGAGCAAGTAGTCGTTGACGAGATTCGATCCCGGTTCCTATCATCCCCCTATCCGAACATATCGTTCGATTATACGAACAGACAGGTTGGCTAGGGGTGACATCGGAGTCCACTTCGACGGGCCGTCTCGCATCGCTCGTCGCACCCTGTGCGGCCATGGATCCCGCACCCTTCCTTCGCGGCGGGCTGGCCGGCGGCCGGATCGCCGAAGAGTTCCGCGCCAAGCTTCCTCACGACACCTGGCACACCGCGGCGATTCCGGCCGGTATGCGCCTCGAACTCGCTTCGCGCGCGGAGGCTGTGGTGCTCGTTATCGAGACGGCTACCCGCAACCCGCTGGCCGCCCCGACCATGCCGGACTCCGTCTCCGTGTGGTGCGAGGACGAGCGGGTCGCGCTGCTCCCCGTCTCCGAATCAGGCGGAGCGGTGACGGTTCCGCTGCGACCCGACGGCAAGACCTACATCGTGCACCTGCCCGAGGCGCTGGGTGCGCGACCCACGGCCCTGGTACCCCTCGGCGGTGGGATCACGCCGGCCGCGCAGGGGCCGCGCTGGCTGGCCTACGGTGACTCGATCACCCAGGGCTGGTCGGCCAGCGACCCAGGACTCACCTACCCGGCGGTCGTGGCGCGCGGCCTCGCGCTCGACGTGTGGAACCTCGGATTCGCGGGTGCCGCCAGGGGTGAGATTGCGGTGGCCCAGCAGATCGCGATGCTCGAGGCCGACATCATCTCCCTCGCGTTCGGCACCAACAACTGGACCACCATCCCGACCGGTCCGGCACATCTCGCCGGGATCCTGGCGGATTTCGTCGCGGTCGTACGGTCGGGACAGCCTCGGACGCCGATCCTCGTCGTCGGCCCGATCGTGCGACCGGAGGCCGAGCAGACCCCGAACCCGATCGGCGCGACGCTGGCCACGCTGCGCGCGGCGCTCTCGGCCGAGGCCAACCGCCTGGCGTCGGCGGACCCCGCGCTCGCGTTCGTCGACGGCGGCCGGATGGTGACGCCCGCACAACTCACGGACGGAATCCACCCCGACGACGAGGGCCATCGTGCGATGGCCGAGTCCGTCGGGCCCGCGCTGGCCGGCTTGCTCGCAGCGGCGTCGGGCTGAACCGCTGGCCGTCGCGCCACCGGCGCATCCGCCCGCGCCTGGAACCAGATCGCGCCGCTCGCCACCTGGCCCGCGAACCCGCGAACCCGATAGCCCGGGGACCTGGGCGACGCCGACGATCGAAGCAGCTGCCATCACCCGCGATCGCGGCGGCCAACTCGGCCACCCGGCGAGCACCCTCAAGTGGCGTCTCAGCCGAAGCCTCCGGAACTGACATTTCACGATCATGTCCGCCTCGGCTCCGGCCCATCGACCAGGCCGTCAGACAACTGCGTAGCCGCCTTGACATGACGCACATCACTACTTATCGTCCGAATATACGGTTAGGTCGTTCGAATATTCGAACATGCGAGTCCCAGGCTCGATGTGGTCGCTCGCCCGTTCAAGAATGGACAAAGCCCATGCGGAAGGCCGGTAGCACTCGCAGTCCGCACCCGTCCGTGGCCATCATCGGATGCGGTTTTGGAGGCGTTGGGGCGGCGGTCAAGCTCAAAGAGGCCGGCTTCGACAGGTTCACGCTCCTGGAACGAGCAGACGGACCCGGCGGCACCTGGTGGCATAACTCGTACCCAGGTGCCGAGGTCGATACGCCATCAGTCCTCTATTCCTATTCATGGATGCCCTGGAAGTGGACCCGCACCCACGTTCGCCAGGCCGAGCTGCAGGAGTACATCGACGCGGTCATCCGGCGTTACGACCTCGGCCCACACCTACGCTTCGGAGCCTCTATCGAACGCGTCATCTGGGACGACGCGCGCCAGGAGTGGGCCATCTGGTCGGGTGGCGAGGAGGTACTCCGGGCCAACTACGTGATCAGTTCCGTTGGCCTGCTGAGCGACCCATCCATCCCCTCCTGGGCAGGCATGGATGATTTCTCAGGACCCATCTTCCACACCGCTCAGTGGGATCACTCGGTGGACCTGAGAAATCGCCGGGTCGCTGTGGTCGGCTCCGGCTCCACGGCCGCTCAGGTAGTGCCGGCCCTGTCAGAGATCGCTTCAGAGGTCGTGATGTTCCAGCGCGAGCCGGGCTGGGTCGTGCCGAAGAACTCCCGCGACTATCACCCGTATGAGCGAGAAGCCCTGGACAACCGCGTCGCACAGAGGTTCCTGCGCACCAAGTTCATCATCCTGCGCGAACGTGATCAGATCGGCGGTGCCCTGTGGCGCGAGGGCACGCCCATCAACGACGCGGCCAAGGCCGGCGCTCTGGCTTACATCCACCGAGCCCTCGAAGGGCGGCCGGATCTGATCGAAGCCGTCACACCGAAGCACGCCTTCGCCAGTAAGCGGCCGATCATCTCCGACGACTTGTACCCCGCACTGCTCAAGCCCAACGTCACTCTGGTTCCGCGAGCCGTCAAAGGAGTTACCAACAAGGGTCTGATCGACGCCGACGGCGACGAGCACGAGGTCGACGCGATCGTCCTGTCCACCGGGTTCAAGGCGAACTTCATCACGACCTATGACGTGATCTCTCGAAACGGTCGCTCCTTGAAGGACATCTGGAGCGGGGACGAGACCGCTTTCCTCGGGATCATGGCCGAGGGCGTCCCCAACTTCTTCATGCTCTACGGCCCCAATACCAACGGCGGCACGATCGTCACCAACATCGAGTTGCAGATCCAGTACGTCGTGCGCGCCATCAAGGCGGCCCGGAAGCGCGGTGCCTCGGCGGTCGAGATCCAACCGTGGGCCCTGGATCTCTACGACCGCTGGGTTCTCGGCCGGCTGGAAGGGACCACCTTCCATTACGAGAACAACTACTACCGCAGCGGCTCGGAGCGAATTGCCACGCAATGGCCGGAAGGCGTGATTCTCTACGGCGTCCTCACCAAGATTCTCAGATTGCCGCTGTGGAAGTTCAGCTACCGGGTAGGCGAGACGCGCGGCGGCCTTCCTCCGCAGGTCCACCCGGAACCGTTCCGGCGATATCCTTTCGAAGTCGAAGTGGGGACCGTGCGATGAAAAAACGGGTGCTCGTGGCGGGTGCGCTGACTGCACTGCCCTGGCTGGTCTCGCGAAGCGGTGCTATTGTCCGCGCGTGTCGGGCGACGTCGACGCTGAACAAGATGGATCTCCGCGCGAACCCGACGTCCGGCCTCACGCGCTGACGCTGTCGCTCGAGCCGAGTCCCGGCTTCAGGCCGAACGAAGCAACAAACAACTGAGAGGTGCGAATGTCTGTCGTGGAGGATGAGGTGGCCGGCGCCGGACCGGTTGACGCGGCCGCGGTGTTCGAGCGATGGTTCACCGAATTCAGGGCAGCGTTAACGGCACGTAAAGCCGCATCGCTGAAGGAATTACTCCTTCCTGGCGCCTGGTGGCGCGACATGGTCGCCCTCGACTGGAGAATGTCGAGCCACAACACCCCGGACACGATCGCCGAGTTCATTTGTAACGCGCCCGTCTCGGTCATCGACCTGGAGATCGACTATGGTTTCGGCCCACTGCTCACGCCAGCCGAGTCCGGGGCTTCTCTCGTCGAGGGCTTCTACCGATTCGAGACCGAGGATCTCAACGGCCGCGGCCACGTTCGGCTCATGCAGGGCACCGACGGGGGCTGGCGGGCGTGGACCGTCCTGACCGAGGGACGCGAGCTCAAGGGCCGGCCGCTCGCGGTCAGGCATCGCCGCCCCTCGCCGAGCGGCCGGGCAACTGAGATCCCGTGGCATATCGAGCGGGCCCGGCTGCTGTCCTACGACCGGCCGGACCCGCAAGTCGTCATTGTCGGTGGGGCCCAGAACGGTTTGGGCCTCGCGGCGACACTCGGCCTCATGGGGGTGGACGCGCTTGTGATCGACAAGAGCGTCCGAGTCGGCGACGTGTGGCGCAACCGGTACGAATCCCTCGTCCTCCACGCGCCCGTCTACAGCGACCACCTCCCGCACTTCCCGTTTCCGGAGAACTGGCCCGTCTACTCGCCGGCACGTAAGTATGCCGACTGGCTCGAGAGCTACTCCAAGGCGATGGAGATAAACGTCTGGAACAGCTGCGAAGTGCTTTCGGCCGCCTACGACGAGACGTCCGGCAAGTGGACGATCGCAGTTCACACGCCCGAGGGTGAGCGCACGCTCCACCCCGGCCACCTCGTCGTGGCGACAGGGTCTTCGTCCGAGCCTCTGATGCCGACGTTCCCGGGACAGAACACCTTCAAGGGCAGCGTGATCCACTCCAATGAACACCAGACGGGTCAGGGGTGGGACGGTCGCAAGGTCGTTGTGATCGGTGCGGGCACGAGCGCCCACGACGTGGCAGAGGACTTCTACCATGGCGGAGCGGATGTCGCGATGGTGCAGCGGTCCCCGACATATGTGTGCAGCCGCGACAACGGCAACAAGATTCTCTTCGAGTCCGCCTACAGTGAGGATGCTCCGCCGCTGGAGTATTCCGACCTGCGGGCCGACTCGATCCCGTGGCCGCTGCTGCTGGAGCTGGCCATCGGCCAAACCGAGGCCATCGCCGCCGTCGATCGAGCGATGCTGGACGGACTCGAGAGGGCCAATTTCAAGGTCATCATGGGTGACCCCGAGATCGGCGACAGGTCGGGACTGATGGCCTGCGGGGCCAGGCCGGGCGGGCCCGGTGGCTACTACATCAACCAGGGCGCATCCGATCTCATCATCGAAGGTAAGATCGCGATCCACGCCGGCGTTGGCCTGGATCACTTCACCGAGGAGGGCGTCGTCCTCACGGACGGCACCGAGCTTCAGGCGGATCGAGTGATCCTGGCCACGGGTTACCGCTCCATGCGCGATACGTCACGCAAGTACCTGGGCGACAAGGTCGTCGATCAGACCGAGACGTTCTACGGCATTACCGAGTTCAACGAGAGGGGCCTCATCCACCAGCCGTCGGGGTACCCGCACCTGTGGTACGCGGGCGGAGGCATCATCGAGGTTCGTCGATATGGCACGACTCTCGCACTGCAGATCGCCGCCCAGCTCGATGGCCTGAGTGGGTGACGGGGATGTCGATGGAGAAGTTCCGCGAACTCGCCGATGAGATCCGTACGTGGGGTAGGTGGGGTTCGGATGATGAGCTGGGTGCGCTCAACTACATCACGCCGGACAAAGTGCGCGAAAGTGCTGGCCTGGTTCGCAAGGGCAGCGTGTTCCCGCTGGGGTTGGACCTCAGCCCGGCCGGACCCCAGGGTGACCTGTTGTTCCGGCGCAATCCGCTTCACATCATGACGATCGACGGCGGCGACGTGAATGCTCCGGGTGAGCTCTGGCCGGAATGGGGCGCCAACGCTCTGGCCCGGGAACTCGGTGAATTCATGGGCAGGGATCTGCTGCGTTTCAACGACGACATGATCATCATGCACACGCAGGCTGCCTCGCAGTGGGACGCGCTTTCGCACGTGTACTACGAGGGGAAGCTGTACAACGGCTTTTCCTCCGGCACGGTGACAAGCCAGGGCGCATTTCGGCTCGGCATCGAGAAGACCGACGCCAAGGGCATTACCTCCCGCGGCATTCTGCTGGACGTCGTACGGCATCGCGGCGAGGCGGTCGCGGCGGCTCACGGGAGGACCGTCCTGCCCGAGGAGCTCACCGCCGTCGCCGAGGCCCAGGGCGTCGAGGTCCGACCGGGCGACATCGTCGTAATCCACACCGGCTGGGTCGATAAATTCAAGCAGACGGGTGACAAGGCACCATCCGCGGGTCTGGACTGGCGCACGGCGATCTGGTTCTCCGAGAACCAGATCGCCGCGGTCGCCGCCGACAATACCGGCGTCGAGGACGTCGTCTCCGACATCCCCGGCAACATGCTCCCGATGCACCTGCTGTGTCAGCGCGACATGGGCATGCCATTCGGGGAGCTGTGGGATCTCTCCGCCCTCGCCGCCGACTGCGCCGCGGACGGCGTTTACGAGTTCCAGCTCGTGGCCCCCCCGCTTCGGATCGTCGGCGGCGTCGGCTCACCGGTGAACCCGCTGGCGATCAAATGACGATCGGCACGGAGCCGAAGACCGCGATCGTCACCGGCGCGGGATCGGGCATCGGCCTGGCCACCAGCAGAAGGCTCCTCGCGGCGGGTTGGCGCGTCAGCATGGTCGATGTCAACGAGATCCCGCCCGGCAGTGTGGGCGAGCACGGCTCGCGAGCGCTGAGGCTCACGGCGGACGTCTCGGACTCCACGCAGGTAAAAGACGCGATCGCACGGACCCTCGCGGAATTCTGCCGACTGGACGGCGTAGTCAACTCCGCGGCGATCACCCTGCCGGTCGACGGCACCATCCTGACGGTCGAGGACGAAGTGTTCGACCGAGTCCTCGCCGTGAACCTCCGGGGCACCTTCCTGATGTGCAAGTACGCGCTGCCGGCACTCATCGCATCAACCGGCGCGATCGTCAACGTGTCGTCGGCTGCCGCCGTCACCGGGTTGACGAGTACGGCGTACCCCGCGAGCAAGGGCGGTGTGAATGCATTGTCACGGGTCATCTCGCACCAGGTGGCCGAGTCCGGCGTGCGATGCACCGCCATCATGCCAGGCCTGGTCGACACACCCATGCTCGCGATCGCGGCACAGAAGCCAGGCACCTCCGCCCGCACGGTCGCAGGTGTCATCGACCGGAAGGCCCAGCCCGAGGAGATCGCCGAGTTGATCGCGTTTCTGCTCTCTGACCAAGCGACCTTCATCAGCGGCGCCGCGATCKCGATCGACGGTGGCCTCACGAAGTACTGACGAAGGGCAAGGAGATGAACGGCGACCTCAACCATGTGATCGTGTTCGAGCGCCCAGGAATTCCGCTACGCATTGACGAGGTTCCGATTCCGTCGCTCGAACCAGCCCAGGCGCGAGTACGGGTGTCACTCGCCGGCGTCTGCGGATCGGACGTGCACCGGCTCGCCGGCGATCTCGGGTCTCCGAAGCAGCCGATCACCTTCGGGCACGAAGGCGTGGGAACGATCGAGGAACTCGGCGCGCGCTTCGTGACCGACAGCAGTGGGACGCCGCTGGCGGCAGGGGACACCATCTACTGGTCGACCATGAGCAACTGCCATCGCTGCCATGCTTGTGTGGTCCTCGACGAACCCATCCTCTGCGACAGCTACCCATGGCCCGTGCCCCTGGGACAGCCGAGCCCGGCCGCTTACCAGGAGTTGGCTACGCTGACAACCAGCACCGCGTGTGCTCGAGTGCCCGAAGGGATTGCCCCGGAAGCGGTGATCGCCTTCGGGTGCGCGATGCCGACTGCTCTGGGTGCGTTCCGCCGCCTCGGCGGCATAGACGCCGGTGATACCGTCCTCATCCAGGGTTGCGGTCCGGTCGGCCTGGCACTCACGGTGCTGGCCTCGCTCACTCTCGCGGAGCGGATCGTGGTCCTCGGTGGGCCCTCGGCACGATTAAAGGTGGCGCTGGACCTGGGCGCGACCGACGTCGTCGAACTCGACGGGGGCACTCCGGAGGAGAGACGAGAGTCAATCCTTGCCCTGACCGCGGGTCGTGGGGCCGATGTGATCCTGGAGGCGGCCGGTCGGCCAGATGCCTTCGCGGAGGGTTTGCGCATGCTTGCCCCCGCGGGTCGATATGTCATCGTGGGGCTGTATTCGGGCCGAGCGGAGGTGCCCGTTGACCCCGTCGTTCTGAACAACGCCAACCAGAGGGTCATCGGCAGCCTGGGTTACCGGCCAGAGGACATCCGTCATACGGTGAGCATCGCGGCTCGAATCGGGACCCAGCGGGGATTCGACCGGTTGGTGGGCAGTCGCTTCGCGCTCCCGCGGACCGAGGACGGTATTCGCGCCGCGGCCATGGCTGGGCACGTCAAGTGCGTCGTGGCGCCATGAAGTATCGGCGGCGCCGATGGTTGACACCGGCGCGGTGCCAGACACCGGCCACAATGATCATCCTCGGCTGGCCAGGCAAGATCCTGGCACCTCGGGGCGCTCATGTTCACGGAAGAGGCACCGTCGGAGCGGCGCCCGAGGGAGGCAAGCGATGACCAATGAGTAACTCACCGTTACTGGAGGCCAGCATTCCGGCGATGGTGCTGGCGAGTGCGCGACGGTTCGCCTCCGAAGAGGCGATCGTCGACGGCGACCGCCGCTGGAGCTATGCCGACCTCGGCAAGACTGTCGTCGAGTCCGTGCGCGCGGCCGTCGCGCTCGGGGTGGAACCCGGTGACCGGGTGGGACTCTGGGCACCCAACAGCGCCGAGTGGATCCTCGCGGCGCTCGGCGTGCTCGGCGCGGGCGGCATCCTGGTGCCTCTCAACACCCGGTGGAAGGCCGAAGAGGTCGCCTACGCCCTGGACCGGGCCGGCGCGAGCACGCTGTTCGTGGCCCAGGGTTTCCTGGGCCACGACCATATCGGCGCTCTGCGCGCGGTGGCACCCACGCCGCCCGCGCTGGGCCGGATAGTCACTCTCGACGGCGACGCCCCGGACACGCTGCCGTGGGCGGAGTACCTGCGGGCCGGCGATGCCGTCGACCAGGCCGAGGCCTTGGCCCGCGTCGCCGCGGTTCGTCCCGAGGATACGTCGGACATCATGTTCACCTCCGGGACCACCGGACAACCAAAGGGCGTGATGCTCAACCACCAGGCGAGCCTGAGGGCCTTCGTCTGGCTCACCGACGTGTTCACCTTCCGCCGCGGTGACCGCTACCTGGTCGTCCCGCCGTTCTTCCACACGTTCGGATACAAGGCCGGCTGGATGGCGAGCTTCGCCCGCGGCGTCACGGTCCTGCCGCAACGCGTCTTCGACGCCGCGGACGTCCTCGCGCGCATCGAGCGCGAGCGGGTGTCGATCCTGCTCGGGCCGCCGACACTGTTCACGGACATGATGCACCATCCCCGTCGCCACGAACACGACCTCTCGTCGCTGCGGGTGACGGTCCCGGCGGCGGCCGGCGTCCCTGTGGAGCTTGTCCACCGGCTGCGCGAGGACCTCGGCTTCGAGGTCGTCATCACCTCCTACGGTCTCACCGAGGCGCATTCCCTGGTCAGCACGTGCCGGCCGGACGACGCCCCCGAGGATGTCGCGCGTTCGGTGGGGCGGGCCGCGGACGGCATCGAGGTCCGCGTCGTCGACGACGACGGCATGCCGTGCCCGCCGGGCGAACGCGGCGAGGTGCTGGTCCGCGGCTACGTCGTGATGTCCGGCTACTGGCAGGACCCGCAGGCCACCCGGGAAGCGATTGACGCCGACGGCTGGCTGCACACGGGCGACGTCGGCGTGCTCGACGAGCGCGGGTTCCTGTCCATCGTCGACCGCAAGAAGGACATGGTGATCGTCGGTGGGTTCAATGTCTACCCCGCCGAGATCGAGCGGGTCATCCTCCAGCAGCCCGGGGTAGCCGAGGCGGCCGTCGTCGCCGCGCCCGACTCGCGGCTCGGCGAGGTGCCCGTCGCGTTCGTCGTACCCCGCCCCGGTCACACCGTGGCCGCCGAACCGCTGCTCGCCGCTCTGCGCGACCGGCTCGCCAACACCAAGGTCCCGCGTCGGCTGCACGTCGTGGATGAGCTGCCCCGCAACGCCAGCATGAAGGTTCTCAAGACCAGGCTGCGCGAGCTCGCCGCCGAAACCCACCCGCGGCCGCCTCGCCCAAGTGGTGACGACACGGTCCCGCCGGGCGGCGAGCAGTAGCTCTTCGTCGACCACCCACGACAGCGCCGCGGTGACCTGTCGCCGGGTGGCGTCCCAGGCTCGCGGGCACAGCCATGAGGAGGCTGGCGCGCACCACGCGGCGGGCCCGCGCGGCGAGACCCAGCAGCGTGGGCAGGACAGTGAGGTCAGGTCGTCCGACCACACGACCGTGCGGCCCAGCGGGACGCCGCGGGTCAGCTCCCGGCGGCAGCGCGATCGGACACCGTAGGTCAGCCAGTTGCAGCAGACGAGGGAGCAGGGTTCGTGTGCCGCCCCGCGATGGCGGCGCCCTTCGCCGCAGGCAGGATTCGGCGAACGGATTTCCGCCTCGGGAGGGGTCGGGCCGCCGCACCCGTCGGTCGTCCACACCAGCTCGCCCGGCTCGCCGAGGGCGCCCCCACTTCCGCTATGGAGCGCCCACAACTCCTGCATGCCGTTGACGAGCGACCCCTCGGACAGGCATCCGACCAGTCAGGTATTGACTAAGACAGTAAGCACACACTATCTATGGGATGTGATGCACGATACAGCGCAGATGGATCGATGAGGATCACCATGCCGCCAGGTAGCACGATCATTTCCGAGGTCGATCTATACCGCACCATGTACACGATCAAGGAGTGCGACGACCGGTTCTGGAAGCTGATGCAGTCCGGGCAGGTCGTCCTCAACTACTACTCGCCACGGGGTCAGGAGGCCGTGGCCGCCGGGATATGCGCCGCGCTCGACCCGTCCGACTATCTGATCACCACATACCGCGGGCTTCACGACCACATCGCCAAGGGGGTTCCGCTGCCCGCGCTCTGGGCGGAGTTCCTCGGGCGCGCGACCGGGACCTGCAAGGGCAAGGGCGGCCCCATGCACATCACCCACCCGGGCTCCGGGCTGATGGTGACGACGGGGGTCGTCGGTAGCGGCCTGCCGATCGCCAACGGCTTCGCCCTGTGGTCCCAGATCAACGGCGACGGCCGGGTCACCGCCTGTTCCTTCGGGGACGGGGCCAGCAACATCGGAGCCTTCCACGAGGCTCTCAACCTCGCCTCGGTCTGGAACCTACCGGTGATCTTCGTCTGCCACAATAACGGCTACGCCGAGCACACGGCGTACGCGGCGGGCACGAGCGCCGGCCAGGTCGCCGATCGCGCCGCGGGCTACGGCATGCCCGGCGTCCGGGTGGATGGGAACGATCCCCTCGCGGTGCGTGACGCGGCGACGGAGGCGGTGAAGCGCGCCCGCGCGGGCGAGGGGCCGACGCTCATCGAGGCGGTGACCTTCCGCTTCCGCGGGCACCAGTTCGGCGACGACGGCGCGTACATCGACAAGGCGGAGATGGCGGCCGCGCGGGAACGCGACCCGCTGCCTCGGCTGCGGGAGCGGCTGCTCAGCGAGTTCGGGGTATCGCCCGACGAGGTGGCCACGCTCGAAGACCATGTGCGGTCGGCGGTGAGCCAGGCGGCGAAGGGTGCCCTGGACGCGCCCGAACCGTCGGTCGACGAGCTGCTCACCGACGTCGTCTCCACCTCCCCCGGAGGGGTCGCATGACCGAGACATTGACCAGGACGCCCAAGGCGACCTTCCGCGACGCGGTGAACCGGGCGCTCAACGACGCGATGGCACGGGACCCCCGGGTCATCGTGTTCGGCGAGGATGTCGCCGATCGCGAGGGCGGTGGCGTACTGACCGTCACCAAGGGCCTCTCCGAGGCCTACGGAACGGACCGGGTGCGCTCGACGCCGATCTCCGAACAGGCGATCGTGGGGGCAGCCGTCGGGGCCGCCATCGCGGGTGCCCGCCCGGTGGCCGAGATCATGCTGAACAACTTCCTGCGTGTCGCCGCCGACCAGCTGTCCAACCACGCGGCGAAGCTGCGCTACATGTCCGGCGGGCAGACGACCGTCCCGCTCACCGTCCGCACCGTGTGCGGGGCGGGCGGTGGCTTCGGCGCCCAGCACTCCGAGCTGCTGGACAACGAGTACGCCCATGTCGCGGGTCTGCGCATCGTGGCGCCGGCGACGCCGTCCGACGCCTACGGCCTACTGCTGTCGTGCATCGAGGACGACGATCCCTGCCTGTTCCTCGAGCACCTCAAGCTTTACTTCGGCGGTCCGAAGGAAGCGCTGCCGGTCGTGCCCGCGCCGGTGCCGATCGGGTCAGCCCGGATCGCCCGCGCCGGGTCCGACGTCACGGTCGTCACGTACTCCCAGACGGTGCACGGGGCGCTCACCGCTGCCAGGGCGGTCGCGGCGGACGGGATCGACGTCGAGGTGATCGACCTGCGCACGATCGTCCCGTGGGACGAGCGCACCGTGCTGGAATCCGCGGCGCGTACCCGACGGATCGTCATCGCGCACGAGGCGGCTGTCCCGTTCGGTATCGGCGCGGAGATCTCGTCGCGGATTCACGAGGAGCTGTTCGGCGAACTCGCCGGACCCGTGGTCCGGGTTGGCTCCGCCCACGTTCCCGTTCCCTTCGCGGGCGCACTCGAGTCCGCGTATCTCATCGGCCCGCCCGAGATCGAGGCGGCTATTCGCAGGGCGGCTGCGGCATGAGCGACAACATCGAAGAGATCCGTATCCCGAAAACCGGCGTCAGCGTCGAGGAGGGAACGGTCACCGAGTGGCTGGTGGAAGACGGTGACATCGTCGAAGCCGGCACTCCCATCTACGTACTGGGCACGGACAAGGTCGAGAGCGACATCGAGGCGCCAGCCGGCGGCCAAATCCGGCTGCTGGTCGAGGCCGACACGACGCATCCGGTCGGCACCCTCGTCGCCGAAATCGTCAAGGGCTGAAAGTTGACGGCTCAGAAAAGTAGACCGTAAAGGCCGGATCGCGGGTAGGGAGACACGATGGCACAGGCGATCAGACATCCACTGGCGCAGAACAGGCTGTATTCCATCGAGGACGACGGCCGGGTCCGAGTGTGGGCCGACGGGGTCAGTCCGGAAACCGAGCACTGGGGATTATTCGACAATTGCGGCCGTTGGCTGGGTGGCAAACTCCGTCACGCCGATCCGCAGATGTGCCGGTTTATCTTCGCCCGCTGGATCCTGAATCAGGCGACCGCGAAGGGCTGAGCCGATGACTGAGCTGGACGACCCGAAGCACCCCGGCGGGTTACGGTCCCGGGGCATCTCCTACCAGGAGGTGCTCGACACCGACACGCACGAGGTGCCTCCCGTACTGCGCCTTCAGAGCGACCGGTACCTCGGCGCCCACGATGTGCCGGTCGACCGCTACATCAGCCGGGAATACCACGAGCTGGAGAAGGAGCGGCTGTGGCCGGTTACGTGGCAGATGGCATGCCGCGAGGAGGAGATCCCCAACCCCGGCGACACGCATGTCTACGAGATCGTGAACACATCGATCCTCGTCGTCCGCACCGAGACCGGCGCGATCAAGGCGTTCTACAACGTATGCCTGCACCAGGGCAGGATTCTGCGGGACCACAGCGGCAACACCCCCGAACTGCGCTGTCCGTATCACGGATTCTGCTGGCAGCTCGACGGCACCCTCAAGCGGGTTCCCAGCCGCTGGGACTATCCGACGGTGCGCCGCGACAACTTCTCACTCAAAGAGATCCGYGCGGAGACATGGGGCGGATTCGTGTTCATCAACATGGACCACGGGGCCCAGCCGCTGACGAGCTTCCTCGGGGACATCGACCAGCATTTCGAGCGCTACTCTCTCACCGACCGCTACATCGCGGTGCACACCGTCAAGTACCTGCGGTGTAACTGGAAGGTCGCACAGGAGGCCTTCATGGAAGGTTACCACACGATCGCGACGCATCCCCAGATCCTCCCGGCAACCGCCGACGAGATGGGGCAGTACGACGCGTTCGAGCACTACTCCCGGGCGATCAACGTCACCGGCGTCGCGAGCACGAGCCTGAGCTGGACGCCGTCCGAGGACGACATGGCGGCGGTGTCGTTCAATTCTGGAAATCCCATTGAGGAATCGGGCAGCCTCGTACCGGAGGGGATGACGTTCCGGACATGGGGGGCGCAGCTGGGGCGCAACGCGCTACGTCCCATCATCGGCGACGCGGTCGACAAGCTGTGCGACTCCGAGATGATGGACGCTTTCTTCTACACGGTGTTCCCGAACTTTCACCCGTGGGGCTCGTACAACCGGATCGTCTACCGGTTCCGGCCCTACGGCGACAACCACAAGCAGTCGATCATGGAGACCTACATTCTCCAGCCGTTCGCCGGTGAGCGGCCCCCGCCGGCGGAGCCGCACATCCTCGGGTTCGACGAGACGCACCTGGACGCACCGGAGCTGGGTGCGCTCGCCGAGATCTTCTACCAGGACGAACTCAACATGCCGAGGGTCCAACAGGGCCTTCACGTGTTGCCGCGGACGAAGCCCTCGGGCGTGACGTTCGGCGTCTACCAATACAGCAAGATTCGGCACTTCCATAATCTGTATGAGGAGTACCTGGGAGTCGGGAAGGAAGCCCCCAAGCGGATGAATGACAGTCCGTCGGGGTAGTACCCTACGTCCCGCCGGGTCACGGGCCACCCCGGTGGCCACAGAGCCGCGCACGGCGGCCGCCGGCGAAGAGGATCAGCTGGCCCTCCCGGTCTCGGGACAGGGCTCAGCTGATCTTGTCGCGGTGGGTGAGCGCCGCGATGATGTACGTGGCCATCTGCTCGATGAACTCCTCCCGGCTCGGCCGTCCCTGTGCCGGGTACAACCAGTCGGCGAAGACCGCCGCGGAGAGGATGAGTCCGAACGACAGCCTCATGGCCCAGAACACGTCGACGTCGACGAAACCGCGCTGCTCGATCGTACGCTCCATGTCGGCGGTGTCGCGGCGCAGGATCTCGTCGATCGGCGCGCCGATGTCGAACCCGTCGTGCACGCCCGCCGCGTGCAGCGCCACGATCAGCTCGCGCTGCTCGACCAGCGAGTCGTAGACGGTCGCGACGTACATGCGCGCGGACTCCAGATCGGACATCGTCTCGTATTCGACGTCCGCCCAGCGCCGCTCGAAACTGCCCCACGCCTCGAGCACCGGCTCGAGCACCGCGTCCCGGAACAAGCCTCGCTTACTCCCGAAATGCCGAAAAAGCAAAACCTCCACGACGCCGGCCCGCTCGGCAATATCACGGGTGCTGGCTCGGTGATAGCCATTCTCAGCAAACACCGTCCGACCCGCTTCCAGCAGAGCCGTGCGTATCTCCGAGGTCGGCCGGCGCGGTCTGCGCAGGCTGCCGGATGTCATGAGGCCTCCGATGGGTCGTAGACCCCCATGGTCTCCCAGCCCGTCCGGACACGGCCACCTCAGGTGGTCTCACTCACCGCCGACCACGGTGATGGAGACACGCGGGCATGGCTCGGCGCCCCGCTCGTGACCTGACGCCCGCCCGGACGGCTCATCCACGCGCCGGGAACGCGGCCTCGGCCAGCTGGTCGAGGCGGGCCTGCCGGATCGCGCCGCGCCGGATCTTGCCGGAGTCGTCGCGCAGCGGGGTCGTGACGAACTCGAGCGTGCGTGGCACCTTGTACCGCACGAGCCGCTCACCGACGAAGGCGCGCAGTTCCTCGACATCCGGTTCGGCACCGGGCTCGATCTGGACGACGGCGTGGGTGACGTTGCCGAGGTCGGTGTCGGGCAGACCCACAACAGCGCTGCCGAGCACGGCCGGATGCTCGTCCAGCGCCGCCTCGACCTCAGCCGGGTAAATATTCTGTCCCCCGCTGACGATCATGTCAACCCGGCGGTCGGAAAGGTAGAGGTAGCCGTCGGCGTCCATCCACCCGATGTCACCGACGGTCTGCCAGCCGTCGGCGTCCTTGTCGGTCTCGGCACCGCGGTAGGTGTAGGTGACGGCGTTGCCGGGGGCCCGCATGTAGATGCCGCCGACGGTGCCGGGCGGGGCGATCTCGCCGTCGGAGTCGCGGATCTGTATCTCCCCGAACATCGTCTGGCCCACCGATCCGCGGTGGGCCAGCCATTCGGTGCCCGAGATGACGGTCGCCGCGATCTGCTCGCTCGCGCCGTACAGTTCCCAGATCAGCTCGGGACCGAGCCAGTCGATCCAGGCCTCCTTCAGCCAGGGCGCGCACGGGCCGGCCATGTGCCAGATCCGTCGCAGCGAACCGAGATCGTAGCTTTTCCGGGTCTCCGCCGGAAGCCGCCAGATCCGGTTCATCATCGACGGCACGATCATCGTCCAGTCGACCTTGTGCCGCTCTATCAGGCGCAGGGTCTCCTCCGGGTCGAAACGATGCATGACCACCTGGTGGTTCCCGGTCAGCAGACCCCGTATCGAATAGCCGAATGGCCCGTTGTGGTAAAGCGGGCAGGTGACCAGTTGTACGCCGTCGATCTGGTCGCCGTAGCCGTTCGGCGCGGTCGGGTCGAGGAGGGCCGGGGTGGCGTCGATGATGAGCTTCGGCCGCCCGGTGCTGCCACCCGAGGTAGGTGCCTTCCAGCTCGGTGACACCCGGTCGGGTAACTGCGAGGGGTCCAGGTCAGTCGGCGCGGAGTAGTCCGCCGGCAGTATCGGCCGCCCGCCCGCGACCTCGCTGGTGCCGCCCACGACCAGGCGGGGGTCCGCGAGCTCGACAATCGCCGCGAGTTCCCGGACGGGCAACCGGGACGAGACCGGCTGCGGGATCGCGCCGAGCTTGAGCACCGCGAGCGTGAAGTCGTAGACGGCCACAGAGTTCGGCAGTGCGAGGGTGACCAGGTCCGCTTCGCGGACGCCGCGGTCCGCCAGCGCCCGCGCGAGACGGTTCGAGGACGCCTCCAGCTCAGCACGCGTTACACTTACATCACCGACAGTAATGGCCATGCGCATGGGATCAACCTCAGCGTGATAGGCCAAAGCGCGGCCGTACGACATCATGGCGGTCATCGAGCTGGATCCCTCCCGGGACGATCGAATGGCGGGTCGGCGGTTCGGCGGGCTCGGGCGGGCCGGCGGGGCCGGCGGTCTGAGGGGTCGATGGGCGTCCCGAGTCGGGCGCCCGTCGAATGGTGTGGGCGGGCCGCCACGCGCCGGCCCGCCCACACCAGCCTCAGCCGAGGATCTTGCTGACGTCCACCGGGTCGGGCAAGGCGAGAACCGGCTCGCCGTCCTCGACCTTCACCAGGTAGACGATCGCGCTGGAGACCCGCGGGCTGGCCTTGGAGACCGAGGCGCTGGGCGTCCACGGAGGAACGACACCCAGGTCGAGGTCCCTGGCCTCGTCGAGCGCGGTGCGCAGGCCGGCCGCGTCCACCGTCGGCGCGGTCTTGAGCAGTTCGGCGACGGCCACGACCGACGGCCACGCCAGCAGCGAGGTGCCGAACAGCTTCTTCTGGTCCGCGTCCTCGTCCCCAGCGGCGAGCTCGGCCTCTAGGTCCTCCTTCATCAGTTTCACCTGCGGGTTGTTGTCCGCCTCGGCCAGCGGAAGCACGCTCGACCCGTGGAGGATGTTCTCGACGACGGACGATCCCAGCTCGGAGTAGTCCTCCGGGGTGAGCGTGCCCGAGTTCAGCAGCCACTTCGCCTCGACGCCGTTCTGGTCGGCGGTCCGCAGCGACTGGACGACACCCTGCTGGGCCAGTGCCACGAGCGCGCTGTCCGCCCCGCTGCGCTGGATGGCGGCGACCAGCGGCGCGTAGTCGGCGGTGGTCACCGGCAGCTTCTGCTGGCCGACGACCTCCATGCCCAGCTTCCGGGCACCCGCCTCCATCGCGGCCAGGAACGGACCGGCCGAGGCGTTGTCGGTAGTGACCAGGTAGACCTTCTTCGCGCCCTGTTCGGCGGCACCGATCATCGCTGCGGCGTACGGGTAGCTGAGCCCGCCGTCGAGCAGGTACGACGTCGGGGCCTGGTACTCGGCGGGCACCAGCGCGCCGAGGCCGACCGACGGAATACCGGCTTCCTGCAGAATGGAGGAAACCTGCGCGCCGCCCTGCGGGATGATGGACTTGACGGTCGCGACGACGCCCTCGTCGACCAACCGCCGGGCGCAGGCCGCGGCCTTGTTGGGGTCGAATGCGTCGTTGCAGTAGACCAGTTCCAGCGGCCGGCCGTTGACGCCACCGCGAGAGTTCACCCCGCGCACAGCCGCCCGCGCGACGGCGATGTAGTCGGGGGTGTTGTACACGGCGTTCTCGGTCGGCGCGATCTGCCCGATCTTGATGGGCTCACCGGAAAGCCCACCCGCGGCGCTCTCGATCGGCTTCGCGGAATCGCCGTCGCCGTTGTCGCCACACCCTGTCAGAACGGCGAGCCCCAATAACAGCGGTGAGACGACGGCAACGAGCTTTCGAGATCTCATTTCGGTGCTCCTTGTGCGTTGACTGACTGGTTCGGGCGCGCGCCGAACAGGCGCCGTTGAAACGTGCTGCCCACGGTTGTTTCCATCTTGTCGGGAGTGGGCGGGGCAACAGGCCCGACAATTACGGAAGCCGCGGGCCGCGGGCCTGAAAACAGCGTCGATGACGGGTTCAGCCCGGCAGGACCACCGGCTGGTCCGCCGGCACCTCTCCGGCGGGGGCCGGCGTGTCGGCCTCGCCCAGGTATGCGGCCCGCACGGCCGGATCGCGGCTGACCTCCGCCGGGCTGCCCACCGCGATCCGGCGGCCGAACTCGACAACGGTCACCCGGTCGCAGACCGACATGACCACCGACATGTCGTGTTCGACGAGCATGACGCCGATGCCCCAGGTGTCCGCGAGCTGACGGACCAGGCGACCCAGATGCACGCTCTCGGACTCGTCGAGGCCGGCGGCCGGCTCGTCGAGCATGAGCACCGCCGGCCCGCTCGCGAGAGCCCGCACGATCGCGACCAGCCGGCGCCGACCGTAGGGCAGGCATCCCGCGGGCTCGTCGAGACAGTCCATCAGATCGAATTCGCGTAGCGCGTCCACCGCGGACGGCGGCAGCTCCTGACGGGCGGGGCGGATGAGGTCGCGTACCGGCCCGAGCAAGCTGCGCTGGTGGTCGGCGGCGAGCAGATTCTCCCGGACGGTGAGGTCCTCGAACAGCTCCAAAGACTGGAAGGAACGTGCCACCCCGGCGAGGGAACGCTGGTAGACGGGCAGGCTGTCCAGCCGGGTGGAGCCGAGGCGGACCGATCCGCCGGCACGGGCGAAGCCGCTCACCGCGTCGATGACGGAGGTCTTCCCGGCGCCGTTGGGGCCGATGAGCCCGTGCACCTCGCCGGGGCGGACCGTCAGATCGAAGTCGCTGACGGCGACGACCGTGCCGTAGCGGACCGTCAGTCCCTCCACCACGAGGTCCGCACGCGGGCGCGCCGAGTCCCGGGCGGCGGCCGCTCCGACTGCGTCGGCGCTGTAGCCGGCCGGCCGTGGGGCTGGCTCACCAGCCCGATTCGCCTTGGTGGCGGCGGGCCCGGGCGCGGAGGGCCCGATGGCTGCCTTCGAGCGTGACCCCCTGATCCGGCCCATGAGCGTGCCGAATGCCTTCTGGTTATGCGCCGCCATCCCGTTGGCGTCCTGAAGCAGCAGCAGGATGAGCAGCACGCCACCGATGAGCACCAGCCAGGACTCGATCGCGGCGAGGTACTCGTTGAGCAGGCTGCCGACGCCACCGGAGGACAGGGCGGAGCCGTAGAGGGGTCCGCTGAGGAAGCCCACCCCGCCGACGACGGCGAGGGTGATGGACGTGATCGAGTGCAGCGGGTCGAAGCTGACATCGTAGGTGATGGTCGGCGCGGTGAACGCCAGCAACGTGCCGGCGAGGCCGGCGAGCGCCGCGGACAGCGTGAAGGCGAACATCTTCGCCCGGAACACGTTGACGCCCAGCGCGGCGGCGGCCCGTTCGTTGGTGCGCACGGCCAGCAGCCGGCGGCCGGACGCGCTGCGGCGCAGGTTGCTCACCACCGCCATGGCGAGCAGCAGCCAGATCAGCGTGAACACCGCGTAGCGGCCGGGCGAGGCGACGGCGTCGAGCTCGACGCCGAAGAACGTCTGGGTCCCGACGACGGTGCCGGTCTCGCCGCCGGTGTAGGACGAGTTGTTGAACAGCACCGCCTGCACGGCCGATCCGAGACCGAGGGTGACCACGGCCAGGTTCACCCCGCGGGTCCGCAGCGCCGGCAGGGCGAACAGCGCCCCCACGACAGCCGCCCCCGCGATACCCGCCAGCAGTGCGAGCTCGAAGGGCCAGTGGGCCGCGGCGACCAGCCGGCCGGAGAAGTACGCCCCGATCCCGGCGAAGGTGAACTGCGCCAGCGACAGCTGGCCCGCGTAGCCGGTGAGCACCACCACGGACAGCAGCACGATGCTGATCACGCAGCTGTAGGTGAGCACCGCCTGCCAGTCCTCGTTGAGGACGGCCACTGCCAGCACCGCGACCGCGAGAGATGCCGGAGCGACGACGGCCCAGCGGATCCGCCCACTGCTGACGACCGGCTTGTGCTCGACGAGCGAGCCACGCAACGGCAGGCCTTTGCCGCGGACCACCATCACCAGCATGATCATCAAAAACGGCGCGGCATGCGAGATGCCCTGCTGGTCGACGTATCGATTCAGCTCACTCTGCGCGATGCCGAGGGCGACGCCGCCGATCATCGCCAGCGGGAAGGAGGTGAACGACGCCAGCAGGGCGACCGCCATGGCCACAATGACCAGCGAGGTCAACGTGGCGACTTGGAGGCCGGTGAGCGGCACGATGAGGATACCGGCGAACGCGGCGAGCGCCCCGCCCAGGGACCAGTTCAGCGCCGCGATCAGGTCCGGCGACCAGCCGAGGCTGGCGAGCGCCCGCTGATTCTCAGCCATCGCCCGGGTCGCGAGACCCAGCTGGGTGAACCGGAAGGTCACGGTCAGCAGCACGGTGAGGGCTACGGCGATACCCAGCAGCCACAGCCGATCGGCGGCGATCGTGACCGAGCCGATGTCCAGCGGGTCGTCCGGCAGGAAGCCCTCGACGGACCGCGGGGTGGTTCCGAAGATCAGCGTCGCCGCGGCCTGCACGATGATCATGAGGCCGAGTGTGGCGATAACCTTGGCCAGCGGCGCGGCGGTGCGCAGCGGCCGCATGATCAGCAGATGGGTGGCCGCGCCGAGCAGGGCTCCGACCAGCACGCCGACGATCGCGGCGGGCGCCTGGTCCCACTCATAAGTTCGGACGAGCTCGTCGTAGACGAACGCGCCCACCATGGCGAGGGCGCCGTGCCCGAAATTGACGACACCGGACCCGCGGTAAATGAGCACCAGCCCCTGGGCAAGCAGCGCATACACCGCGCCAATTCCTAACCCAAGTAAGGCGAACCGAACTATATCCACAACGGCTCAACTTTCTAAGTTGGAATCAGCCAAAGCGACCAAATTTTCCCGGAGCACGTTTTTCCGTATTTTCTGCGAGGCGGTCAGCGGGAAGTTCTCCACCAGCCGCCAGACGACAGGCACCTTGAAAGGCGCGAGCACGGTGCGCGCGTAGGAATGAAGGTCGTCCGAACTCAGATCCGCGCCCGGCGTCAGCCTGACGAAGGCGGCGACCTTTTCACCCCAGGCCGGGTCGGGCATCCCCACCACCGCCACCTGGGCGATCCGCGGATGCCCGAGCAGCGCTTCCTCGATCTCGCGGGGGTAGATATTCTCGCCGCCTCGGATGATGACCTCACGGGCTCGGCCGTGAAGCGTCATCACACCCGTCTCGTCCATCGCCGCCAGGTCGCCAGTGTGCAGCCAGCCGTCCGCGTCGAAGACCTCGGCGTTCGCCTCGGCTCCGTTGAGATACTCGGTCATGGTGAGGTCGGAGCGGGTGCAGATCTCCCCGATCTCCCCAAGATCGGCGATCTCGCTGGTGCCGTCCGGGCGGCGTGATTCCAGCCGCTGGATGCTGACCTCACGCTGGGGCAGCGGGCGGCCGATGGTCCTCGCCTTCACCTCGGCCGGGTCGTCCAGCCAGGTCTGCGAGATCGAGACCGACTCCGACTGGCCGTAGCCGATGAGAATCGTAACGTCGAGCAGCTTCTCGATCCRCTGGATCAGGCTGGACGGCACCGAGGTACCGCCGCCCATCATCCGGCGCAGCGCGCTCAGGTCGGTCCGCTCGAAATCCGGATGATCAATCATCCGCTGCATGAGAATGGGCACGAAACCGGTATAGGTGGCCCGTGAGCGGGCGAGAATGCGCAGCAGGTCAGCAGGACTCGGGCGGGCCACCACGACGTAGGCGCCCTGGGTTGACAGCGCCCCCAACACTGCGCTGACCGAGCCACCCACGTGGTGCAACGGCAGCGGAATGCACCAGACCTCGTCCTCCGCCGGCTGTTGGCGCAGCGCCGACAGCCAGGCGCTGTTGAAGGCGGCCCGATGGCTGATCACAGCGCCTTTCGGCCGGCCGGTCGTGCCCGAGGTGAACTGAGCCAGAAAGGGGCTCTCGGGTGTCACGGTGGGCAACGGCGCCGCCGCGGGATCCGGCGCCGCGGCGAGTACGCCGGCCGACCAGTCGTCCAGATCGATCACCTCACGCAGCCGGGGCAGCCCGCGGGCGAGTTCCTCGCCGCGCGCGAGCAGCGGCTTGCCGGCGGATTCCGGAACGGTGAACAGCACCACCGCCTCCGCGCTGCGCAACAGGTACTCGCACTCGTCGTCGAGCAGGGCCGGATTCAGCGGCGCGAGCACGGTTCCGGCGAGCGCGCTGGCGAACTCCAGCAAGTACCACCCGACGCTGTTCGGTGCCCAGACGGCGATCCGATCACCGGGTCGCGTGTGTTCCCGCAGGCGGGCCGCGCCCCGGACCGCCGCCGCGTACACCTCGCCCCAGGTCAGCCGGTGCAGCTGTGCGTCCTGCTCCCACAGCACCGCGTCGCGGTCGCCCGCGGAGCTCGCGTTCTGGGCCAGCACCTCCCCCACGCTGAGATCGATCAGTTCAGGTTCAAGGTCGGCAGACCAGTACGCCTTGCGCGTGACAGGCACGCGTGCCCTCCGTTCAAGTCAGCCCGGCCGGGGTTCGGCCATAGCGCCAGATCGCCTTCGGCCAGGCGAAACGCGACGTGTAATACAGGTCATAAAGTTCAATGATTTTGCGTTTTTGTCAAGCTTTCGACCCGCGGTCTCACGTGGTGATCGGTGCGGGTAGAACGTGCCGGGCGAGGCCGCCACGAACGGAGGTCATCTCGTGGGTCGCGTCGCTGACGGCTCCGCGAGGTGAGCCCAGCGGGCGGGGTGCGCTCCTGATGTTGGTTTTCCACTGGTGGTGGGTCACGGTGACCAGCAGCCGGTCGGACAGCAACAACGGACCGCGACGCAGGACGCGGACGACAGCCGGTGGCTGTGGCCGCGGCGGAGCGGCTTCGGTTGTCCGGGATCCGGGTTGCGCCGATCGGAGAATGCGTCTTCAGACAATGCGAACAACCAAAAGGACGCCGTTCGGGGTCAATCGGAAGACCCCGGCCCGGCGGTGCCCGCAGCGGGCCGACCCGGAGCATGCGCCAGCGGCTGGCGTGGCTTCCGCGGTCGCGGTCAGGAGACGGCGGCCACCGCAGAACCGGCGGCGCCGGGCCGGGCGAGGTAGCTGTCCTCGATCTCGGCCAGGCGCGAGCGCAGCTCGCCGGCCGCGCCGGACAGCTCCACTCTGCCCCGACGCAGCAGCAGCACCCGGTCGGCGACCTTCAGCACCTTGGTCACGTGCTGCTCCACGAGCAGCACCCCGACCCCGGCGTCGGCCGCCTCGCGCACCGCGACCAGCAGCCGGTCCACCACCAGCGGGGCCAGACCGAGCGAGAGCTCGTCGGCGAGCAGCAGGCGGGGGTTGCGCCCGAGTGCGCGTCCCAGCGACAGCATTTGTTGCTCACCCCCGGACAGCAGGCCTGCCGTGGTCTTCAGCTTCGGGCGCAGCTCCGGGAAGAGGGTGAGGACCTTCTCGACGTCGCAGTGCCCGATCTTCAGATTCTCGGCGGTCGTCTGCCCCATGAACACCGAACGCTCTTCGGGGACGAGCGCCAGCCCGCGCGCGGCGCGCTTGTGCAGGGCCGCGCGGGTGGGCACGCCGTCGACCAGAATCTCGCCGGCGATCGGACGCAGCTCACCGGCGAGGGTGAGTAACGTCGTCGTCTTGCCCGCGCCGTTGGGACCCAGCAACGCCACGATCTCGCCGGGATTCACTTTCACATCAAGATCAGAGACAACCGGCACACCCTGGTACCCGGCGTGTAACTTTCGCGCCTCGATAAGCGGAGCCATTCCGTTCTCTCCTTCACTTCGGGCTGATCATCCAGGGCCGGTGGCGGGACGAACCCGGAACGAACTTCGGTGACACCCGCGCGCCGCACTATGACGCCCAGACTCGGCGAGGCTCAGCGGTGGGATCGGCGCCTCGCCTTGGCACGCCACCGACCGCAGCGCCCCGGTCAGCGCGGCGTAGGTGATGTCGTGGCCGGCCCGAGGCGCCAGCGAACCGTCCTGGCCCCCAGCACCGACCGGGTGGGGTCGGCGGCTTTCCCGGCCACGCTCCAGCGCGCTCGCGGCCTCGCGGACGGGGTGGTCCACCCGCACCACGTCGACACCGAGATCGATCGGCAGCATCGCGCTGAACGGCAGCGCGCCCAGCCTGGCCATCTCCAGGCCCGCGCGCCCGCCGTGGACCCGGCATCAGCACCCCTCAACCACGATCGCGAACATGAGTCTCTCCTCGGGATTGACCTCCGGCGCCGGTCCGCGCCCATCGATCACGCGTGGACCGGACGAGACCTCGAGAATTGAGGTGACTCTACTAAATCCGGTAGATAATTGCACGTTCACGAGAGCCAGATCAAGTATCCACACCCCAAAAAGGGACATTTCGTCGAAAGGGCATCTTCTCCGCCCTGGCGTTCCGCCCGGCGCTGGCGGGCGGCGGGTGAGACGGCGCGCCTCCTTGATCGTGGCGCCWTCGAGGACTAACTAACCACTCCGTCAGCCTGCCGTCCCGCATCGACACCGCGGGCTTCGGCATCTTGACCGTGATCCGCAGGCGCAGCGGCGTGCCTTCCGGATCGCGGTCTCGACCCGCGGGATCTGGTAACGGAACCCGCCGCCCTGCCGGTCGGCGACGTCCTCGCCGAGGACGAACACCGACGGGTCGGCGGCCATCGCCTCGCCCAAGACCTCCGAGCACGCCTGCTGCAACGTGATCGTGCCGGTGCTCACACCGCCACCTCCTCGCGGTACACGTCGGGGCCGAGCTCCGCGACATCGGGATAGGGGCTTTCGGAGGCGTCGTCGAACGTCGTCCTGGCCTCCGCCTCGATGCCGGCGAGAGTGGCCTCGTCGGCGAGACCGTCCGCGAGCAACCTGGCGCGCAGCGCCAGCACCGGTCGTTCGCAAGCGCCGCGGCGTACTCATCGGGCGTCCATGTGGGCGGGTCACCGAAGTACTGGCCCATGAACCGATAGGTGACGGCTTCCAGCAGGGTCGGGCCGTCTCCGGCGCGGGCCCTGGCGACCGACCGCGTCGAGCATCGCGGCGACGTCGTTGCCATCCACCATCTCGCCGGCCATCCGGTTTCCGGCGGCCCGCTCTTCGGTGATCCTGCCCTCGTGGTGCCGCCGCTCCCCGAAGATCGCCGAGGTGCTGCCGCGGCTCTACCTACACGGCCTGCCCTCGGAAGACCCGCCACACGTCCCACGCGATAAAGGCACGCCCCGCGACCAACTCGCCCGCAGTGATCTCGGGATCTTCCGGATCACGACCGCGCGAGTTTCAACTCTTCCGCACGAAACATCATGATCCCATTTCGCCGGCCGATTTTATTGACCGAGCAACCCACGCGACTACGATCCGTAACCAAATTCGTCGGCACGTTCAGGGAATCGAACCAAACGATCAATGCCCGACCTGGGCACCTGCTATTCGACCAACCGTCGGATCCCATAGCTTTCACCTATTTGCCCAGGCCGGGGCTTTGTCACGCATCGTAGTGGACCTAACGCACCACGATAGTCGGGTGGCCGAGGAGAATCACACTCCCCGGCTCCCGCAGAACGGAGCGTGATGGTCTCACATCACTCCGCTCTTCTCATCCAGCCAACCAGAAATGGGGCATCCAGGCCCAGCGCGCGAACAGCTTCCGGTCTCTTTTGACGACCGCGAGCCACCACGAATGGACGTTTCTCAGCACCCTCAGCCGCTTGTGTTTCTTACGGGCCCATCGCACCAGGTAGGAGTTGATGCTCCTGAGGAGCGGATACATCTCGGACCGGTTGTACTGGCCCCAGTAGTTCATCCAACCTCGCACGATCGGGTTTATCGCCGTCGCGAGGTCGTCCAGATTCCGCCCGGTACGCCTGTGGATCCGCCAGGAACGGACCTCGGCCTTCTTTGCCGTCAGCTTGTCCCTGCTGATCGCGGGAGCGAACGAGGTGAAAGCACACCCAGCCGCCGGGTTCCACGCCTTGCGAGGACGGAACGTGTACCCGAGGAACGCGAACGACGTATGCTCATGCAAGCCCCGCCGGCCATCGTCCTTGCAGTACACGACCTTGGTTTTGGTCGGGTGCAACCGTAACCCGACCTCCTCCAGCCGCCGGCCGATCGCCGCGCGTACCTGCTCGGCCTGACGCCGGGTCGCGCAGTGCACCGCCGCATCGTCCACGTACCGCTCAAAGGTGACGTTCGAATACTCCCTGGCCATCCACATGTCAAAGGCGTAGTGGAGGAACAGGTTGGCGAGCACGGGCGACACCGCAGAACCTTGTGGGGTCCCGCGGATCGGTGTCGCACGGGAGCCGTCGGGGTGACACACCGGGGCGTCCAGCCACCGGCATACATACAGCACCACCCACGGCTGGTCGGTGTTGACCTCTACCGCCCTGACGATCAGATCATGCGGACAGCTGCCGAAGAAGTCCTGGATGTCCAGGTAGACGACCCAGTCCCTCCGCCAGCAGCGTCGCCGGCACGTGTCCACCGCATCCAGCGCGGACCGTCCGACCCGGTAGCCGTAGGAGTCGGCATGAAAGATCTGCTCCATGCGCGGCTCCAACGTCAACGCCACCACGGTCTGGGCGATCCGGTCGGCCACGGTCGACACGCCGAGCGTCCTCGACCCGCCGCCCGGCTTCGGTATGTCAACCGACCGCACCGGAGACGGAAAGCAGCTGCCCGAGCTCATCCGGTCGGGTGGCCCGAGGGAATCGCACCCCGGGCTCCCACAGATCCCGGCGTGACAATCTCTCGTCACCGGGCTCTTCTCATCAAGTCATCCAGCACACGGTGTCCCACTCCCAATGGGCAAACAGTCCGGGGTCGCGTTTCACGACCCCGTTCCACCATGCCAGGGCTCTGTTGAACGACCGAAGCCGCTTGTACTTCTTGCGCACCCACCGCAGCAGGTAGGCATTGATACGGCGGAGAAGCGGTCTCAACGCGGTCGGGTAGAACCGTCCGTAGTAGTTGAGCCACCCGCGCACAGTCTGATTGACCCACGCCGCGAGTTCGTTCAGTGACAGTGTCGTCCATCGAGGCAGCCGCCAGCTGTGCACGGCGCGATTCATCTTGATCATCGCGTCTTTGCTGACGGCCGGGAGGAAGCCGCTGAAAATGCCTCCGTCCGCGCCCCGAGCTGAGCGCCGCTGGAACGTGTAGCCAAGGAACGTGAACGAGGTGTGCTCGTGCGAGTCCTCCCGCCCGTCCTGCTGGCAGTATACGATCCTGCTCTTGTCGGGATGCAGTTGCAGCCCGCACTCGCCCAACCGGACAGCGATCCGCCGACCCACATAACTGGCCTGCTTCTCACTGAAGCAGTGGACCACAATGTCATCACAAAACCGCTCGAACGCCAGGCTCGGGAACTCCCGGGCCATCCACACGTCGAACGCATAATGGAGAAAGAGATTCGCGAGCAACGGCGAAATCGCCGACCCCTGCGGGGTCCCACGATCCCGCCGCTCCAAGGTACCGTCGGGATGCTGCACCGGTGCGACAAGCCACCGTTTTACGTACAGCACTACCCACTTCCTGTCGGTGTTCGCCTCCACCGCTTTGACGATGAGGTCATGGGGAACGTTGTCGAAGAACCCTTGGATGTCAATCTCAAACACCCACGGGTGCGTGAAACAACGCTCCCGGCACGCCGCGACCGCGTCCAGCGGCGACCGTCCGGGCCGGTAGCCGTAGGAATTCGGGTGAAACTTGGACTCCACCACTTTTTCCAGTTCCGCAGCCACCACCGTCTGTGCCACCCTATCCGCAACCGTGGGCACGCCGAGCCTGCGCACGCCCCGGCCATGCGGTTTCGGTACCTCGACTAGCTTCACCGGAGGTGGAAAGTACGATCCCGAAGACATCCGATTCCACGTCACGTACAGCCTGTTCCGCAGATCGGACTCGAAGTCCTCGATCGTGCGGCCGTCCACCCCCGGCCCACCCTGGTTCGCTTTCACCTTCCTGAACGCTTCCACCACCGCCTGCTTCGGGATCGCAAACGGCTTGTCCTTCGACTTTGGCTCCTTCACCGCACTCCTCCCGACCATCGGGCCGGTTGATCACAGACGAAGTTCCACGATGAGCCGCCCCCTTGGCTCCAGACCCATTACAGGTCCTTCACAGCTACTACGAGGCGGTCCGCCAGCGGGCGAGGCGACGGTACTCAACCCCTCACGGATCTGCCGTTCGGGACGCTCCCTCTCGCCCGGCCACCCGAGCCAGGCCGTATCTCCGCCCGCCTTCCAACGTTCCCTGCAAGAGCCGCAGGTCAGGTTCACGCCGCTTCTATGCCGGACACCGCCTGGCCAACACATGGGCACCCGCCAGACTCATCCCGAGCTCTGGAACCCAGCCCGGTTCTGATGCCACTTTTAAAATCTCGACACGTCGGACAGCAGTCGTCTCCCTGACCCCCACCTGACGCCTCACGTGCGCCTTTTCCACATCGCTCACCACGACGGTCTTCAGCCAACGCAGCATGTGGTGGTTTGAGACCATCCCCCATAAGACAATCTCGGAGGGCCAACAATCCCCCATCTCTCACAGAGCACTGCTTCGATCCAGTGACTACCTACCAATCATCCTTCTCTCAGCATTCGTTGCGCACATTCCAGATCCTGTACAGATTGTTTTTCAGATCCTTCTCGAAATCCTCAACCGACTGCCCATCCACCCCCGGCGCACCCTTATTGGCCTTGACTCTCCGGTACGCCTCCCACACCAGACCCTTCKAAATTTGAAACGGCTTTTCTTTCGGCCTTGATGGTTCCACTCGATCCCTCCCAGCACGCTGGTTGCCCGAACAAACCACCACGGATGAGCCGGCCTCTTCACTCCACCCCCATTACAGCGGCTTCGTCGCTACTACAGGCCGGTCCGTCGGCGAGCGCCGCGACAGTACTCAACGCCTCCAGTTTCTGCTGTACGGCGCGCTCCCTCTCGCCATCCGACACCCACCCGGACGGCAGTGTCGGCGCTCGCCTTCCCACGTTCCGTGTAGAAGCCGCAGACCGGACTCACGTCGCCTTCATGCCGAGCACCATCTGGCCAGAAAATGGGACACCCACCAGACTCCTCCCGAGACCGGTTCTATAGCATCGGTTCCGATGCCACCTATTCAAATAACGACACGTCGTCAGCGATTCGCTTGCGCTCGTCTCCCCGGTCCCCACCTGACGCACTCGCGGCACGCATTTTCCCCAACGCTCACCACAACAGTCTTCAGCTAATGCAGCCTGGGGCGGTTTGAAGCCTCCCCCCATCGGGCGGCTCCGAGGGGCCTCAAATCCCTCATCATCCACACAGCACCGCGTCGCGCAAGACCTCCTACCTCAGTTCGGCCTCACTCTCCGCGCTCGTGGCGCACAGAACCGTTTGATCTTGGTTCAAGGTCCCGAAATCGCCGTACGCCCGGTCTCCACGAGGCCCCTGACTAGGGGCGATGCCCAGTGAGCGCCCGGCCATCAACCTCGCCAGCCGGATCGAACACACGTTCCGTAGACCTGGCGGGTCCAAACGGCACTGCCCGCATGGTGACCGTGATCGTCGGAACCGTCGTCGGACTCAACTTCCTCTTCGGGCTGGGCAACGTCGCCACACTCGGCATTCGCCTGGGGGTCCCGACCTACGTCGCGATCCTCGTGGCACCCGCAGTCGACCTCTCCGTCATCGGACTCCTCCTCGGCGCACGCCACCTCACCCTGCACGGCGGGCCCGCCGACGTCATTCGCACCGCACGACACCTACTGATCTTCGCCAGCGCTGTGACCCTCGCCCTCAACATCGCCGAACCCCTCATCTCCGGTCATTACGGCAGAGCAGCCTTCGACGCCGTCGGCCCACTTCTCCTTATTGGATGGGCAGAAGTCGGACCCGGCCTCCTCCACGCCATCCAAAGCACCACACCACCCCGGAGCCTCTACCCCTCAGCCGAAGCCAAGGAGGCCGACCAGCCTCAGACATCGGTAACGCCACCGCCGATCACCCAAAGCCGACAGAAACCAGCCGACGCCACATCACGGCAGACCCAGCGGGACGCACGCCAGCAGGACCTACTCCACCGCGCCCGCGCCGAAGACGTCCTCCACTGGCAACACCACCACCGCCCCATCTCCGCCGAAACGCTCCGCAAGCGACTTAACGTCGGCGCGGGCACCGCACGCAACCTCGTCGCTCAGCTGCGCCGAGACACCGGAGCCGCCGTCGATGACCGGTCACGACAGTCACCGGCCTCGTGACGGAAAAGGCGACGCGACGCCACCTTCCCAGACAGGCAATCAGACACATTCGAACATCCACATGAACCGTGCAAGCCGTATCAGGTAGTGAAGGGCGAGCCTAGCCTGGGGTGGCTTCTTGATCGGGGGCGTTCGGCGGGTGTGGTCTGCAGCCAGCGAATCCGCAGGTTGAGCCCGCCTGCTCACCCGACCCGACACCCTCACCGACAGCCAGCGCGACCCACTCGACGAAATAACCATCGCTCGCCCGGAAGTGATCGCTATCGCCGGGCCTCGTCCGCGGCTTCGCGGAGCTTCTCCAGCCCGCTGATGGCATACGCCGACCGGCTCGGCTAGTGGATCATCTGTGCCCGTGCCGCGCGCCTGCCTCACCCGCGTTCCTTCACCCGCGGTCTCGATCTCGACCGCGCGGCCGTCGACGCTGCTCTCACCCTGGCCCACCAGAACGGAGGAACCGAATGCGTGAACGCCAAAACCAAACGGATCAAGCGCAAGATGCACGGCCGGGCCGGTTCGCCCTGCTCCGACACGGATCTTGCCCGGTTAACACTCCGTCACCACCGAAAGTAGGCCACAACCCTGTGTATCCTCGGTGTGGCCAACCGGCAGGCCCAGGCTGCCGGCCTGCCGACCGCTCTGCGGATCCGGCTCAATCTGATGGCCTCGCCGGCCGGGCCGACCGCGGCGGTCCTAGGCTGAGCTTCAATGCAACGGTTTTGAACATCGGACGATCACGCGGTTGCGACCAGTCTCTTTGGCCGTGTACAGCGCCTGGTCAGCACGGTAAAGGAAGTCGGCCAGGTTGGCGTCGTCGGGAGCCGCGGGCGTAAGGCCGATGCTGAGATGGACCGTGAGCGGTCCGGCCGCGGTCTCGATGGGGCTCTCCGCGACCGCGCGTCGTAGGCGATCTGCCCGCTTCTCGGCTACCGGAAGTGGTCCAAGCAGCAACGCTGCAAATTCCTCGCCCCCGACTCGACCTACGAGGTCTTTCTCACACAGGCTGGTCCGAATGCGACGAGCAACGCCGGTGAGCACCTCATCGCCGACAGAGTGTCCGTATCCGTCATTGACTTTCTTGAAGTAGTCGATATCAATCATCGCCGCATTAGTCGGCTCTCCGGCAGCGATGCGCCGGGCGAGAGCGCGCGTCGCCTGTTCGAAGAACTGGCGCCTGTTGGCGAGTCCGGTCAGCGGATCCGTCGCTGCATTACAACGCAACTCCTCGACCAGCTGGGCATTTTCATACGCGACTGCAGTCTGGTCGATAACGGTATGCGCAATCTGAACCCGGGTGTCACCGTAGAAGTCCGGAAAGCCGGACGCGAGGACAAAGACGATCTGACCACGACAGTAGAAGGGGAGCGGTATGATCAGGAAGCTTCTCGCCTCGGATCTTTGGCCAGGCAGCGGCGCGCTGTTGCCATCGACCACCGTCACCTCGCCGCCGGACAACGCCTCCGCCAACGGCCCTTCTCCGGGATGCGCAAAGACCACGCCGGCGGCTCGACTGTCCACATTTCCATGGGTCGAGTCGACCCGGAGTCCGTCGGCGACGGGCTTCAGGATCCAGGCGGCATCGAAAGGGAGAATCTGGCGGGCCGCGGTCAGGACCCGGCCAGGTATTTCGGTCACGTCCAGCGTCGCGGCGGCCCGCGCTGTGACGAGGCGCAGGGCCTCGGCGAGTTCCCGCTGGGTTCTCTCGGCCGCGACGAGAGATTCGAGCCGAACCTTCTCGGCACTCTGAAGGGAGACACCGACCTGTTTCGCTAAAACCACAAGGATCTCGGCGTCCTCGTTCGTGAACAGACCTCGGGCGACCCTGCTGTCAACATACACGACACCGACCCGCTGGTCGTCGATAGGGACAGGAGCGGCGATAATGCTACGTAGCACGTGTTGGACACCGCTATAGGAGACCAAGGCAGCGATCTCGTCTGAGCCTGTAGCTACCAACGGTCGTTGCTGATCTCGTACGCGTTCAGCAACCTCCGTCGCGAAACGCTGGAGCTCGCCACGATAGTCGTCATCGCGCTCGCCAGACTCACGAGCGCGACCCGCATAAAGCCGAAGGCCGCCCGGCCCAGGAGCACCGTGCGCGGCCTCCGGCAGGAAGAGCAAGGCACGCTCAGCACCCAGAATCGCGATGATTTCATCGAGCGCCACGACGGCGACACGTTGCGGCGCCGTTTGTTGGCCCGCAGCCGCGCTCACTCGAAGAACCGCGTCAAGGCGACGCCGATAGCGGCTCGCCGCGACCTTCGGCTGCGTTCCCACCGGTTCCCTGGGCGAGGCCTGCTGCCCGAGGCGCGGAAACTCACGGAGCACCCGGCGCTCACGGCCAACCCATCCACGGCGCCGGGCAAACTCGAGAGCCAGGTCCGCCTCGGTCTCCGCACCGTCTATCTCGCCGGCGGCGCGAAGGCATCGAGCACGCTCGAGGATCGCATCGAAGCGGACACGTGGCAGGTCGAGGTCCCGTGCCATCCCTTCCGCGACGTGGATTGCCTCCAGCGCCGCGCGATCATCATTGGCGAGCTCGCGCTCCACTGCTCGCAGCACCTTCAGGTCCGCGGCATATGGCGGGTAGGCCCCGGCCCAGCGCGCTTCACGCAAAGCGCGCCTCGCTGCCTGACAACGCTTGGTCCGCTCGAGACCCGGTGGCGCGGCACGCGCCTGCTCCAGGCGACCCCGAGCCTTCGCAACCCAGAAGTACCGAAACGACTTGGGTACCTGGCGGGGACGAAACCCGATGGCGTCCCCGGCGGCGACCGCGGCGTCGAATACGTGCCCAAACTCGCCGTCCTCGATCTCGGACTCAGCGACATCGCCACAGATGACATGACGGCGAAGGCGTTCAGCTGCTGGTTCTTCATCGAGTGCGGCAAGGCCCGGATCGGGAATCGGCGGGAAACCGAGGATCCGAGCAAGCCTAGCCCTAACTATCGCAAGATCACCCCGAAGCATCTCGTCTCCCGGGTTTCCTGACTGAGTCTCGCAGGCATCCCACGCCTCCCGGAACAGCCCTCGTTGCAGGCGACTACGAATCAAGTGGCTTTTGCTATTGGCGTAATGCGCCGTCTCTATCCATCTCCGCTCACTGGACAGGCACTCGGTAAATACATCCTCCGCCTCACTGTTCCGGCCGCCGAGCAGCAACGCGCCACCGATGTAGAGGTCTATCGTCGCCCGCAACACGGGGTCGTTACTCTGCTCCGCGAACGTCCGTAGCCGGCAGATGGTCCTTTCCACGGGCCGTCCTCGACCGAACTCCGTCATGRGAAATAGAGAAAAGACGCGTGAACGTAGGTACGCGTCCCCACTACCAAGCCGTCGGCGAGGTGTGACAGCGGACATCATGAACGCCAGCGCCGATCCCATCCGCCCGCGAGACCATTCAGCCTGAGCACCGACGTCGTAGAGGCGACATCGCAACTGGTCGAGTTTTCTTTTGTCGCCGGCGACGCGACCGTAGCCGGTCCAGCTCCACCGACAGGCTGTTCCGACCAGTAGTCGTGTCACACTGACCGCCGCCATCTCCAGCGGGTTGTCTGGTAGCCGTCGGCCGATCTCCAACAGGCCTCGGTGCACGTACTCACACGCCGCCGCAGTATGAAACCCAGCCGCCTCGACCCGGGCCAGCTCAAGATAGATCGACGCACGCCGAAGCGCCTCATGCTGCCCGCCGAGGGCGCGCAGGAAGTGGGCCCGGGCCTCGCTGGCATGGACCGTTCGGGCGCACGCGACAGCGAAGCCCTCCTCGAAGTCGGCGCCCGGTTCAAGGCCGGCCTCGAGCGCGGCCGCCAGGGCGGCCTCATAGAAGTCGAACGCATCGTAGGGAGCCGCGGCGGCCAGCGCCTCCGTGGCGGCGGCAGCCACCAGCCGGAACCGGCGCGGCGGATCTAGCTCTCCGGCGATAGCGTGCCGCGCGGCCTCGTATGGTCCGCGGCGCCCAAGCGCGCTATCGGAGTCAAGAACATCGACGACACGTCGATGGATGGTTCTCCGTAGCGGCATGGCCATGGTCGACACCAGCGCCTCGTGGACACAGTCATGAACGAACGACCACGTATCGTCCCCATTGGGCACGGCGAGTTGGTGCGCCTCAGCCTCACTCATGAGCTTCGTCACCAAGGCAGGTGAACTGGCGCTCACGGCGGCCAGGAGACCAAGGCTGAAACGTCGGCCGATCACTGCGGCCACACCCAGAATCGACCGAGCTCTAGGGCTGAGAGCGTCCGCTCGCCGGCGAATCAGGTCGAGGACCRTCACCGGCAGCGGGAGGGATTCGAGCTCGGACCTGTCGAGCGCAAAGTGCCCCCAGTCGGGGCGAACCAGCCCCGCGTCAATCACCGCCTGCACGTACGAGACTACAGCTAGCGGATTTCCCGACGAACGGACAGCTACCTCGCGTGCGAAGTTCTCGTCAGTGATCTCGCCGAGATAGGCTCGGATCAGCGCAGAAACCTCATCACCGGTCAGTGAATTCAGAGCGATTTCCCAGCTTCTCGCGAGCCCAGTTGCAAGGCGCAACGAAGGGTCGCGTGTGGTGTTGACGATCAGCAGACGCGATGCATAGGCAGACGCCGCTAGGCTCTCGAGGACCGCCCGGTCACCGGACGAGAGCCAATGAGCGTCGTCAACCCAGATGAGCATTCCGCCCGAGAGCGCCGCCAACCGGCCGAGAAGCCCGACCACAGCTGCTCGGAAACGCAACTCGTCGGCCTCTGGCTCGGGCGTTCGCGGTGCCTCCAGGTTCAAGGCGCGGTCCAGGAGGGGGTGCAGCCTGGACAGGCGGACGGTGTCCTTGCCAGCGGCTGCCACGACTCGGTCGAGCAGTTCCCGCCGTCGCGGCTCAGTGACGAAGGACAAATCCCGAAGGTGCCCACCGATCAGATCGCGTAACAGGGCGAACGGAACGGAAGCCTGGGGCGCGCATCGACCGCGCAGCACCGGGCGTCCAGCCATCAGGCTGGGCGTGGTGGCCAACTCCTGAACGAGCTGGGTCTTACCCGCGCCGGCCTCGCCGATCACGGTGACAACGCCACCCTTGCCGGCGAGACAGTCGGACCAGGCTCGCCGAAGCAGAGCGCGGGGGTGCTGTCGTCCGACCGTCGTCTTGGTCATCCAGGACGCTTCACCCGCCGCGGACGGACACAGGGACTTCCTTACTGGGCCCGAGGCGAGCGGGAGGAGTGCTGAGGCGACGTCCCTGGCTGACGGGTACCTGTCGTCCGGGTCCTTGGACAGCAGTCGGGCAACCACGCCCGCCAGCTCCTCGGTCACGTCAGTCCGCAAGCAGACCAGGGACTTGGGAGCCGCGACAGCGTGCAGCCGCATGAGTTCCGCGGCGTCAGTGGCCTCGAACGGCGGTGCCCCGGCCAGGCAGTGATATAGGACCGCGCCGAGCGCATAGAGATCGGTACGCGCGTCGACTTCCCGGTGCAACATTCCGGTCTGCTCAGGAGCGGAGTAAAGAAGAGTACCTACCGCCGTTTCGTCCGCCAACCGCCCAGCTTTGACCATCAGGCCGAAGTCCAGCAGCATCACCCGCCCGCTAGGACGGATGATGATGTTCATCGGCGTTACGCCCTGGTGCACGAGACCTCGCCGATGCGCCTCATGCAACGCTGAGGCGAGGTCGAGCGCGATTCGGGTCGTCTCGCCGACACCGAGCGGGTGCGATCGAATTCGCGACTCCAAGGAGTCGCCCTCGACGAGATCTGTGATGAGGTACGGAAACCCAGACGCCCGGCCCGCCGCCCACACATGCGATATATTGGGGTGGTTTATGCAAGCGAGAACTGTTGCTTCCCGCGCGAACGAGCGCATTGCGCCCTTATCGTCCGCAACCTGTCGGAGTGGCATTTTTAGCGCATATTGTCGACCCGCTCGCTCAGCCCGATAGACGATGGAATTCGAGCCACGCCTCAACTCCTCACCAAGTACTACGCCTGGTATCGTGATCCGACTCATGAATCTCGCCCTTACCTCCCGCCCGCGACCTCCTCTACCCTCTCAGGAACTTACGATACGGCGACACAAAATAGAGCGCCTGCCGATCTTTCATCCGCCCGCATCGGGCGACCAAATGCAACGAATCGGAGTAAATGGGCTGCTCTCGAATGGAGTTCGGATTCCATCACGCGATGGGCATGCGTCACCGAGTGATAGATCGCTGCCGCCTCGTCCACGGGTACCCGTCTCGGAGTTCCACCGGTTCCGGTCCCACGGAGGTGATCGTGGTACGTCCGGCTCACACGACCACACTGCCAGCGACGCACGTATCGCTGACCGCCACATTCCGATCCACCGGTTCATCCCTGTCTCTACTGTCGAGGTGTCCGGCGGGTTCGCTCCACCTGGTTGTTGCCGCTGGTGGCCACTGTCCGTAGTGCGGCCCGCCGGACCTCAAGGTCCGGCCGGCGTGGCTTGAGAGGAACGCGGCGTCGCCCCTGACAGGGATATGCCCGCCGACCGGCCCGTGCCCCTCTTCGACGAAGGAGACACGATTCATGGTCACTCTCGGGGTCGACGCGCACAAGCGCACCCACACCATCGTCGTCGTCGACGACCACGGCCGGAAGCTCGCCGAGCGCACGATCGGGACCGTGACAAAGGATCATCTCGGCCTGCTGCGTTGGGCGCGGACACTCGGTGATGGCCGGCGGTCTGGGCGGTCGAGGACTGCCGGCATCTGTCTCGACGGTTGGAGCGGGACCTGCTGACGGCCGGCGAGTCGATCGTGCGCGTCCCCCCGAAGCTGATGGCAGCGAGCCGGAACACGGCCCGCACGTACGGCAAGTCCGATCCGATCGATGCTCTCGCGGTCGCACGGGCCGCCCTGCGCGAGCCCGACCTCCCCGTCGCCCGACTTGACGGCCCGGACCGTGAGGTCCGGCTCCTGGTCGATCACCGAGAATCCCTGGTCGCGGAACGCACTCGGATCATCTGCCGACTGCGCTGGCATTTCCATGAGCTCGACCCGTCCTGGGAACCGAACGCCCGCGCCCTGGACCGCTCCTCGGCCTACGACACGATCGAGGTGCGCCTCGCCGACCACCACGGCGTCGTGGCCCGCCTCGCCCGCACGCTGGTCGGCCGCTGCCGTGATCTCACGCTCGAGATCGACCAGCTCACCACCGAGATCACCGAGCTCGTGGAGCGTCTCGCGCCGTCGCTGATCGCTATCCCGGGATGCGGCGCACTGACCGCGGCGAAGATCCTGGGTGAGACCGCGGGCGTCGACCGTTTCCGGTCGAAGGATGCCTACGCCCGGCATAGCTGCACCGCGCCGCTACCGGTCCGGTCATCGAACAAGGCCCGGCACCGGCTCAGCCGCACCGGTAACCGCCAGCTCAACGCCGCGCTTCACCGCATCGCGATGACCCAAGCCCGCTGGCATCCACCCGCCACAGCGATGATGGCGCGATGCAAAGACAGCGGCGACAGCGGTCGCGAGGCCCTGCGCGTCCTCAAACGACGCCTCTCCGACGTCGTCTCCGCAGCGCTACGAGCCGACGACCCCACCCCAGCCAAACCCGCCGCTGCTTGACAGAAGAGCTAGGGACACTCTGTACTCGCGTTGGTCGCCCACGCCTTCCTCACGATCCTCGCGGCCGACCAACGCGACCGGCCCTACGACGACGGGCTGCTACCCCTGACCGTCAACGAGACCCGACGCCTGTTTCTCGCCGTTATCGCCCGACCCACAGCCGCGCTCGATCACATCCTGCGCTGGTCCCGGTGGCGAAGCCGCCACCGGGCCAACGTCAGAGCCATCCACTACCGACGCCGCAACCACCAACTCAACTGATCGCAAAAAATCGGCTGCCGTACTACCCCGATGAGGATCTCCATGATCTGCTCAACGCCTTGATAGACCAGCGTCGTGAGCAGACCGTCGCGGTTGCCGAAGTAGCGACGCATGCGGCGGACTGATACCCACGTCGCGCGCGACGTGGTCCATCGAGGCGCCGAAGCTATGCGAGGAGATATACGACGCGGATGCACTCAGAAGCTGCATTCTACGTCGGATCGGCAGCATCCTCTACGGGGTTACCTCGCGTGTCACCACACCGGGCTATATCAGTCGGCGACCACCGGAAGGCTCACGCTGATGTTGCATAGCTCCACCGGGCCCGTGAGTAGAGTACTCGTGCCGGTAAAGATATCCTGATTGGGTGACGCCATCAAGAACAGGCTCTGCCCGGCCGGAACGTCGACTGCGACGCTAGGCAGCTCAAGATCTCGCACCTCCCCGGTCACCACACGGCGTTCCCGTAGTGGAAGCATGTTGTTCTGCACGATCTTCGCATCCAAAACCGATGTGCCCACTGCCAGAGCATAGAACGCGAAGGAGTCTGGGATCACCGTGGTGACTGACGCATGAACAGTCGATCGTCCCGCGATCGTCAACGGGCCGTCCGCGATCTTTACCACCTGGGCGCTTCCTCCAAGTTGCGTGCCCAGACCCGCTGACACGGGCATTGTGACGCTGGGCGTGATTGACTTGACGGTCTGGCAGCGGCCCGCCGCCGTAGCGAGATGAATCTTGCCGAAGCCGGACAAGCCCGTGTCGACGCCCTTCAGCTCCTGCAACATAAATCTGACCACCAGCTTGCCGTAGCCGTCGCTACCGAGCATCGTGCTGCAAGGATCCCCCGTTACGCCGATTCCCATCGGTCGCACAGCCGGCATCGCATGTCCGCCATTAAACCCGATAAAGATGCTGTTGCGCCTGGCTTTGTCGGTGAGCGCTTTGTCCCACGCCTGTAGACCTTGCTGAAGGGGAAAAAGGTTGTCTGTGGCTCCGGAGACGATCACCATTGGCACGTCGATCTGCAATCCGTGCTGCACTTGCCAGGCGGCGCCGCTGCGTGCAGCATACGCCTGCATGTCAATCGTGCCGGGAATGGACCCGTCCGGCCATTTACCCGTCGTGCTGCCCAGGAGAAACGACGCGCCAGCGGCCGGCTCCATGTTGATCCCACCGAGCACCCCGAGCAGGGTTGCCCACCGGGTGCGTACGAGCCCGGCTGGCGCCAGACTTTCATTGAGGTCGTACCAGGTGCTGTCCGGTGCCATCGCATCGATGACGGTCGAGCCTGTGGCACGGATCTGCTCGAAAGCCGCGAGAAACTGGTAGCTGCCGCCGTAGCTTCCTCCGATGGTCCCCACACGCGGGTCGCTTGGCCCGTCCAGCTGAACCCAAGGCAACGCTGAGACGGCGAGCAGGAGGCGCTGCAGGTCCTGYCCCTCGAAGTCCGGATCCTGAAGGTGCGCGGAACCGCCGCTCTCGCCGTGCCCCCGCTGGTCGAAGCTGATCACACCGATGCCTTCGTCGAGGTAGTCAGTGAAATAGGCCGGATCCTTGACGCGCGCGCCTCCCCATCCATGACTCTGGAGCACGACCGGCACAGGGTGCACGGCATCCGCACCCGCTGGCTGGAACGCCGTGTAGCAGATGCGAACCGGTGTGCTACTGACCCGCTCCGGCACGCTACTTAAGCACTCATTCGTGATGCTCGGTGAATCATCGCCGGATACGGCGACAGCCAAACCTTTCCCTCCGAACAGAAAGGAGGTGGACAGTCCGACCAGGATGATCCCAGCGCACAGATTCTTCCACGTTGAATTCATGGGGAGAGGTTACTGTGAAGTTCGCAATAAGGCAATCAGCTGCGCCGAGACATGAACTACGGCGACGCTGCGGGGCAAGTCGGCATAGGATCGGCTGACCGCTGCTGCCATCATGGTCACGTCACGGCCAGTGCTTCAGTGGGTGGGAGTTTGGATGCGCGGGTGGCGGGGTGAAGGCCGGCGATGACCGAGGGTGGCGCCGAGGCCAAGTGCCATGTGGCCCAGGACGGGATGACGGTGGGCCAATCTTGAATGTTCGCGTACAGGGTGGTGACGGCGATTCCGAGAAACAGCCCACCGATGCCGCCGATAGCCGGCAGCAGGAGCGCTTCCGTGAGGAACTCGCTGCGCATGTGGGATCGGGTGGCGCAGAGGGAGCAGCGCAGCCCGATCTCACCGCGACGTTCGAGGACGGAGATGAGCACGGTGTTGGCGACGCCGATCCCGCCGACCAGGAGTGCCACGGACCCGAGTCCAAGAATTAGGGCGTTGAGGGCCGTGCCGGCGGCGTTCTGTGCGGGCGGCTCTGGCTCACTTTCGGTGATTACTCTGTGTTAGACGAGCAGGATGCGGTGACCGAGGAAGGGTGAGCCTGCTCGGCCGTGCATCTGACGCATATCCGTTTAGATTTGGTTTTCACGCCTTCGGCGCCGTCGTTGTGGTGGGGCAGGGTGAGGGCGGCATCGGCGGCCGTGCGCTCGATGTCGCGTCCGCAGGTGAAGGAATGCAGGTGAGGCAGGTCGGCGGCACGAGCCGTGGTGATCCACTCATCGAGTCGGTCGGCGTTGCCGTCGGCGGGGGCGGAGGAGGCCGGCGAAGCCGCGGACGGATCCAGCGCCAGACCGCGATCACGCCGGAGCCCTGGCCCAGCGTGCCGACCGGGCCGCACCGGCGGAATCTGGGGCACAGGGTACAGGTTCATTCCGGAAAGGAACCGACCGGTAGCCGTAGCGTTGACGCACCGTCGGCATGTTTGATCACGTGACGATTCGAATAGAGTTCGGTCGCAGTGAGCGGGTTATTTTCTGTGCCGGGATTGCGCGCGTACTGAGGGAAAGATCCGCCGGCAACGATCAGCCGCAGACGATGCCCTCGCGCGAATATATGCGCGGTGTCGTTTAGGCAGAGATCGATAGGAAACTCGCCGCGTTGGGCACGCCAGTACCCCTCGCACACCCCGCGCGAACGCCCGCTTGGGTCGACGTCACTCAGCCGCACGAAAAGGTCCGCATCGGGACGATCTGAACGGTGCGCTAGCGTAACGACCGGAGCACCGAGCACAACCAGTTCGGTGTTGAATGGGCTTGTGTCATAGACCAGCACATCGGGCCGGCCGACGTATGCGGAGTCGTTGCGGTATCCGCCCTTTCTGATGAGATTTCCGCCGATGGTCGGGGTCGGATCCGCTGGGTCATAGACGAACTCCGATGCGGTGGCATCGCTACCCGGTGGATGTCTTTCAAGGCGCGCGCCCGGGTGCAGGTGCCAGGTTCTTTTTTCTCCGTGGGGTGGCCACTCCGGCAGCTCGATCCACCTCCTCAATGGCCCCACCTGCACTCTAACGCACGCTCCGCGCGCTCCGCTGCCACCCAAGTACTCTTCCAGCCAATGGAGGCTTTCTCGTACGATTGTGCCGCCACCGCGGAGAAGGATATCGGCATGCACCCATGCGCCAACCGTCAGCGCCACGTCGACGCCACGCGCATGCAGACGTCGATACTGTTCCATGGACTGTGACAGGAAAATGTCCTGCCACCCGGCAATCACCAGGGTGGGCACCATCGACGTCTCGAGTGCCGCAGCGTGCC
>NZ_MOWP01000033.1:0-171559 GCF_001983215.1 Frankia sp. CcI49
CCGGGATCGGCGTCCAGACCGAGCAACGTCCCGATCGGAACGATCACCTGCACATCCGCACCTGCCGCACCCGCCGGCCCGGGCTGCCCGTACCGGCCCAGGATCAGATCCATCAACGTGTCCGCACGCACCTCATCCCGACTCCGACCGTCCTCTTCGGCCCTGTCCACGATCATCGCGTCGGCGATCCGTTCGATCCGCTTCCGGCAGGCCAACGCGCCGYCCGCGGGCAGCAACGCCCCCAACACCGCCATCCCGTCCTCCTCCGGCTCCACCCACACCCGCCGCTCCCGACACCGCTCCTCAGACCGCCGCGCCGCACCCTCCGGATCGATTTTGATCACCCCCCGGCGGCACGCCGCCGTGAACGACCTCCGATGCGCCCGCGGCCCCTTCGCGAGGACGTGGTCCACGACCCGGCCGGCAAGCCCGACATCCAACGGGGCGGTCGCACGCTCCAACGACGTCAGCCGCGGCAGGTCCAACACCCCCGCCGCCAACGCCTCCAACCCGGCCGGGATCCGGCGGACCACCTGATCGGCGAAATCCAGATGCCACTCCGCCGACCCCGTCGAGATCCGCATCACCCCCGCCACCTCACCCGCCACCACCGAACCGAACAGACCCAGCTCGTCATAGCCCTCCGGCGGCCAGGCCGCGGCAAGCTCCGCCTGCACCCGGATCGCCACCGCCTGCGCCGCCGCGATCCCCGCCACCGCCACCCGAAGCCGCTCCAGACACTCGTTCAACCACCCCTCAAACACCCGATGAGCGACCGGAACCCCCTCGCCGTCGCCTTCCACCGGCACACGGGACACGCTGGCCGGGTCGGTGCGGGTCGAGCGGGTACTGGAAGCCATGGCACTGCCCTCCGGTCCGGAAACACACACCACGCGATCGAACGGGCGTTCGATCACAAGGGCGATGCTAAACCGGAAAGCGGGAGTGAAGACCGAGCCAGAGAACGGAGGACACAACGAGTTCACCGGCCACCCAGACCGCCTTGACAGACAGACGCCCCAGCCGACAACCTCGCATTCCCAGATCAGCCAGAAGACCACCGCCGACGAGCGGTTTATCCGCAAATCCGTGCGGCCGATATGCCGCACTGTGAGGTCACCAGCCATACCCAGACGTGACATCCAGAGGCATCATGAAACCAAGAGAATCAGCGAAATCAATGTATTATAGAAGTAGTAGAATAGGCACGGCACGGGCGAGAACTCGGGTTCTTCACCCAGGTTTCAACGCCCGCCCGTATCCCAACCCCGCGGCCAGCCGTAGCGCACGGCGGCATCGGCCTGGGCGCCTTCGACGAAGTCGTTCTCCCGGCGGATCACCAGGTCGTCCCCCACCATGTGGAACGACGCCGCCACGCACGTGCGCGCGTTTTCCGGCGCATTGCCCAGCCGGATGGTGAGCTGCTCACCGGTCCGCGCGGAGACAACCACCGACGGCCGTAGCAGCGCCCACTCTGGCGCACGGTGCAGGCCATAGGCGTATACGAAGAACCGCTTGAAGGTCGCGAGCGTGCCGAGGTCAGCGAAGATCGTCTGCTCGTCGCGCTCGTCGCCCCCAACGAGCCGCAGGACCTGGCGACCGGCACGCCCAGTGCCGGTCGCCGTACCGGCGCCGTACTGCTGGATCACCCCGGTCTCGCCATCCAACGCCTGCCAGAAGCACCCGAAATGGATGTTTCCGGGGCGGGGCAGGCCCGTCCGCGTCGTCAGCGGGGTCCAGTTCAGCGACACCGTCATGGCACCGCCGGTTCCCCGTTGCTCGCCGGTCCAGATGGTGGCGGGATGCTCCTCGTCCAAGGTGCTGACACGCTCATGGCGCTGGCGGTAACGAGACGAACGCTCGCTCACCTCGATGGTCGCTGGCCTGGGGGCGCCGTCCTTCTGGCTGAGGTCGAGCGGCGACGGCGCGGACTCCCGCGGTGACGACGGGTGCGCGCCGGCTGGGACGGCGCTACTTGGTCTGGCTGCCGGACCCTGGTGCCCCGCAGCAGGTGCCTGCGCGGTACCCGACGGACGGAGCGTGGCTGGCGGCGCAGGCGAGGATACGGGCAGCGGTGGCGCAGACGGCGATGCAGGCGTCGCCCGTGCGGACGGCTGCGGGGCAGGCGCGGGCGGAGACGGAGCAGGCGCAGACGTAGACGCGAGCGGTGTGGGTCTGGCCGGCTGCGGTGGCGCGGAGGGCCGCGGTGGTATGGGCGACGGCGCTGGGGGTGAGGCCGCCGGGGGTGAGGCCGCTGGCGGACGTCTCGCCGCCTCCAGGTGGTCGGCCACCTTCCGTCGGCTGTGGGATCGGGAAAGCCGACTCACGAACGAGGCCACCTCCCCCGGCCTGGCCACTGGCAGTTCATCCGGGTAGCCGGCGCCACCCGCGGTACCTACGCCACCCGGCGAGCCGGCACCACCCGGGGAGCCGGCCAGGCCCGCCATCCCGTCCGTGTAGCCCTCGCCGACCGCCCGGAACTTCCAGCCGGTCGGATGCCGGTACAGCTCTCCGAAGACGAGCGCGGTCTCGTAGCCGGTCTCGACCGTGAAGGTGTAGCTGACGATCTCGGTGCCGGTGGCGTCGTCGTACAGCCGGATCGAACCGTGCGGCACCGAACGGAAGCTCCGGCCGGATCCGGAGGCGGCGTAGATCGCGGCCGCGAACTGGAGTGTGGTGACCGTACGTGGCACGGCGGCGAGGGTGACGACGACCTCCTCGCTCCCTCCGCCGGCGGGCTGCCTCGGCAGGGGCGACACCCCGATCGGCTCCGTGGGATTCGGCACCTGGCTGGTGAGGAGTAGCTGCGATGTGGGCTCCGCGTCATCCACCAGGACGAGTACGCCGTCGACCTCAAGCCACGCGCCAGGCCCGCCGTCAGCCCGAGCACCACTGCCAGCCCGAGCACCACCATCAGCCTGAGCACCACCATCAGCCTGAGCACCGCTCCCGAAGCCAGCCCCGGCGCCAGCCCCAGCTCCGCCCCCGGTCCCAGCCCGGGCCCCGAATTCGGGTGCGGCGCCGCTCCAGGAGGTCACGACACGGACACGCTCAATCCCGGGTGCCTCCTTCGCCAGCAGCACGTTGCCGCCGCGGGGCAGGGTCGCCGTCAAGAGTCGAGATCCGATCGGCGGAACTTCGCCTCCAGGAACCGGGCCTGGATCGCCAGTTTCGCGGCGTCCCCGGAGTAGACGGAGTCCTGGAGTTCGATGGCACCCTCGTCGAGGAGCTGCAGCTGGCGCACCAGGTCCTCGGCGGGGGTCGTCCCGGTGATGCCCGGGCGGTCGGTGTACTGCGATGGCAGCGCCAGGAAGTCGTCGAGCGCCCGCGGCAGGTAGTCACGGACGATCATGGTCAGGTAGCGTAGCTCCTCGTCGCTCGCCGACCTGGCCTCGACATATACCAGCAACGGCCGCACGACGTCGTCGATGTCGCGCACGGTCGGCACCGCGCCGGGCGGGAGCCGCCCCCCGTCGGCGTTCGCTCCGGTGACAATCGCCGCGAGCTCCTTGCGCAGCTCGGCTGCCCGCCCTGCGGGGGACGTCTGCGCGTCCTGTTCGGTGTCTTCTTCGGCGCGCCCGCCACGCCGCCGGAAGATCATGCTTCCGGCCCCGGCCGTGGGCCCGCCGTCACTGGGGCGGGCACCGGTCAGCCCTCGCCGTTGTGGGCCCGCTCCAGGTAGGCCTTCGAACGGCCGACCTGCGTTTCCAGCGCGGCGACGGTGGTCGCGAGGCTGTCGACCGCCTTGACCTTGTAGGTGTCGATCGCGTCCATCGTCGCGAAGACGTTGTCGAACGCCTTCTGCAGCGTCTCGACGTCCACGGTGCTGGATGAGGCCTGTTCCTGGATGCGGCCGGACTGTTGGCGCAGCAGCTCGCTCGTCGACAGGATCATGTTGTTGGTGGTCGCGTTGAGCGCCGTGATCTGGTCGAGGACCAGCTGCTGGTTGGCCAGGGCCTGAGCCACCATCACGGCGGTGCGCAGGGCGGCGACGGTCGTGGACTGCGCCCGGTCGACGCCCTTGATCARCTCGATGTTGTTCTTGCGGACGAGGTCGAGGGCCAGGTAGCCCTGCACGCTCACGGCCAGCTGGGTGACCAGGTCCTGCTGGCGCTGGCGGATGGGGAACAGCGCGTCGGAGGTGAGGGCGTCCGCCGTCGCCGGGTCGGTGATCCTGATCTGGTCGATCCGGGCCGAGACGGCGCTGTCGAGAGCGCGAGCGAGCGTGGCATACTCGGTGATCTTGCCCATCGCGGCCCAGAGCGTGGCCTTCTCGTGCTCGATGGCTGCATTGTCCTTGCGCAGCTCGTCCTGACCCGAGCCAAGGGCACCGATGATCGCATCGAGCTGCTTCTGCGCGGACTGGTAGCGCTGGAAGTAGCGGGCGATCTTGTTCCCCATCGGGACCACGCCCAGCAGCTTGCGGGCGCCCTTCAGGTCCGCCTTCCCCGGATCGAGGTCGGTGACCGTCTGGCGCAGCTCGACCAGGGTGCCGGCGACCCGGGCCTGGGCGTCCGCCCCGGCCCGACCGCCCCGGGACCCGCGGCTCGACTGCAGCGCCGCCGCCGGCCGGTCCAGCATCCGGCTGGACACCCGCGCGCTCGCCACGATCTCCCGCTCGCCCATCCGGGTGATGTCGTTGATCTTGGACTGGAAGGCGGGGCTGCGCGGGTCCTGCGCCGCGAGATCGGCCGCGAACGCCGCGGCGCGCTCCCGCAGCGCCACCTTGGTCGCCTCGTCGAGCGGGACCATGCTGTCCACCTGGTCGTCGGCGACGACGGGCACCGGGGCAGGCGGCACCAGCTCCAGCACGCCACCCGTGGCAGCAGCCCCGGCGGAGGCGGCACCGGCCCCCGAAGCCGGCGTGCCACCAAGGTCCAACGAGTCCGACACGGCGTCCCCTCCCCGACATCCGCCGGGCAGTAACCCTGCTCGGCCGGCGTGGCCCACCACAAACCGGATGAAGTGGGCCGCACGAAGTGTCTGCCACCTTCGACCCTACGCGAAATGCCTTGTCGACCAGCGGACTCAGGCGATGCCCCCGAGCCCTGCCACGACGTCCGTCCAGGTACCGATGGAAGGCGCGCGGGCGGTGCTCGTCAGGTGAGGCGGGTCTCGTCCGCCTTGTCGTAGGGACGGATCTCCGCCAGGCGCCCTTCCCGCAGTTTCGTGGTCCAGGCGGGTTCGGAGAGCACGGCCCGGCCGAGCCCGACCAGGTCGAACTCGCCGCGGGCGAACAGCTCCAGCAGCGGGGCGAGGCTCAGCGACGCGGCCGCGCCCTCATGGTCGCCGCGGAAGGCCGTCGGCACCCCGACCGAACCGATGGCGATGGTCGGGAGGCCGGACAGGTGTTTCGTCCAGCCCGCGAGGGTGCGCGGTGAGTCGTCGAATGCCGGCAGCCAGTAGCGGCGGGTGGACACGTGCAGGGCACTGACGCCGGCGCCGACGAGCGGGGTCAGCAGCGTGTCGAGATCGTGGGGCGTCTCGGCGACGACCGCGTCGTAGTGCCCGCCCTTCCACTGCGAGAACCGGTAGATCACCGGGTAGTCCGGGCCGACCTCGCCGCGGACCGCCGCGACGACCTCCGCCCCGAGGCGGGCCCGGCCAGCCAGGCTCCCGCCGTAGCCGTCGGCGCGACGGTTGGTGAGCGACCAGAAGAACTGGTCCAGCAGGTAGCCGTGGGCACCGTGGAGCTCGACGCCGTCGAAACCGACCCGCCGCGCGTCCGCCGCGGCACGGGCGAAGGAGGCGATCACCGCGTCGATCTCCGCCGTGGTCGCCGGCTCCCCGGCCACGGCGCCGTCGGCCCGCAGGCCGGACGGGCTGAGCACCGGCGCCCGCGGATGCGGCGGTGCCCCGGGCTCACGAACGGCCCCGAGATGCCACAGCTGGGGCACAATCCTCCCGCCCGCCCCGTGCACGGCTTCAACGACCCGGCGCCAGCCGGCCAACGCGTCGTCGCCGTAGAAGCGCGGCACCCGGTCGCTCGTCCCGGCCGAGGGATGGTCGACGTAGGTGCCCTCGGTGACGATCAGGCCGAGGTGCGCGGCCCGCCGCGCATAGTAGGCGGCGACGTCCTCGCCGGGCACACCACCCGGGGAGTGCTGGCGGGTCATCGGCGCCATCACGAAGCGGTTGGCCAGCTCGACGCCCGCCAGCGAGAACGGCGTGAACAGCGGCGCCGCATCGGTTCCGTCCAGCAGTCGCGCGCTGGCCTCCACGGTGGAAAAGCGCTGCGTCGCAGAGCTCGGTGCGGCAGGGACAGGGCTCGATGACAGAGTCACATCGCGTTCAAGGTTGGTGCGGGCCCCCGTGTTCCGTCACGAAGCCGCGGACGTGGCGGCAGACACGGTGGCGGCGGACACGGTGGTGGCGGCAGACACGGCGGCGGCGGCAGACACGGCGGTGGCGGCAGACACGGCGGTGGCGGCAGACACGGCGGTGGCCAGCGGGGCCGTCGGATGGCCGATGAGCCGAGCCAGGTCACCGGTGGTGATCAGCAACCGCCCGGCGCTGATGGCCCGGTCCGCGTCGGCGAGGACGGCCGCGACGGGCGCGGGAACACCGGCGCCGGTCAGGACTGCCTCCAGCTCCGCCTGGGTGACATCCCGGTACACAACCGGCCGGCCGGAGTGCGTGGCGACCTGCTCGGCCAGCTCCGGAAGTGTGAAGGACGTGTCGCCGCCCAGCTCGTACACAGCACCCTCGTGCCCCTCGCCGGCGAGGACCGCGGCGGCGGCCTCGGCGTAGTCGGACCGGGCCGCCCCGCTGATCCGACCCTCACCGGCGCTGCCGACGATCACACCGGTCTCCAGGTAGACCGGGATCTGGCTGGTGTAGTTCTCGAAGTACCAGCCGTTACGCAGGAAGGTGAACGGGACACCGAGCTCGCGGATGCCCTCCTCGGTGCCTCGGTGCTCCGCGGCCAGCAGCAGGTCGGTGGTGTCGGCGTAGGGAGCGCTGGTGTAGGCGACGAGCGCCGCACCGGCGTCGCGCGCGGCCCTGGCCGCACCGACGTGCTGTTCCACCCGACGGCCGAAGTCCGTCCCCGAGACGATCAGCACCTTCTCCGCGCCGGCGAAGCCGGCCGTGAGCGACGCCGCGTCGTCGAAGTCGATCCGCCGGACGTCCACACCCTGCTCGGCCAGCGCCGACAGCCCGCCCACATCGCGTGTTCCCGCAACGATCCGCCGAGGGTCGACGCCTCGCGCCAGCAGGTTCTCCACGACGAGACGGCCGAGGTTGCCGCCGGTTCCGGTAACGACGAGGGACATCAGATCTCCAGGTGGCTGCGTTTGCGTTGCCGCGTTACCGCATCGCTGCATCGCTGCGTTGTCAGGGCGCGGCCGCGCCCATCCGGACTCTCCCGCAGATACTTCCCATCGCACAGTACCCACCTTCAGGTAAGGTACTAACCTTATGGTTAGCACACAGCTCACCGACCAGGCCGACGGACAGATCCGGACCGGCGAGCCAAGCCAGAGCGCCGAACACACCAGCGACCATTTCGGCGAGCTCCGGTCCTACTTCGCGGACGGCGTCTTTCCCTCGTCATGCCCGACCAGGACTGTCCTGGATCATGTGATGAGCAGGTGGGGCGTCCTCGTCCTGCTGACTCTGRCCGAGCGCACCCTGCGCTGGGGTGAGCTGCGCCGCGCTGTCCAGGGGGTGAGCGAGAAGATGCTCGCCCAGACCCTTCGGACACTGGAACAGGACGGGCTGGTCCACCGCGAGGCGTTCCCCGTCATCCCACCGCATGTCGAGTACAGCCTCACCGACCTCGGGAACGATCTCGTGCTCCGCCTGGCACCACTGATGACCTGGATCGCGCGGCACGCGGACGAGATCGTGGCCCGTTCGGCGCAGCCCAACTGAGATCTCGGCAGCGCGGACCGGCGATCACGGCGAAGGCGAAGACCCAGGCAAAGGCTGAGGCTGTACGTATCGGTCTGGTGGCGTTTCGTGGCAGGCTATACAGCTATGGGCACGGGGGCCCCAGGCGGTGGCGTGGATGTGTTTGTCTCCTACACAGGGGCAGACGAGGCATGGGCGACCTGGATCGCCGCTGTCCTGGAAGCCGAAGGTCAGGCGGTCCGGCTGCAGGCGTGGGACTCGCCGGCCGGGGCGAATGTCGTCGCCTGGGTCAACGAGCAGATGACCATCGCGACCCGCACGATCGCGGTCTGCTCGCAGGCCTATTTCACCTCCCACTGGTGCACCCAGGAATGGACTGGTGCCCTCGCCGGCAACGGCCTCACCCCACTGCGAGTGGAAAACTGTGCGATGCCACCGGTGCTGGCCCCCATCGCCTGTCGCGATCTGCACGGTGTCGACGAAGCCACCGCTCGGCGCCGGCTGATCGAAGCCGCGGGCCTGGCCCGCCCGGCCCGCCGCTCTGACGGCTTCCCTGGGCACGCCGCTCCGCAGGTTGGGGCCGTGTTCCCCGGCGGGACCCCGCCGGGGAACACTCCGATGGGGCCGGGGTGGCCGCTGGAGGAGGTGAGCGACCCGTTCAGGCTGGAAGTCCATCGCGCCGTCGCCACGACCGCCGCCGGTGTGCCGGTTCTGCCGGTGTATGTGCCCCGTGAGCATGACCGCCAGCTCGCCGAGGTGGTGGCCCGGACCGCCGACGAGAAGATCAGCCAGATCGCAGTGCTGGTCGGCGGATCCTCCACCGGGAAGACCCGCGCCTGCTGGGAGGCGGTCGGCCTGCTGCGGGGTCGTGGCGAACCGTGGCGGTTGTGGCATCCCATCGACCCGACCCGACCCGAGGCAGCCCTCGCGGACCTGGCGCGGATCGCCCCGTACACCGTGATCTGGCTGAACGAGGCCCAGTTCTACCTGGCCCCGGACGCTGGCGGCGACCAGGTCGCCGCAGGGCTGCGGAACCTGCTCCGCGAGCCAGGGCACGGCCCGCTACTGATCCTGTCCACCCTGTGGCCTGAGCATTGGGACGCCCTGACCACCCGTCCGCACGCCGGCCGACCCGACCCGCACGCCCATGCCCGAGAGCTCCTCGACGGGGCCCACATCATCCGCCTACCAGACGCTTTCGCCGGAGCCGACTGGGAAACGCTGGCCGGTCTGGCCGGCAGCGACCCTCGCCTGGCCGAGGCCGCCACACATGCCCGTGACGGGCAGATCGTCCAGTACCTGGCCGGGGCCCCGGCCCTGCTCGACCGCTACCAGCAGGCACAACCCGCCACCCAGGCGTTAATCCACGCCGCGATGGACGCCCGTCGTCTCGGCGCCGGCCCGCATCTTCCCCTGGCCTGGCTGGCCCAGGCCGCCCCCGGCTACCTCACCGACACCGCCTGGGAACAGGCGCTGCTCGCGGCCGAGAGGACCGGCGTCGACTGGCTCGACCATGCCCTGGACTACGTCACCACCCCCGCCAACGGCATCCCCGGCGTTCTCACCCCTGTCCTCAGCAACACTGCCCGTAACCAGCGCACGCCCCGCACGAGCAGCAGCACTGGGCCGGAACGGAGGTACCGGCTGGCCGACTACCTCGACCAGCACGGACGCCGTCACCGTGCCGGCCACCTCCCGCCGATCGACTTCTGGACCGCCGCGGCCGCCCACGCCCGCCGCTCCGACCTCGACACCCTCGCCTACGCCGCCTGGAACCGTGGCCTCTACCGCGACGCCACGCAGCTCCACAAAGACGCCACCACCCACGGCAACCCGCACGCCGCCCATGCCCTCATCACTCACCTGAACACCCTGCACCCCACCGACCACCGCCCCGCCGGTCACGCCGCCGCCCACGTCGCTCTCGACGACCCGGCCGCCGTTGCCGCGCTGCTGGACAGGCTGCATCAACTGGGGGCGAGGGAGCAGACAGCGACACTGGCCACGCGAGCCGCCGCACACGTGGCCCTCGACAACCCGTACGCCGTGGCCCGACTGCTGGAAAGGCTGCGCGAGCTGGGAACGGCGCGACAGATGGCCATGCTGCTGGCCCGCGACCCCGCCGCGCACATCGCTGTCGACGACCCGGTCGCCGTTGCCGGTCTGCTGGATGGGCTGGAGGAGGCGGGGGCGGGAAGACAGACACTCATGCTGCTGGTCCGCGACCCCGCCGCGCATGTCACCCTCGACGACCCGGACGCCGTGGCCCAGCTGTTACACAGGTTGCACCGGCTGGGTGCGGCGGATCAGACAGCCACGCTCGCCACCCGAGCCGCCACACACGCAGCGCTCGACAACCCGGACGCCGTGGCCCGACTGCTCGACGGACTGGACGAGGTGGCAGCGGCGGAACAGACAGCCGCCCTGGCCGAACGAGCCGCCGCACACATCGCGCTCGACAACACCTACGCCATGGCCCAGCTGCTGGAAAGGCTGCACCGGCTGGGGGCAGCGGAACAGGCTGCCACACTCGCCACCCGAGCCGCCGCACACATCGCCCTCGACAACCCGGACGCCGTGGCCCGACTGCTCGACAGACTGGACGAGCTGCCAGCGGACGAACAGATGGCCACACTGCTGGCCCGCAACCCCGCCACACACGTCACCCTCGACGACCCGGTCGCCGTAGCCCGACTACTGGACACACTGCACCAGCTGGGAGCCGAGGAACAGACAGCCACACTCGCCGAACGAGCCGCCACACACGTGCCGATCGACAACCCGGACGCCCTCGCCCGGCTACTCGACGGCCTGAACGCGGCGCGGGCCGCAAATCAGACAGCCGTCCTGGCCGAACGAGCCGCCGCACACATCGCCCTCGACAACCCGGATGCCGTGGCCCGACTGCTCGACAGACTGGACGAGCTGCCAGCGGACGAACAGATGGCCACACTGCTGGCCCGCAACCCCGCCACACACGTCACCCTCGACGACCCGGTCGCCGTAGCCCGACTACTGGACACACTGCACCAGCTGGGAGCCGAGGAGGAGGTAGCCACGCTGGCCACCCGAGCCGCCGCACACGTCACCCTGGGCAACCCGGACGCCCTCGCCCGGCTGCTGGAGACACTGCACCAACTGGCCGCGACGGAACAGACGGACACGCTCGCCACCCGGGCCGCTACCCACACCCCCCTCGACAACCCGTATGCCCTCGCCCGGCTGCTGGATCGGCTGCATCAACTGGCCGCGACGGAACAGGCATGCATGTTGGCCGAACGAGCCGCCGCACACGTCACCCTCAGTAATCCGGTCGCTGTAGCCCAACTACTGACCAGGCTCCACCAACTCGGAGCCGAGGAACAGACAGCCACACTCGCCACCCGAGCCGCCACCCACACCCCCCTCGACAACCCATACGCCCTCGCCCAGCTGCTGGACCGGCTACACCAGGTGCGAGCGAGGGAACATGCAGCCACGCTGGCCACCCGAGCCGCCGCACATGTCGCTCTCGGCAACCCGGTCGCCGTAGCCCAACTACTGGGCAGGCTCCACCAACTCGGAGGCGAGGAACAGACAGCCACACTCGCCACCCGAGCCGCCACCCACACCCCCCTCGACAACCCATACGCCCTCGCCCAGCTGCTGGACCAGCTGCACCAGCTGGGGGCCGAGGAGGAGGTAGCCACGTTGACCGAACAGCTACCCGCCGCGGGGCATTTCGATCAGTTCCTTACCGTCAGGGATCACCGGGAGCGCTTCCGGTTTGGGCGGGAGCCCGATCACAGCCCCGCCGCCCCCTGGTCATGGGATGACCTGGAATAGCCCCAGCGCACTCGCCGCACTGCCGGCATGAACTTCGAGGAGACTCCGGCAACATGCCACGCCGCTGGAGAATCCTGCGGTGTGTTCCGCGCAGGGCTACTGGTCGCGCAGGGCGGCGAGGACGTCCTCAGCCAGCTCGGGGCGGCAGATGAGCAGGTCGGGCAGGTACGGGTTGGCCTGGTTGTAGACCAGCGGGGAACCGTCGAGGCGGGAGGTGTGCAGGCCCGCGGCGGCGGCGACCGCGACGGGGGCGGCCGAGTCCCACTCGTACTGGCCGCCGGAGTGGGCGTAGACGTCCGCCTCGCCCCGTACGACGGCCATCGCCTTCGCCCCGGCGGAGCCCATGGGCACCAGGGTGGCGTCCAGCCGGCTGAGCAGGTGGTCGACGCAGGCCGGCGGACGGGTCCGGGACACGACCAGGCGAATCGGCCCGGGCTGCCGCGGCGGCAGCATCGGGGGTTCACCGGTGTGCAGGACGAGACCGCCGGCGGCCGGCAGCGCCACGGCTCCGAGGACTGCCCGGCCACCGACGGCGAGGGCGACGTGGACGGCCCAGTCCTCGCGGGGCGGCTCACCGTACTCGCGGGTGCCGTCGAGCGGGTCGATGATCCAGACCCGCTCGCGCTGGAGCCGTTCGGGGCTGTCGGCGCTCTCCTCGGAGAGGACGGCGTCGGCCGGCCGGGCCGCCGCCAGCCCGGCCAGCAGCAGCTCGTTCGACTGCCGGTCACCCTCGGCGCCACCCTGATCGCGGATGGCAACCAGATGCGTGCCGGCCTGGGCGGCGAGGGCCGCGGCGAGGCCGTGGTCGTCCAGGTCAGCCAGGTCAGCCAGGTCAGCCAGGTGAGTCAGGCCGGCCAGGTTGGCGGCCGAGGTCGGGGGTGTGCTCACGATGCCTCCGGTGGGGTCAGGATGCCGGTGCCGCGCAGGTAGTCCACGACCGTCTCAGCCGCGGTCTCGGCCGAGACGGACCCGCTGGCGTCGAGCACGATCTCCGCGTTCTCGGGCGCCTCGTACGGCGAGTCGATGCCGGTGAAGTTCACCAGGTCGCCGCGGCGGGCCTTGGCGTAGAGCCCCTTGCGGTCGCGGGACTCCGCCACCGACAGCGGCGTGTCGACGAAGATCTCGATGAACTCGCCCGCGCCGAGCAGCTCGCGGGCCATCTGCCGCTCGGCCCGGAACGGGGAGATGAACGAGGCCAGGACGATGGTGCCGGCGTCGACCATCAGCTTCGCGACCTCGGCGACCCGGCGGATGTTCTCCACCCGGTCGGCGTCGGTGAAGCCGAGGTCCTTGTTGAGGCCGTGGCGGACGTTGTCGCCGTCCAGCAGATAGGTGTGGAAGCCCTGGTCGTGCAGGCGCTTCTCGACGAGGTTGGCGATCGTCGACTTGCCGGCGCCGGAAAGCCCGGTGAACCACAGCAGCGCCGGCCGCTGGCCCTTCTGCCGGGCCCGCGCGGTCTTGTCGACCTCGACGGCCTGCCAGTGGACGTTGTCGGCGCGGCGCAGCGCGAAGTGCAGCAGCCCAGCCGCCACCGTCGCCCGGGTGAAGCGGTCGACGAGGATGAAACCGCCGGTGTCACGGTTGGCCGTGTACGGGTCGAACGGGATCTGCCGGTCGAGGTTGATGTTGGCGACGCCGATCTCGTTGAGCTCGAGCGTGCGGGCCGCGGTGCGTTCCAGGGTGTTGACGTTGACCTTGTACTTGGGCTGCGCGATGGTCACGCTGGTGGTGCGGCTGCCGATCTTGAGCAGGTAGGGCCGGCCCGGCAGCATCGGCTCCTCGCTCATCCAGACCAGGTGGCATTCGAACTGGTCGGCGATGCCCGGCGGGTCGCCGGCGGTGGCGATGATGTCGCCGCGGCTGACGTCGATCTCGTCGGTGAGGGTGAGGGTGATCGACTGGCCGGCGATCGCCTCGTCGAGGTCGCCGTCGGCGGTGACGATCCGCTCGACGGTGCTCTCCTGGCCCGACGGCAGCACCCGGACCCGGTCGCCGGGACGCACTCTGCCGCCGGCGATCTGGCCGGAGAAGCCGCGGAAGTCCAGGTTCGGGCGGTTGACCCACTGCACCGGCAGCCGGAACGGGCCGGCGTGCAGATCGTCGGCGATCTCCACGGTCTCCAGGTGCCCGACCAGCGTCGGCCCGGTGTACCAGGGGATGTTCGGACTCAGCTCGGTGATGTTGTCCCCGCGCAGCGCCGACATCGGGATCGCGACGATGTCGGTGAGGCCGATCTGGGCGGCGAACTCGCGGTAGTCCGCCTCGATGGCGTCGAAGACGTCCTGCGAGTAGTCGACGAGGTCGAGCTTGTTCACCGCCAGGACGACGTTGCGGATTCCGAGCAGCGACACCAGATAGCTGTGCCGGCGGGTCTGGGTGAGCACGCCCCTGCGGGCGTCGATGAGGATGACGGCGAGATCGGCGGTGGACGCGCCGGTCACCATGTTCCGGGTGTACTGCTCGTGCCCGGGGGTGTCCGCGACGATGAACTTGCGCCGCTCGGTGGAGAAGAACCGGTAGGCGACGTCGATCGTGATGCCCTGTTCGCGTTCCGCGGCGAGCCCGTCGACGAGCAGCGCGAAATCGAGCCCGTCGCCCTGGGTTCCGACCTTCTTCGAGTCGTTCTCCAGCGCGGCGAGATGGTCGGAGAAGACCAGCTTCGAGTCGTAGAGCAGCCGGCCGATCAGCGTGCTCTTGCCGTCGTCGACGCTGCCGCAGGTGATGAACCGCAGCATCGACTTGTTCTCGTGCGCGCGCAGATAGCCCTCGATGTCGGCCGCGACGAGGTCGTTGGTCGCGTGCGCCATCAGAAGTACCCCTCCTGCTTCTTCTTCTCCATCGACCCGGAGGAGTCGTGGTCGATAACCCGGCCCTGCCGCTCCGAGCTCGTCGTCAGCAGCATTTCCTGGATGATCTCCGGCAGGGTTGCGGCATTGCTTTCCACCGCGCCGGTGAGCGGGTAGCAGCCCAGGGTGCGGAACCGGACGCTGCGCTGCTCGGGAACCTCACCCGGGGCCAGCGGCATCCGGTCGTCATCAACCATGATCAGCGCTCCGTCGCGTTCCACCACCGGCCGCTGGGCGGCGAAGTACAGCGGGACGATCGGGATCTGCTCACGGTAGATGTACTGCCACACATCCAGCTCGGTCCAGTTCGACAGCGGGAACACCCGCACGCTCTGGCCCGGGGCCTTGCTCGCGTTGTAGAGGCGCCACAGCTCGGGGCGCTGCGCCTTCGGATCCCACCGGTGCTGCGCCGACCGGATCGAGAAGACCCGCTCCTTCGCCCGGGACTTCTCCTCGTCCCGGCGGGCCCCGCCGAACGCCAGGTCGAAACCGTGCTTGTCGAGGGCCTGCTTGAGACCCTCCGTCTTCCACATGTCCGTGTGCGTCGCGGAGCCGTGGTCGAACGGGTTGATCCCCCGCTCGACGCATTCGGGGTTCTGGTGGACCAGCAGATCGACACCGAGGTCGGCCGCGATCTTGTCGCGGAACTCGTACATCGCCCGGAACTTCCAGGTCGTGTCCACATGCAGCAGCGGGAACGGCGGCCGGGACGGATAGAAGGCCTTCATCGCCAGGTGGAGCAGCACGGAGCTGTCCTTGCCGACGGAATAGAGCATCACCGGTCGCTCGCTCTCGGCGACCGCCTCCCGGAAGATCTGAATGCTCTCCGCCTCAAGGCGCTGCAGGTGTGTCAGTCGGCCCATGCCGGGGTTGCCCTTCTCCGTCCGTGCTCTCCGTGCCGGCGCGTCCACGCGGTCGGTCTGGCTCATCGCTGCGGTCCTTCGTCACGTCCGGTGACCGTTGCCGGTCGAGGCTGTCGGGGCTGTCGAGGCGGATCGGCGTCGGCGGCCGGTCCGGGATCGGCGGCCGGTCCAGGATCGGCAGCCGATCCCAGCGAACCAGCAGCCGGCCGGGGTGGGCCGGCTGTGGTGAACCTCGTCCCAGCCGGATCCACGGCCCAGTCCGCGGGGCAGCCCCATTCCTCCTCGTACACAAGCTCGGCCAACGGCCTCCGGCGCACCGGGCCATGCCGGCCCGCCGGCCGGCCCAGCGTGATGGTGCCGGCGATGAACGTGCCGTCGGGAACCCCCAGCAGGGCCCGCAGCTCGGCATCGACGGCGAAGTTCCAACCAGTGAACGCGCCACCATATCCGAGCGCGCGGGCGGCGAGCAGAAGATTCTGACAGGCCGGATACACCGACGCGCCCTCGGACGGCGTCGGCTCACGGTAACGCACCAGGCACGGCAGGATCAGCACCGGAATCCGCTCGAACCCGTCGACGAACTGCTGGAGGGCACGGGCCGTCCGGGCCTTCGGCGAGTCGGCGACGCCGCCGGAGCCGCGGTCGTAACCGTCCGCCTGGCGCTTCCCACCCCAGGCCCGCCGGGCGGCCTGCCCGATCAGCGCCTTCGCGGCCTGGGCCTTCGGGCCGTCTGTCAGCACGACGAACCGGAACGGCTGGCGGTTGGACCCGCTGGGGGCCCGGGTGGCCGCGAACAGGATGGTCCGCAGGGCCTCCCGGGGCACCGGTTCGTCGGTGTAGCGACGGATGGCCCGCGTCGTCGTCAGGCCCTCCAGCAGGCCCACCGTGTCCACCGGAAGCTCGGTGCCCGCCTGAAACACGGTGTCCGCCTGAAACACAGTGCCCGTCTGAAACACGGTGCCCGCCGGAAGCCCCGGGGGCGCCGTAGGCGCCGGGCTCTCCCCCGTGGTCATCGGTCAGACCCACCTGTCCGCTCGCGGTGCATCCGTCCATCCTCCCGCTCGGTCGCCGCGCCCGTCCGACTGGTTCGTTGTTATGAAGCAACCACGGGCAGGCACTTCCATCCCTCGGCGTGGATGTGTGGTCCAACACCGTGCCTTCGTGGTCGATGCCCCGGTCGGTCCAACGCCACAGCACCTCGCCGAGCACCACCCGGCCTTCCATGCCTGCCGGCGAGGTGCCCAGGCAGAGGTTCGAGCCACACCCGAAGGCCAGGTGACGGTCGATCCGCCGGTGGATGTCGAACGAGTCCGGGCCCACGAAGTGGCGTTCATCACGGTTCGCAGCGGAATTGAGCAGCGGCGCGGCGCTGCCCGCGGGGACGGTCTGACCGCGGTGCTCGACCACGCGGGAGACCGGGGCCCGCACCGGCGACCCGCGACCCGAACCGCAGCGCCTCGTCGCGGGTAAGCCCCCAGAGGCGGCCGCTGCGGCTGCGGCTGCGGCGATCAGCAGAAGTCGGAGCCGCCGTCGACATTGACATTCGCGCCGGTCATGTAGGTGTTGCGACGTGAGGCGACAAAAGCGATCACCGCACCTATCTCGGATGGCGCCCCAGCCCGCGGCAGGTGCGCGGGGTGACCGAAATGCTCGGCAATACCGCTCATGACGGCCCGCAGGTCCCCGGGATCGATGCCGACACCGCGCGCCCAGGTGGCCAGCCCCTCGGAGGCGAAACTTCCGGGCGACACGGTGTTGACCAGAATCTCGTCGTCAGCCAGGGTCAGCGACAGGTTCTTGCTGATGCTGGTCACCATCGACTTGGCCGCCGTGTAGGCGATCAGGGAGGCGGTCTGACGCTTGGTCGAATGCGCTGAGATGTTCACGATGCGGGCCCATTCGGCAGCGCGCAGGAGCGGGAGGGCTGCACGTACGCAGCGCACCATGCCCAGGACGCCCACATCGACGGCGGCGAGCCAGTCGTCGTCGGTGAGCTCCTCGAACGGGCCCATCCGGTCGCCCTTCGGACCGGTGGCGTTCACCAGGCTGTTCAGCACACCCCAGCGGCCCCGGACCACGTCGAACGCGGCGGTCACCTCGTCCGCCCGGGTGATGTCGGCCTGCAGGGCGACCGCGTCGGCCGCCCCGAGCTCCAGCAGCCGCGCGACAGTTCGGTCGAGGTTCGCCCGGCCGCGGGCGAGCACTCCGACCTTCGCGCCTTCGGCCGCGAAGCACTCCGCGGCGGCCAGGCCCATTCCCTGGGTACCGCCCTGCACCACGACCGCGGCACCGGCTAAGCCAAGATCCACCTTGACCGCTCTCCCATCCGACAATCGAACGATTCGCCGACGAACAATGCGCGTGACGAACGATCTCTCCGGCGAGCGATCCGCCCGGACGAACCATCCGCCTGACGACCGATTCGCCTGACGACCGATTCGCCTGACGACCGATTCGCCTGACGACCGATGCGCCCGCCGACCGACACCCGAGGACCGGTTCACCCGAATGAATTTCGCGACAGCATGATGACACCAATATGAGCGTGCCCGCAACACCCGCCGAGAACGGGGGCCAGGCACGAGCCCGTCGGCGCTACAACAGCCCGGTCCGCCGCGAGCGAGCCATCCAGACGCGGGAACGCATCGTCACCGCCGGCTCCGAACTGGTCCACGGGTTCCCGGTCTGGGACTGGAGCGACCTCACCTTCCGTGCGGTCGCCGAGCGGGCCGGAGTCGGCGAGCGCACCGTGTACCGCCATTTCCCCACCGAGGTCGACCTGCACGGTGCCGTCATGCGCCGGCTGCAGGAGGAGGCCGGCGTCACCTACGACAATCTCGGTCTCGACCGGCTCACCGAGATCACCGCGCGATCCTTCGCGACACTCTCGTCCTATGCGGTGGCGCGCTGGGACCGCACCGAGCCGCACCAGCCGGCACTCGTCGCCGAGGACCGGCGGCGCCGGGACGCGCTCCTCGCCGCCGTTGCCCCGCACAGCGTCGGCTGGAGCGACGACGAGCGCGCGGCGGCGGCGGGCATGCTCGACGTCCTGTGGAACGTGCCGACCTACGAACGACTGGTCCGGACCTGGAACCTCACGCCCAGCACCGCGACCGAGGCCGTCAGCTGGGTCCTTGATCTGGTTGTGGAGGCGATCCGCGCCGGCCACCGTCCCGGTGCCGGCCGGCTCGAGGCAGACCGGCACCAGCAGGCCAGCTCAGCACCGACAGACCCCACTCAAGCCGGGCCAGAGCAGACCGAGCCGGGGCAGACCGAGCCGGGGCAGACCGAGCCGGGGCAGACCGAGCCGGGGCAGACCGAGCCGGGGCAGGCGGTGTCAGGGCAGGCGGGCGTCAAGCTCGGTCAGGGCGGTCAGGGCGCCGAGCGGGAGTGAGACGCCGCCGCCGGCACGGACACCGGCCTCCACCGGGTTGACCCGGATCAGCCGGCTGCCCGCGACCGACTCGGCCAGCCGCCGCACGGTCGGCACCGCGGTGCCGGCACCGAGCTCGATCACGGCCAGCCGGGCATCGCCACCCCCGGCGAAATGCCCGTCGAGCCAGGACATGCAGGCACGCGTCGCCCGCTCGGTGCGTAGCCCGACCCAGTTCCAGTCACCGAACATCAGGATGTTCGGGCGGGCGAGCGAGCCACAGCGCGGGCAGCGGGGCAGCGGTTCCCGCGCCCGCATCGACTCCTGGTCGACCGCGACGTCGACCCCCTGCGCCGACCAGATGTCCGAGGTGCAGGGCCGCACGCACTGAAGGTGATGGATCGAACCGTGCACCTCGGCCACCTCGGCGATACCGGCCCGCTGGAACTGGCCGTCGACGTTGGAGGTGAACACCCACATGCCTGCGGGCAGCCGAGCGCCCCACCGGCGCAGGATGCCGAAGCCGGCATGCGGCACGGTCTCGCGGTAAAGGGCGAGCCTATGCCCGTAGAAGCCCCACGCCAGGGCGGGGTCGGTGCCGAAGTGGGCCGGATCGGCGAGCTCGACGAAGGACAGGCCGAGGCGCGCGTAGGGCGGGTACGCCCGCCAGAACCCGGTGTCGCCACGGAAGTCGGGCAACCCGGAATCCACCCCCATGCCCGCTCCGGCGCACACCAGCAGCGCGTCCGCCTCGCCCAGAAGCTCGGCCGCCCGGTCCAGGGCATCGCGGACCTCGGCCGGCGGAAGTTCCCGCGACGCCGTCATCTTCGCCTCCAGCACCCGTCAGGTCATCGGCGTCCCCATCATCTCGGCCGGGGGCGGACCACTCACGGTCCCGCCCCCTCGATCGGGGCGTCCCCGGCCCCGGTCCCACCGCCGCCGCGCCGCCGCGCCGCCACGCCGCCGAGCCCACGCCGGACGCCCCATCACCGCGACCGGATTCACAATTCCAGCCCGTGCCATGCCGGCCCGTCGTACAGTCCTGGCAGAGTTTCATTCGGAGGGACACTCTCGGACGGATTCTGCGTGCCCATTTCGGGCGCTGTCCGCCTTACCACCCGGCGAAGTGACCCCCTTGATCTCTTCGGGGGCGCGGATGTGCACGAATCAAGATCGGGAGCAGTCCGGCCCGAGTTCGCGCCGACTCATCGAACGGCGTCTGGTCGAGGTGCTCGACGACGCCGCCGATCTGCATTCGGAACGCAGCCGCCTGCTGCTGGCCCGCCAGGTCGAGCGGGAACTGAACACCCGCGTCCGGGTGACCGACCTTCCCCTCTCGCGGCAGTGGTTCATCCGACTGCTGGAGATCTGCGCCGAGCGCCCCGGCGGAATGGCCGCACTCGCCGTGGCCGTCGCGCAGATGGAGCCCGGCGGAGTCACCGCGAAGGACGTCGCACAGCTCGCCGCACGCTGGGAGCAGCTCGGAACTCCACGCGGAAATCACGCCACCGCAGCGGAAACCGCAGGACCGCGCATCAGGCCGGCACGGGAGAGCCCCGCACCGGAAAGGATCACCGGCGCTCCGAACGTGCACGGACTCTCCGTCGCCGAGGTGCAGGCTCTGGCCGCCGCCTTTCCTGCCCGGTCCGCGTCACAGAGCCTTCTCACCGCCGCCGGTCTCGCGCCGGAGCAGCAGCCGTCCTGGGCCGCACGCAGCGCCCTGGAGTTCTGGACCGAAGTGAATCAGCTCCTCACCGCCGGCGCGTTGGTGGACGGCCGGCGGAAAATTTTGGCCGCAGCGGCCGAGCGCCTACCCGAAAACCCGCATTTCGGGGGTTTCCAGCCACCTTGTTTGTGCTGATGTAGGACACTCTGAAGAAGGCTCAGCCGCGCCCGGCAGATCTACCTGCGCGGCCGGCGCGAGAGGTTCGGGGGGCCGTGACCGGTGCGGATGAGCCTCGCAACCGTATGACTCGGGATGCTTTCCTGCACCGATACCGGTCCGCGATCGAACGGCAGATCGTCGATACCCTCGACGACCACCCGGACCTGCACGGGGCCGGAAGCCGACCGGTGCTGCTGCGCAGATGCGCCGCCTGGTCGGGAACACGGCTGCCGATCAGTGACCTGCCCCACGCCCGGCACTGGTTCGTCGACCTCGTGGGCTCCTTCAGCCGCGAAGGCCGCTTCGATTTCCTGGCCGAGGCCGTCAACGACCTGACCGGTGACGGCGAGCTGCGCGCGGCACTGCTGCGGCTGGACGACGCCTGGCAGGCAGCCGAGGTCGCCGCCGACGCTCCCGAGGGCCTGTGGGAGGAGCTCCAACGCGAGCTCAGCTCCGTGCCGGCGTCGCGGGTCGCGGACGTCCTGCACCAGGTCACCGAGGGCCGGCACAGCGGGCCGGAGTCCGACCACTGCAGGACCGCCTGGGAACTGTTCGTCTTCCTCTGCGACAGGTCGGCTCCGGGCAGCCGGCTCGGTCCCCGCATCGAGTTCCTCGAGCATCTGGTGCACGACATCGATCAGCGGGTGGCACGCCGGGTCGAGGCCTGGCACCAGTCCTGCGCCGACGACTGGAAGGCGACGGCAGCGCTGCGTGCGCTGCGGCTGGGCCGCGGCAGCCCCGACAGCGGTCGCAATGGTGCCGATGGCCGAAGCCGACAGGCGATCCTGACACTGCAGCTGGAAAGGATCACCACCAGCCCCGATCTCTATCTGCTGCGCACCTGGCAGCAGTGGGACGGCCGGGAGACCGTCTTCCACCCGGCGGCGCCACCGGTGCAGATCACCCGCCAAGCCCTGGAATGGCAGGTCGAGGCGGCGGTGCAGCGGTTCGAACGCTCGCTCGCGAGCGACGGTGTCGACGCGCGCATCGAGTTCATCCTGCCGCTGGACCTGCTGGGCCTGCGGGTTGAGTCCTTCCGCGTGGAGTGGGCTACCGGTGTGCCGCTCCCCCTCGCGCTGCGCTATCCGGTCGTGCTGCGCAGCCTCGACCGGATGCGCCAGCGGGAATGGCACCGGGCGTGGCGCCTGCGGTGGCGGATCCTCACCCGGGAACCGGCGCGGGCCGCCGTCGTGCGTGGCGAGCCCGCCGACGGCAGCCTGCGCCGGCTGGAGGCACGGCTGCTCTCGGACGAGGGAGTGGTCGCGGTGGTGTTCGACAGCGTGCCGGCGAGTCACATGCCGGCGGGCCGCGTGCCCGTGGGCCAGGCGCCGACGAGCCGCGTGCCCGTGGCCCGGGTGCCTGCGGCCCACCATCCCACACCACCGCACGAACAGCTCATCATAGCCCTACGCTGCGGAATTCCGGGAATTCTCTGGTCGTATTCCCCAGATGCGACGGACGCCGCCTCGGGGATCCATGAGTTCGCCGGCACCCAGAAAGTTGACACCCTTCCCGACCGGGTCACCTCCGCCCGCCGTGCGGCTTTCCTGGAAACCGCACCGGACAATAGCCTCGGCGGGTATCTTGCGCTGCTATGGGATGACCCCGACAGGCTGCCGGAACGGGGGTTGGCCGGTTCGCCCAGCCACCCCGAGGGGGGACACCACCGTGACTGACGATGCCCCGGGCCGCGATCGGCCGGATTCCGCCGATGGTGGCGCACGCGCCGGTGATCCCGCGCCCACGAGCCCTCCCCGGCCCAGTGGGCCGGGGAGCACGGACCCCGCGCCGGGCACGCGACCTGCGCAGGCACCGTCAGTGCCGGGCTGGTGGCTGTTCGACGGTGGAATCCGGTCCGAGGTCCGGGAATGGCCTCCGCCACCACCGTGGCGGACGTTCTCCGGGGGTCCCGACCAACCGGAGCCCCCGGAAGAGCAACGCGAAACCACCCGGCGACTCGGCCTCGGCGGTGTCCGCCTGCTCGACCACTCCGCGCTCGCGATGGTGAACGCCGCTCTCGTGCTGCGCCGGCCGTTGCTGGTGACAGGCAGCCCGGGCAGCGGGAAGTCGAGCCTGGCGTATCAGATCGCGGCGAGCCTGGGGCTGGGCCGGGTGCTGCGCTGGCCCATCACCAGCCGCAGCACCCTGGCACAGGGCCTCTACGACTACGACGCGATCGGCCGCGCCCAGTACGAGGTGTTCGGCCGTGCCCAGGCGGCGCCGTCGGGCCGACCCACCGGAACGCGGGCTCGGTCGCCGATACGCGCCAAGGATGTCGCCGACGCCGAACGTCCCGCGCCTGCCGCCATCCCGCCGGTCGGGGACTTCGTGCATCTCGGGCCTCTCGGCACAGCGCTGCTCCCGCATCGCCGGCCGCGGGTGCTCCTTGTCGACGAGTTCGACAAAAGCGACATCGATCTGCCCAACGATCTGCTGAACGTCTTCGAGGATGGGCAGTTCTCCATCCCCGAGCTGGTCCGGGCTCGAGACGCCACRCCCGAGGTTCGGGTCCACACCGCGGACCCAGGTGGCACGGCGACGGTCCACGCCGGCATCGTCGAGTGCCACGAGTTCCCGGTCGTCGTCATCACAAGCAACGGGGAGCGCGAGTTCCCGCCGGCGCTGCTGCGCCGATGCACCCGCCTGGACATCCCGCCGCCCGACACCGAACGGCTGGCGGCGCTGATCGCCGCGCACTTCCCACACGGCGTCGCCGGGCGTGCCGAGCTGGTCGAACAGTTCACCCGGCAGCGGACCCTCGCCGGGCCGCTCGCCGCGGACCAGCTCCTCAACGCGGCCTACCTGCTGACGCTCGGCGCCGACACGGACGGCGCCCAGGCCTGGCCAGATCTGCGCGAACAGCTCTGGCACCGCCTCGCCCCAGACACGGACCCGGGATGACCAGCGAGGGGTCCGACCCTGCCCCATCCGCACGGCTGCCGCCCCCGGCGGCTTCCGTGGAAGCCGGGCCGATCACCGGCTCGTCCGCCGGCTCCGCCGCTGGAGCCTCCGCCGTTTCCGCGGTCGGCCGGGCCGCGGCCGCGACCGCGGCCACGGTGGAAATCACGGCCCGCGAGCACGCCGAGGCGCTCTGGCTCTACGGCCTCATGGCCAGCACCGGTTCGAGCGGTTCGAGCGGTTCGAACGCGCAGGGCTCCACCACTGGCGATCCACCACCGGCGCCGTCACCGTCGGGCGCCGGTCCCAGGGACGGCGCCGCCCTCGGCGAGGGGCGCCCGACCGGACCGGTTTCCCTCCCGGCACCCGACCCCGACACCCGCGGCGACAATGCCGGAAACACCGACGCCGAAGAACAATTTCCGCCATTTCCGCGGACTGACCGGGACATTGCGCTCGCAGCTCCCGTATCGACGAACACCCGACGCCTTCAGGGTGCCCCGGAGGATGACGCGGAGTCCTTATGGACACCCCTCCCCTGGATGCGGCCCCGTAGTGGTTTCGCGTCGCTGGAGAGGCAATTATCGGGTGCCCGTCGCAGCCTGCGGCCGCTACGGCAGACTGTCGCCTCAAAGGTCCAAATGGTGCTGGACGAGGAGGCCACCGCGGAACGTCTTCTGCGCGGGCCGGCGCCTGTTCCGGTCCGCAGACCAGCCCCGGAGCGCCGCTGGGACCTTGTCCTCCTGGTGGACGACAGTCCGTCCATGCAGGTGGCCTGGCTCGACCTGGTGCCGCTGCTGCGCGGCTACCTCGTCCGCGAGGGCGTCTTCCGCGACATCCGTGTCTGTTTCGTCGACGGAGAGGCCGCGGAGGCGGGCCAGGTCACGCTCCGGCCCGAGTCCCGGGCCGGCGCCCTGCACCGGTCCCCACGGGAAATCATCGATCCGAGCGGCCGGAGGATCATCTGGGTCCTCACCGACGGCGTCGGGCGAGGCTGGCACAACGGGGCGCTACACAGGCAGCTCTGGTGGTGGAGCCGCCGCCTTCCGGTGGCGGTGATGAACCCGCTGCCGGCCCACCTGTGGCATCTGACCGGCCTCGCCCCGCACCAGGTGAGCATCTTCGCCGCCGCCGGGCCGGGCTCGGTGGCGGTGCGCTGGCGGTTCCAGGATGCCTGGGCCGGTCTGACCGGTGGCGCGGTGTCGGATCAGGCCGCCGTGGCGCCGATTCCGATGCTGGGCGTGGACGGAGGCAGCATCGCCAGCTGGGCCCGCTTCCAGTCGGCGGAGCACGAGCGCCGGCTGGACGCGCCGGCTGTGCTGGTAGGACCCGGCGGCACCGGTGCTGGCGCAGGGGCGGCCGCGGGGCGGGACACCGGGGAAGGCACAGCCGCTGGCCGGAACGCGGGGGCCGGAACAGATGGGGCCGGCGCCCGCGTGACGGATGGCGTCGGGGTGACGCTGACGAAGCTGACGCCGCTGGAGATCGTGCGCCGCGCCCGCGCGACGCTGAGCCCCGCGGCCTTCGACCTCGCGGTGCGGCTCGCGGCGGTCCCGTTGACCCGGGACGCGATCCACATGGTCTGTGACCAGGTCTCACAGGCCGGCCGGGCCGAGCTCGGCGAGATCCTCGTCCACCGCCTGCTGCGTCCGGTCACGGCTGCCGCCGCCCTGCCCACGGCCGCCGACGAGGTCGCCTTCGAGTTCGGCGAGGGGGTTCCCGCCGAACTTCTCGCCTGCGGCAGGCAGTCCCAGACGATCCGGACGTGGCGTTCCGCCGGACGTCTGCTGAGTCCGGCGGTGGCGGCGCTCCGGCACGTCGACGTCGTCCTGGACGACCCGGTGGGCGCCCCGCTGCCCGTGATCACTCCGCACAGCGCGCCCTTCATCCGGGTCGAGGAGGTCGTCCTGAGCGCCCTGTCAGGGCCCTACCGATCCCGCGCACTGATGCTTCGCGACGCCCTTCGGACAGCGGAGCGTGAGGTCCGGACGGATGGCGGCCCGGCGCCCCGGTCTGCCGGCTCCGCGCAGGCCGGCGCCGCGCAGGCCGGCGCCGCGCAGGCCGGCGTGTCTGGCACGCACAGGCGTGGCCGTCGACATGAGGTAGAGCCTGTGACCCACAGTAACGACTCGACATCACGCGCGCCGGCCGCACGGACGCCCATAGATGACCAGCCCACCGCGGCCGAGGTTGCTTCCGCTGACCCTGGAGGAGGGAATGTGGCGCAGTACGACGCGCCGACAATCGTGACCAGCCCGACCGCGGCAGGCATCGCGCCGGAAATACGTCCCCCGGCACGGCGGCCCGGGGGGCAGCCCGCGGTCTGGGGCAACATGCCCCAGCGGAACCCGAACTTCACCGGACGTGCGGAGCTGCTCGACGCCCTGCACGAGCGGCTGCAGACCGGGACCACGGCCGTGCTGCCCGAGGCGCTCCACGGCATGGGTGGAGTCGGCAAGTCGCAGCTCGCCATCGAGTACGTGTACCGGCAGCTGGCCGACTACGACGTCGTCTGGTGGATCCCGTCCGAGCGGACCACCCAGATCAACCAGGCGCTCGTGGAGCTGGCCCAACGTCTCGGCCTGGGCGTCGGTCAGGAGGCCAATGCCGCGGTGCCCGCCGTCATCGAGGCGCTGCGCGTCGGCAAGCCCTTCAGCAACTGGCTGTTGATCTTCGACAACGCCGACGACCCACGGGCGGTGCGCGACTTCTTCCCGGCGAGCGGCACCGGCCGCATCCTGATCACGTCCCGGAACGCGCAGTGGGCGGGGGCCGCCCGTGCGCTGGAGGTCGACGTGTTCCAGCGCGGCGAGAGCGTCGAGCTGCTCCGCCGGCGAACGACGTCGATCGGCGAGGTGGACGCCGACCGGGTCGCCGCCGCGCTCGGCGACCTGCCGCTGGCCATCGAGCAGGCGGCGACCTGGCTCGCGGAGACGGGCATGCCCGCCGACGAGTATCTGCGGCTCTTCGAGGACAAACGTCAGGAACTGCTGGGCACCGCGCCGCCGCTGGACTACCGGATGCCCGTCCGGGCGGCCTGGAACGTCTCGCTGGACCGCCTTGCGCAGTCCAACCCCGCCGCCCTGCGGCTGCTGCAGGTCTGTGCCTATTTCGCGCCCGACCCGATCTCCCGGCAGGTGTTCCGCCGCGGCCGGCACATCTCGATCGTTCCCGAGCTCGACGCGGCGCTGCGCGACTCGTTCCGGCTGAACGAGGCCATCCGCGAGATCAACCAGTACGCGCTGGCCCGCATCGACCACCGCACCAACTCCCTGCAGATGCACCGCCTGGTCCAGGCCGTCCTCATCGGCCGGATGAGCCCCGACGAGCAGGAGACGATGCGCCACGGGGCGCACCGCCTGCTCGCGGCCAGCGACCCGGACGAGCCGATGAACCCCGAATGGTGGAGCGTCTACGCGGAGCTGTATCCGCATGTGATCGCGGCGGGCGCGGTGGAGGGCCACGATCCCCTCATCCGGGACCTGCTCGTCAACGAGGTGCGCTACCTGTGGAAGTGGGGCGACCATGAGGTCGGCGTGGACCTGGCGCGCCAGGCCTACGAGAGCTGGCGGGTCACCCTCGGCGAGGAGCACCCCCACACGCTCTCCGTCGGTGGCTGGTACGGCTGGCTGCTCCAGGTGGTCGGCAACTACTCCGAGGCCGCGCCCATCAACACCCGGATGCTGGAGCTGTGCGAACAGGTACACGGCCCGCGGCATCCCGAGACCCTGGCCGCGTTCGCGAACGTCACGATGGATCGCAAGGTCAGCGGCGACTTCGCGGGCGCGGTCGAGCTGAGCGAGACGGCGCGCGAGCGCGCGGTCAACGTCTACGGCGCCGACCAGCCACAGTCCCTGAACGCCGCGCACAACCTGGCGGCCGCGCTTCGGCTGGTGGGTGACTTCCGGCGCGCGCAGGAGATCGACGACGACACCTGGCGCCGACGTTGCGCCCTGCTCGGCGAGGACAACGTCACCAGCCTGGAGTCCCACAGCAGCCAGAACCTCAACCTGCGCGAGCTGGGTGACTACCTGGGTGCGCGGGCTCGGCAGGAGGAGCTGGTCGCGCGGCTCCGTGCGCTGTTGGGCAACGAGTACCACCCCGACCTGTTGCGGGCACTGCGCAATCTGGCCATCGACCAGCGCAAGGCCGGCGACCACGACGTGGCGCTGCAGACCTCACGCCTCGCCTGGGAGCGGCTCCTGTCCCGGTACGGGCCGGACCATCCCGACACCCTCGCCGCGATCCTCTGCTACTCGATGGACCTGCGCCACAACGGTGATCTCGACGAGGCGCGCCGCCTGTGCGAGGACGCCCACCGGCGTTACCGGAACAGCTTCGGCGACACCCACCCGCACACTCTGGGCGCCGAGACCAACCTGGCCGTCGTCTACCGGCTCGCCGGCGACGCGGAGACCGCGTTCGAGATCGACCTCCGGTCCTGCGCCGCGCTCGCGGCGACGATCGGCCCCGACCATCCGCTGGCCCTGATCTCGGCGACGAACCTGGCGAGCGACCACTACGCGCTCGGGCGGCCGGGGGAGGCCCGTGGGCTCGACGAGGACACGCTGGAGCGGTCACGCGTCCATCTCGGTGCCGACCACCCGTCCACCCTCGCCGTGCTGTCCAACCTGGCCATGGACCTGCGGGCGCTGGGCGAGCGGGAGCGGGCGGAGGAGCTGCACGCCCAGGTCGTCTCGCAGCTGGACCACGCGCTCGGCGTCAGTCATCTGGCGACCCAGTCGGCGATGAGCTGGGTGCGCTCCGACTGCGACGTCGATCCGATGCCACTGTGACGCCGGCCTCCCGGCGAGCGACGAGCGGCGCCACGTCGTTACCAGGAGGCCGGTGTGATCAGGAGGCTGGCGTTGTCAGGAGGGAGGCTGGTGTGATCAGGAGGCTGGCGTGTCCGAGCCGCGGCGGTGTCAGACCGGGAGGCCGCTGAGATCGCCGACGCCGTCATCCCAGTTCGTCGGCCCGGGCCGGGCCTCCAGGATGCGGCAGGCGGCGAGACCGGCGACGGCCCGGTCATCCGCCGGATCCGCCCGGGCCGCCCGCTCATAGCCGTCGCGGGCACCCGCGAGATCGCCTGCCACCAGCAGCCAGTCGGCGGGCAGCAGTGCGTCGCCGGGGCGGGTGGCCCCGGCGGTCGTCTGTGCCGCCCGGGTGCGGAACTCGCGCGGCTCGAGCAGCTGGAGCCGGCACAGGTCGGTCAGCCCCTGCAACGGCAGCGGCCGGACGACGTCCGCGGTGCGGTGCCGCAGGCGCCAGCGCGTCCGGTGCACGTGCCGTGCCAGACCGGCGAACCGCTCGGCCTCCGAGGCCACCGGTTCCCCCAGCCAGCTCTCCAGGCGCAGCACGAGGCCGGTGACGAAACGGTGACCGGCCTGGGTCAGATCCGGGTGCACCCGCACCTGGCGGAGCGCCTCGTCGACCTGCCCGCGCGCCAGCGCGAACTCGAAGTCGGCGTGCAGGCGCGCCGCGCCGTCCAGCGAACTCCGCCAGGTGCGCCAGAACGCGGTGACCTCAAGAAAGGCGTATATCCCGTGCAGCATTCCCTGAAGCGGACGCGGATCATCGCGCCAGGGTGCGTAGCCGACCGGTCCCGGCCGGCGGACCAGCAGCTCCGTCAGGTTGAACAAAGCACCGAGACGGGCGTGCGCCAGCTCGTGCAACAACGTCTCCGCCAGCCACGGCCCGTGATTCGTCTCGGCGAGGCCGATCGAGCCGACCGCGTCGCCATCCGACGCGCTGTTGATCCGGAAGCGCTGCCTGTTCGGTATCGGGGCCAACATCAGCGGAGCCTGTGACAGCAGCACGGCCTGTTGCGGAAAACGAGTCACCAGAATCTCCCACGCGGCGGCGAGGGTTTTCTCCCAGTGCCGTACCGAAGAGGTTTCCAGCCGCAGCGGACGTGCCGGGGTGGCGATATGGCGGAACGGGTCCGTGTCGTCAAGGGCCACGGTCAGGACACGGTCCCCGTATTCAGCGCGCAGCACCGGCAGCGGCCGCCATCCGGCGCCGGCCACCGTGACATCCAGGCAGATCTCCCCACCGGGATCGGCGCGCAGCCGACCGGCCTCGTGGCGCAGGGCCACGACAGCCCAGATCCCGTGGCCGGGCACGTTACCCGAGCCCAACGTCGGCAGCACCAGAAGGCGATGGCGCAGGGGCACCCGGAGCACGAAGTCAAGCCCGGCGCGCACGGCGGCGGACGCGGCGACGGTGTGCAGATAGCCGAGATCCACCCACAGCGGCGTGTCGGAATGGGCCACACCGCGCAGGCGACGCAGCACATGGGCGACCCAGCGCCCGACGGTCGGGTGCTCGAGCACCGCCCGGGCCTCGGCGGGGGCCCGGGCCTCCGCGGCCTCCAGCAGCTCCCAGGCGACGTCCAGCGACGGTAACGGCCCGTAGACACCGGCCCGGGCCCGGGTCTGGTCCAGGAGCGCCCGCAGCAGCAGCCGCCGCCGGCTCCGCTCGGCTCGCCACAGGATCCGGCTGGGCGCGCCGTCGTCCGTCCCCGCGGCCAGCGCGTCGAACGCAGCGGCCGACAGCTCCTGCTGTGCGTGCGCCCCACCGGCCATGGGCCCCCGCGGCCCGTCGACGCCCGTTGCTGGGCGGTAGGTCACACCCACCCGGCCCGAATGCCCCCGATCAGCCGACTGTCCGGTTCGTCGATGACCGCCAGGATCCGGCGCAGTCGGTCATCGAACTCGACGTCGTGGCGATGACGCAGGTCACGAAGGCTGAGTTCGCTCAGGTCCAGGAATGAGCTCTGGATGTTGACCGGGCCTTGGGTCATCACCGTCGGTCTCCTTTCGGGCATGGCTGACCACCGGTGCGAGGCGACGGCCGCTATCACGACGGCACGCCGCGGGAACGTAGCTGGCTTCGCTGCCAGAAGTGTCGCACGGCGTCGCCGCACACGCGGCCGGTTCTGGCCCCACCTGGAAAGGACGAACCACCGCCGAGGAATGGGGCCTTGGATCCCACTGGCCGTATCCAGAGGAGTCCGTTGCCCCGCACCGATCAGCCAACGATGACAATCGCCCAGGAGCCCATTACGTACGGATTTCGAATCATCCGGCGATTTTGCTCGTCCACAACCCGAGGCCGCGTTCCAGGTGCCTCCGACAGGCCGCACCACGCGGACGGGCCGCCGCTACACGCTGGACGACTCGGTAGCCCAGTAGACGTCCCGAAGCGCCTTCTTGTAGAGCTTGCCGTTGTCGAGACGGGGCAGCTCAGGCACGAAGTCGATCGAGCGCGGCCATTTGAACGGGGCCAGCCTGTCCCGGCAGTAGTCCAGCAGGCGGGCCGCCAGCGCGTCCCCCGCGTCGGCCATGGTCGCCGGCTGGACGACGGCCTTGACCTGCTCACCGAGCTCCGGGTGCGGGACTCCGAACACGGCGACGTCCGCCACCTCGTCGTGCATGACCAGGACGTCCTCGATCTCCCGCGGGTAGATGTTGACACCGCCGGCGATGATCGTGAAGTCACGCCGGTCGCTCAGGTAGAGATAGCCGTCCTCGTCGACATGACCGACATCGCCCAGTGTGCGCCAGCCCGGATAGGCGGGGTGGCTCACGGCCTTGGTCCGCCCGGGATCCTTGTGGTAGCTGAAGCCGGCACCTGGGCTCTCGAAGTAGACCGCCCCGGTCTCGCCGGCGGGCAGCTCGGTGCCGTCCTCGGYGCAGATGTGCAGCACACCGCCGCCCTGGGCGCGCCCGACCGAGCCTGGGTGGGCGAGCCATTCCTCGCTGGAGATACCGGTGCTGCCGAAGTTCTCCGAGCCGGAGTAGTACTCGTAGACGATCGGCCCCCACCATTCGATCATCCGGCGCTTCACGTCGACCGGGCAGGGCGCCGCGGCGTGCAGGGCGATGCGCATGCTCGACAGGTCGTAACGGTTCCGGATCTCCGGGGCGAGCTTGAGCATCCGGACGAACATCGTCGGCACCCACTGCGCGGCGAGAACCCGGTACCGCTCGATCGCGCTCAACGCCTCCTGCGCGTCGAACTTCGGGAGCACCACGACGGTTCCCCCAATGCTGTGCAACACGGCCGACACCCTCAGTGGTGCCGCGTGGTACAGCGGCGCGGGCGACAGGTAGACGGAGTCGGCGTCGAGGCCGTACATCCGCACCGTCCCGTTCAGCAGCTGGACGTCGCCGGCGGAGGCGGGAGTGTCCGGCAGCGGGAAACGGATGCCCTTCGGGCGGCCGGTGGTCCCCGAGCTGTAGAGCATGAACGAGCCGCGGATCTCGTCCTCGCGGGGCCCGCTGTCGTAGCCGGCGGTGGCGACGTCGAGATCCTCGTGGTGCTCGGACGACCCGTCGAGCATGAGCCGGCGCAGGACCCCTGGCGTCTCCGCCACGATCCCCTCCGCGACACCGGCCAGCTTCTGCGTGGTGACCAGTGCCTTCGCACCGCTGTCGTTGACCAGGTGGGCGACCTCGGGTGCGGTGAGGTGGGAGTTGATCGGAGTGATGTAGAGGCCACAGTTGAGACCCGCCCACACCAGCTCGAAGTAGCGCAGATGATTCTCGGCGAGAATCGCCAGGCAGTCACCCGGGCGCAGGCCCGAGTGGACGAGTAAGCGGGACAACCGCGCGGAACCCTCGGCCAGCTCACGGTAGGTCTGGACGCGGTCCGCACCGCCGGGGCCACCGGTCAGGATCACCGCGGGCTTGTCGGGGGTCAGTGTCACGAAGTCGGGCGGGTACATGGATCCTCCGGTTCCTGCGGTGCGGGTGACCGCCGCGGGCAACCGGCGGTTCCCCGCGGCGCAGGGGCACCGCCGGCAGACCGCCACCCACCAGACCCACGGCCACCTTCCGCTGCGGAAGCAGCATTCGTGCCGAGCAGAACGACGCTCTTCTAGACGTAATATCAGATTCTCCGAACCGGAGATAGGTGTTGACATCGAGGTCAGGACACCCCCGGCGCCCTGTCGCCGATCCGGCGGGCAATCCTCCAGGCAGGCCCTACGCTCAACAAATGACACAGCAGCGCCGATCGACGGTGGGCCTGATCGGCACTGCCGGGCTGCTGGCCGCTGTGGCGATCACGGTGGCCAATGCCGGGGGCAGCGACAAAGCCTCCGACGCCGAAGCGCCCGGCGACCAGCGGACCACCGGGCCGGCCACCGGCACACCGCGCGACTCGACCGGCGCCGGTTCGTCGGACCGCGACCCGACCGCCACAGCGTCGGCAACCGGGCCGGCCTCAGCCGCCACCTCCGCGCCCGCGGCCCGGCCCGACGCCGCGGGCGCGGCGCCCTACTGCGGTGCGAGCCACTACGCCGAGGAGATCACCGTGCAGCGGTGGGCCGGCGGCGACTTCCGGATCTCGTTGTGGCCCACCGACGCGGCGCGGCACGCCGATGACCGCGACGGAGCAGTCTCGGAGATGTGGGCGGCGATCAACAGGTGCGTCGGGACGCTGGACTCCACGGTGACCGAGAGCCTGCAGGACCAGCTCCGCTGCCACGAGTTCCTCGCCCTGGTCCCCGGGTCCGGCGGGGAGCAGTACGCGACCGGCACGACGTTCGACATCGAGAGCTGGCGGCCGACTCCGGGGCGCCGGCGGTGGATCTCCACCCGCTGCGGCAACACCCTGGGCACCGACCCGACCACCACCCCGATGAAGGCCTACCGCCCGGACGGCGTCCCGCCCCGTTCGCAGCCCACCGGCGAGCACGCCTAGCGCCGCCCGGCACAGCGCTGCCCGGCACAGCGCTGCCCGGCGCAGCGTTACCCGGCACAGCGCTGCCCGAACACCGGCGCCGGGAACCGGATCAGCTGCTCGTCCCGTCGGCGCAGACGCGTTGCCTGACGACGTCGAAGGCATCGCCGGCGGGATTTATCTGGACGATCGCCGAACAGGGGCTCGGTTTGCCCATGTTGTCACGCAGGCTCACCGGGGAGATGAGGCCGCCCGCGTCGTAGTCGGTGACCCCTCGCAACGCGTTGATGAATCCCTGGCGGGTGGGGCAGGAGCCGGCCAGCTCCAGGCCGCGCAGGAACATGTCGGTGTAGATGTACGCGAACATCGCCAACTGCTGGTCGGGCCCGCCGGCCTGTGGCGCGAACGCGTTCATGGCCTGCCGATAGCGGTCGATGGCGGGGCCGCCGGACTCGAACGGGCGGAAGGCGACGGGAAAGGAAACACCGGCGAGCTGCTTCCCCTTGGCCGCAAGCAATCGCTGGTCGTACCCGCTCAGCGCGACACTGGCGGCGATCTCCATTCCCGTGGTGTGAGCGGCCTGCATGATGGTGGCGAGATCGTCCAGGCTCGACAGGCCGACAAGTGCGTTCACGCCCGACGCCGCGAGGCGCCGCGCCGTCTGGGTGGCGCTGTCGACCGCCGGGTTGAAGGGGACCGACTCCGACGCAATGCCCACCGACGCCAGCGCGGAGGTGTACCTGGCCGCCAGTTGCAGCGTCGAGGGCGCGTCGCCGGTGATGACAATGCCCGCTCTGACCGCGCCGCTTGTAGCGACATACTGCGCGACGACTTCGGGCGAGTCCGCGTAGACGAAGCTGAACATGTTCAGATAGTTCGACCAGGACGACTCGGCGGCAAGCCCGACCACGGGTACTCCGTCCGCGGAAAGAGCGGCCATCGAGTCGCCCATCGTCACCGAAGCCGTGAGAAGGCCGAAGACGGACTCGTCGTGAACAAGGCTCGTGACGACCTGAACGTTCTGGGTCAGCGAGGTGGCGTCGTCCCGCCAGTCATAGACGATCCGCCGGCCGTGGATTCCGCCCTGCTCGTTGGCGAGGCCGAGCCGGGCGTCGACACCGGCACGGGTCGAGGACAGTGCGTCGCTGCCCGGGCCGGAGTCGGGGTAGACAAAGCCCAACGTGATCTGGTCCGCCGATACCCCGGGGCTCGTGCAGATTTCGGCGGCGCCACCCTGGCTGTCGACAGTGCTGGTAGCCGAGCAGCCAGCACTCGCGGCGACAAGGACGGCGGCCGCCATACCTAACAGGCCAGCCTGACGACACAAGCGCATGATGGGCCCTCTCGCTTATTCACAGACAGCAGCACATCCCCTATATCGGCAAAATTCTAACGAAAAAGGCACCTTCGACACAGACCCGTTCTCAGTGCGTCACGTGGTCAGGCCACGCCGCCGCTCAGCGGGTCCGGGCTGGCGACTCCGGCATGTCGATACGAGATCTGTGTTCCGGCCGGCTCGCTGCGCCATCTCGGCTCCGAACGTCCGCGGCGGGCGGTCTCGGCTCCGGGAGCCAGCCAGCCGGCCGACGGTGAGGACGGAGACGGAGACCGGGACGAATCGTCGTGGCGCCCCGTTGCCGCGCGCGAAATTCCTTGATTCCGCGCAGGTAGGCGGCCTCCTTGCGGCGGGCGATGGCTTCGGGTTCGAGCTCGGTGACACCGTGCCGGCCGTGCTCGCCGACCGCGGCCGCCCAGCCGGCGTCGAGCAGGAAGGGCGCCAGCGCGTCTGCCAGGGCGGCCGGGTCACCGGTCGGGACCACAGTTCCCGCGTTCCAGCGCTGCACGAACGGCGCGACTCCCGTCCGGCTCGTGACGACGACGGGACGTCCAGCCGCGATCGCCTCCACGGCGACGAGGGAGAAGCTCTCGAACCGGCTGGGCACCGCCACGACCCGGGCCCGGCCGAAGACCTCACGGATCTGCGCGGCCGTCAGGTGACCGGTGAACTCGGCGTCAACACCCAGCTCACGGGCCCGGCCCCGCAGCCAGGTGCCGGACTCCACCCCGCCGATCGCACCCGCCGACCGACCCACGACGACGAGGCGGTGCGTCACGCCTGCGGCCCGCAGCCGGGCGGCTGCGTCCAGGAGCACGTCGACGCCCTTGAACGGTTCCAGCCGACCCACGACGGCGATCGTCGGCTCGGTCGCCCCGGCGTCCGGCAGCCCACGCCACGGCGTGGCGTCGAAGAGGTTGGGGATCACCTCGACCGCACGGTCGCCCAGCCAGCCGTCCCGGCGCAGTTCGTCGACGAGCAGCTGGGACGGTGCGGTCACGACGGCGGCCCGCCGCGCCGAGACCTGGTCGAGCCGGTCCGCGACCAGGCCGCGGGTGCCGATCGGCTGCCCGGCGAGGCGGACCGCGAGCATCGTCGGGCAGTGCAGGTGGATGGCCAGCGGCCGGGTGTGGCAGACCGCCTCGATGAGGGCGCGGGTCTCGCCGTCCTGTGTTTCGATCACATCCGGCCGAAGCTGGAGCTGGCGCATCCAGAAGCTGTAGGAGACCGCGAGGCTGGCCCGCAGCGCGAGCGAGTCACGCGGGTGGAGTGGGCCGCGCAGCCGGGAACCGAGGCCGCCCAGCGCACGGGTCGCCGGAGCCTGCAGCAACGGCCGCCGGTGCACGTGCACTCCGTTTTCCACGGTGTCCGAGATCCGCCGCCCCTGAGCACATAGAACGTGCACGTTGTGCCCGAGCCCGACAAGGGCGGCGGCAAGAGCCGCCGTGTACGTTCCGGCACCATCCCAGACAATGGGTGGATACTGCTCGCAGAAGAAGAGAACCGTTAGGTTCCTGAATGTTCCGAGTAGCCCCATCGCATCCCCAGACCCGGACCTGGGAGCGGATCAGGTACCGGAAGAAGTCAAGTACCGGAAAGAGCATGCAAAGGCTACTTGGGTCGGCCGGCCCGGCCGGTCGCACGACAACCTTCCTTGTCACCTGCGTGAGCGCCCGGCGGAATTCGACGCGAGCTGTCGCCAAGCTCTCGCTGTGTACCTGATACGACCTGGATGTCGGACCTCTACCGGCCGCCACCGGTGGCGGCCCGGCCCGAAAGGCCCGAAAGGCCCGGATCGAGCCGGTTCAGTGAGACCTGCAGCACCGGCCGGGTCGCCGCCGCGATCCACTCGGTACCGGAGGCCGTGGGCAGCCGCCGCCAGCCGAGCCCGGGAGCGAGCAGCGCGAGCTCGCCGTCTGAGCGCTGGACCATCGGGATCCGTTCCTCCCAGACGGCGGCCCCGGCGCCGGAGCCGTCCGCGTAACCCACGACGAGTTCCTCGGGCGGCGACGCCGGCGAGATTCCGATCTCGTCCGGACCGGTCGCCAGATCGCTCGTGGTGAGAACAAAGGTGTGGCTGGTGGCACCGTCGAGCGCCCGCAGCGCACCACCGAGCCGCACGTACAGTCGCGGCTCCTGCCCCAGCCCCTGGCCCTGGCCCTGGCCCGCGCCAACGGGTGCCCGCACGTTCACCTGGATCTCGATACGAGTGCCGGTGACCCGCCGCAACGCTTCGAAGGAGCCACGGAAGCTGCCGGGAACGGTCGGGTCGACAATCTCCTCCGGCCGCAGCCGGTAGATCGTCCGGCCGGGCATCCGGTCGGGCAGCGCAGCCGAGCCGGGACCGATGTCCGCCGCGTAGACGACCGGATCATCAAGATCTGGGGAGTTCCGCAGCGTGTGGTACGGGATCTGGGTGTACCGGCTCGGGGTCTGCGGCGTCACCAGGATCACCGCGGGTGTGTCGAGCTCGTCAGGGATCAACTCGTCCACAAAATGATTGCTCTCGTTGACACCACGCTGGACGTCGATGCGCCCCGGCAGACTCGACCAGGTGATCGCGAGGAGTCCCACCCCGGCGACCACGGCCACCCCCGGCCGGGCCAGGTGCAACCCCGCCGCCCACCAGTCCCCCGCCCGCCCGGCCATCACCTGCCCGGCCGTCGCGCGCCGGCCCACCGCGCGCCCGGCCACCGCACGCTCGCCGACCGCACGCCCGGCCAGGCCCAGCCACTCGGTGAGGCGCCGCGACAGGCCCCAGAGCCACCGCGCGCCCTCGGCCGCGAGGATGACGACCGGGGTGAACGCGGCGAGGTGGTAATGCGGCCCGAGCCCGTTACGCAGGCCCGGCATCGCGAACGCGGAGCCCCACCAGAAGGAATAGCCACCGAGCACCATGCCGGCCGCGGCCAGAAGCATGATCCGTTCGGGCCGGCGCCGTGGCGCGAACAGGCCAGCGGCCGCCAACCCCACCAGGACGGTGCCACCGAACAACCAGCTGGGGGCGGCAGCGAGGGTCTCGCGTAGCGCGTCCAGCGCCAGCCGGCGGGTGAACAGAAAACTCGACTCGGACGGCAGGATGCGCCGCGGCCCGAAGCCGAAGCGGTCCAGCGGATCAGAGGCCGACAGGGGCATGCGCAGCGGTGATCCCGTGACGTACCAGCAGTAGGCCGCCGCCACCAGCACGAACGGCAGCGCACCGATCCCGGCCCAGCCCGCGCGATGCGCCATCGTCCGCGCCCGGACCCGCACCCACGCCCGGGCCCCCGACAGCGCCCCCCGCCGTACCACCGGCTCTGACCATTCCGAGCCGGTCAGCTGCCGTGCCCGCAGCAGCACCAGCCCGAGCACCGGGAGAAGTACCAGGACCGCGTCGAACGGCCGGATGAGCAGCGCGAAGCCCGCGCTGGCACCGCCCAGGAGCAGTGCTGGCCGCGAACCGGTCCGGGCCCCGCGCAGAAGCTCGGCAGCCGCGAACACGAGCGTCGCCGCACCCGCGGCGTACGCAAGCGGAAGTGCGGTGTGCAGCAGCACAATCGGCGACAGGGCCACGCCCGCCGCCGCCATGAGCGCCGTGCGCACATCGGCGAACAGCTCTCTGGCCAGCCGGAACGTCCCGACGACCCAACCGGCCGCCACCGCCGCGGGCGCGACCACCATCGTCCCGAACAGCGCCTGCGACGCGGCGAGCATCGCCGGCCAGCCAGGCAGATACTTCGTGAACACCCTGCCGTCGTGCTCACCGGTGAGCCAGGGCCGGAAGAACGGCTCGACCACCGTGGCGTCCAGGGTCAGCCGCCCCTGGAGCAACATCCGGGCCTGCAGGACGTAGGCGGCTTCGTCCGCGTCACCGGAACCGTCCGGGAAGAGGATCTTCTGCAGGAGCACGCTGCCGACGAACGACAGCAGTGCGAGCACGGTGACGGCGATCGCCGGACGCGAGAGCCGCAGGCGGGTCCGCCTCGTGCGTGCGGGTCGCGACACCACCCGCCCACGTACGCCGAGGCTGCGGGACGCCCCCACCACGGCAGCCTTGTCGAGTGCCGCCTCGTCGAGGGGCGCCTCGTCGAGGGGCGCCTCGCGCACCGTCGACACGTGGACGGTCGACTCGTCGACCGTGGTGTCGACGGTCATCGGCTCGATGGTCATCGGCCGCGGTGGGAGTTGGCGGCGTTTGTCACGCGCAGGCCACGGTGCGGTGCGAACCTTTTCCGATCATGTACCTGCCCGACCCCATCCAAGGCCGCTGGGCGGATTGCTCGCACCCAGCCGTTTGCAACAAATGATCCGTATGCAGTACCTGGAATGATAGAAAACCATTGACGGGTTCCTGCAACGGGGTCGGAAAAGTGTCACTTCAGTGCCCTGAGCTGGCCACATAGGCCAATGCGGATCAGCCGGCCGCGCCGCCGCGTCGCCACGCCACGCCGTCATGTCGCCACGCCACGCCGCTGGCCGATCTCGCTGGTGGCCCGCGGCGCCCACAGGCAAGCCGCACCGACCGGGGCACCACCGCCAAACCAGGTGTTCACGGCCTCCCGTGACACCCGGGTGGCAGGACATGAGGATCCCGGTCGTTGGAACGACGAAAATCCCCGGATCTTCGAGCCGCGGCTTCAGGCTGCCGTCGCCGAGTACCGAGTACCGAGTACCGAGGCTCATTGTCGAATACGGGCCGGCGAGGGGTCCGGCTCTCCTAGGATGACGATCGTGCTCGACGACCAAGCAACTGGTTCGGACAGCTGCTATTCATGCAAGCAGGAGGCTTCGCTGGCCACCTTGCCGATCCGCGAGCGAATCCTGGTCGGTGCGGGATGGCGCGCGGCACACGCCATCCGTTGCGCGCTTCCGGGCTGGCTGGTGCTCGTCGCCCGTCGACACATCACCACGATCGCCGATCTGGACGCGGCCGCGGCCGCCGAACTCGGCGTTCTGTGCCGCACGCTGAGCCTGGCGCTGACCGACGTGACAGGGTGCGCGAAAACCTACGTCGCGGCGTTTTCCGAGGCCCCGGGATTCGACCACCTGCACGTGCATGTCATTCCCCGGGCGCACGACGTTCCCGTCGAGGAGCGCGGCCCGTCGATCTTCCGATACCTGCGCGAGCCTTCGGCAGCCTGGGTGCCCGAGGCGGCGATGAACGACCTCGCCCGAGCGCTCGCCGCACGGATCACGACCACCGCGTAGGCCGAGTGATCCTTTCCGTGACTTTCAGCGGTTACGGAGCCGTTCCACCGCTCGGCGGTCCCGCTTGGTCGGGCGCCCCGTACCCCGATCACGCACTGCCATCAGCGGCTGGCGCTCCGGTGGTGGCGGGCTGTTGTCGAGGTAGCACTCCGCCGCGACAGCGGCGCCGACCCGCTTCGTGAGCACCTTGGTCACCACCACGACACGTTCGTGGCCGTCCTGCCGGAGCCGGACCTCGTCCCCGACCCGCACGGGCCGGGCCGGTTTCACCCGCTCACCGTTGAGCCGGACGTGACCACCCCGGCAGGCATCCCCCGCCATCGTGCGGGTCTTGACGAGCCGGACCGACCAGATCCAGATGTCAACCCGTGTGGTCCCTTCCTCCGACGTCATGGAGAGGATGCTACGAACCGACAGCGCTGGTGGCGAGCCTGATCGTGAAACCGCCAGCCGAGCCGCCAACGCGACCGAAGACAATCACTTTCGCCACGGACAAGTCCACCACCTGCGAAAACACATTGGTCAACACGGCCGGGACGGGCAGCGGCCAGGAATCCCGGTCGCCAACGGCCACCAGAGGCCCCGGTTGACGGCCTTTACGCCCACCTGGGTCGGATACCCTCGACAACCGTGGCGGGGGAGCAGCTGCACCAGCGTGGAGCGGATGGAGCCCGCCGGGCAAAGCTCTGGCTCGAGGCCACGACCCGTGCGAACGTCTACTATGTGACTCCCGAGCCAGTGGCAGTGGCGAAGCTGAGCTACCGGTGGGCTGATGGTGGAAGCTTCTCCTACGACCTCGGCGGAGTTCTGCTGGGCGGCGAGTTCCAGGGCCACGAGTTCGTGGCCGAGTCCAAGTTCTACGACGGCCATCACGACCAGGGAACCCTCTATGTGGAGTTCCTCGCGAAATGCTACCGCGCGCTGACGCTGCAGCCCACGCGAATAGACCACTTCATGTGGATCACCTGGGCCCCCTTCCTGGTGACCCGCTGGTCAGACCTCCGCTCACCCGGAGAGATCCGATCGGCTGTGAAGCTGCACCGCAGACGGGTCTTCGGAAGCCCGTCGAACCACCCGTCGAACCACCCGGTGGACCAGATCTCGGACGAGACCTGCGAGCTCCTGGCGGAACGCCTGTGGATCATCGTGCTCTCCGAACGACAGGAGAAGCTGGTGATCTCCACCGAGAACCTAAGTATACTTCGGGCGGTAGGCATCGAGAGGGGAGCCGGATGACCACCCCGACCTACGCCGCCGCACTGGAAGCAGCACTCGGCATATCAAGCACCCGGGAAAGCATCCAGGGCATAAAATCCGTCGTCGCGCGCGAGATCGAGGCGACCGACACGTCGGCGCGAATCCGCGACACAGGATATTTCAATCACTCGTACATGCCCGACTTCGTACTGGAATGGCCGGACGACGAGGCCGCCGGCCAGCGATTCATGTACCTGAAGTTCAGCGGCGATGCCGACTACTTCGCCCGCGATGTCGCCCTTGTCGAGGACCGTGAGCCGATCGTCTTCAGCATCGGGCACCACCGCAACGCCCGCGCGGCCCAGGCCCGCCTCGCGGCGGAGACCGGCGCCGTCAACACGCTTCTCACCGACGCCGACGGCCTCGCCACGATGATCGAGCGGCGGGACCGCTCGCCCGACGTCCGGATCATCTCCACGGCTCTCACCCAGGACGGGCGCGGATTCCTCGACGCCGAGAACGCATCCCTCATCGCCGACGGGTTCAGCCAGGGTATCGACGCGGCACGCTCATTGGCGGTCGAGGGCACCAGGCACGCGACGGACATCGTCACCGCCAGGCTTCGTCGGCGGCAGTCCCGCCTGCTGAACCAGTTCCTCCAGGCGGTGTGGGTCGGGTCCGGCGGAAGTATCGAACGGTTTCCGGGTGTCCGCGACCTGTCCGGCGAGATCGCGGACAGCGCACTGGAGTTCCTTCTCAGCGGCGACGAGATCGTCGACCCGGAGTTCTGGCGGCGGCTGGGCCGGCACGCGACACTGGAGCAGCTCACCCGGCTGAAGATCGGCCGCTCGACCCGAAACCTTCAGCATTTCATCACGCACAACATCGACGTCCTCTGGGCCCGCGCGTTCCACCTCCAGCAAACAACGGACAGCCCGACCGAGGAGCCGGCCGCCCTGGAATGGGCGATCGAGAGAAAGCTCCTCTCACTGCGTTCCGCGGGTTTCTCCGCATATTTCGACACCTCCGTCGAGGAGCTGCGCCGGAAAACATCCGGGGCGCGCACCCGCGGAATCAGTCTGGCGGTCCTGCTCGAGCGGGCCGCCGGCACCGTGGTGGCCGAGCTGGAGATCACCGCCGACCGTCGAAGCATCGTCTACCGGTCGGACGAGAGCATCGACATCACCCGTGACGAGCGCCTCGCCGCGCTCGCCGCGTCGCTCGGCCCGGACGCACGTGTCACCAGAGCGCGGATTCCGGTCACCCGGGACAGAAATCTCGTCTGTGACTTCACCGCGCAGATCGTCGCGCCCCGAGGCCCGAGCAAGGTGCCGATGTCGGAGCTGCTGGTCTGCCTTCCGCTGCTGCACGAGCTCACCAGCGCCGAAACGACCGAGCTCTCCGTGATCCTCGAATCGGCCGCCGGGAAGGAGGCCATGACCGACCACTCGACCGTGCGGCTGCCGCCGCCGGCAACCGGCGAGCTTGCGGGCGGCGGCCAGGCCGCGGTGGGCGCCGGCCGGGAGGACACCTGGGAGGACACCGGTTGGGAGCTGGGCCGGCTACCCTTCGACGACGGCTGTTGAGGTCCGGCTGGCGCGGCGAGGGAGCACCGTCAGGGCCGCGACCAGAGCGCCTGCCATGAGAACCAAAGGCACGCCGAGGGTGGTGCGGCAGGCGGCCGCGAAGCCCGCTGCGACGTCGACAGCCGCCTGCGCCGGGCCTGCGCCTGGTACAGCGGTGTCAGATCCACCGCCGGTGTCTCCTCCGGCGAGCACCGCGGCGAGCCCTCGCGAGGCGAGGCCGGAGGCCAGCACGACCGAGGTCGCGGCGGTGCCGATCGACACGCCGACCTGGCTGGTGATGTTCAGCAGCGTGCTCCCCGACGGGGAGTCCCGATCATCGAGGTTACGCAGCGCGGTGGTGATGGTCGGCATGATCGTCGAACCGGCCCCGACACCCGTGACCGACATCGCGAGCATGAGCTGCCAGTACGGAGTGTTGGCGTCGAGCAGGAGCACCGCGGCGAGCAGCCCGGACGCCGCCAGGGTGATACCGAATCCGACGACCCGCGCCGGTTGCAGCCGATCGACCAGCCGGCTTGCCACCTGCAGCGAAAGGCCGGTGGCCAGAGCCTGCGGTATCCCGAGCATGCCCGTCTCCGCCGGGCTGAGCCCCCGTGCGACCTGCCAGTACAGCGGCAGGACGAGCATCGATCCGAAGTAGGCCGACGAGAACAGCACCAGTGTGACCGCGCCGGAGGCGACCGCCCGCCGCCCCAGCAACGTGATCCGGACCAGCGGAGCCGGTGTCTTCAGGGCACGGACCACAAATCCGGCCACCATCGCGATGCCGACCAGGGCGGGCACGACCACGGAGCTGGACGCGACCGTGCCCAGGCGACCGCTCTCGGCCAGCCCGAAGACGAACAGGGCCAGGCCGGGCGCGACCAGGGCGAGACCGGCGACATCAAGTCGTGGGCCGGTCGCACGATCACCGACAGCACCACCGGCTGCCGCGGCGGCATCACCCGCCGAGCCGGTGAAGGGGCGCAGCGCCCGCGCGGCAAGCAGCAGCGCGGCCAGGCCCACGGGCAGGTTCACCAGGAAGATCCATCGCCAGGAGGTTTCGACCAGCCAACCGCCGAGGGTCGGCCCCAGCACCGGCCCGACGAGAACCGGGAGCCCCAGCAGGCCCATCGCACGCCCCCGCCGTTCGGGGGGCGTCGCCCGCAAAACGATCATCATCCCGACCGGTTGCACCAGGCCGCCGCCGACGCCCTGGAGCACCCGGAAGGCGATGAGCGATCCGATGTCCCACGCCAGCCCGCACAGCACCGATCCCAGCACGAAGCCGCCGAGCGCACCGACGTACACGCGACGGACCCCGAACCGGCCCACCAGCCAGGCACTGGTCGGCACCGTCATCGCGAGAGCCAGCGTGTAGCCGGTCGAGACCCACTGGATGACCGGCAGCGAGACCTCCAGGTCCCGAGCCAGCGTCCGGATGGCCACGTTGATGATCGTGATGTCCAGGACGACGAGCAGACCGCCGAGGATCAGCGCGGCGAAGACCATCCGGGGCCGGATCCCGGGCGTTCCCGCGGACGAGGCACCGCCCGCTGCGCCTCCCGATGTGTCCGGAGATGGAGCGGACCCGTCGTCCGCGCTCGGCGGCCTGGCTGGCAGCACGGCCACTGCTGTCTCCTCCCGCGAGGCCAGCGGGGAGGACCCGGCCGGCACGTCAGTCGGGCCAGCCTCCTTCCTCAACCGAGGTTCAGGTCAAGCCGTCCTGATCAGCCCGCCAGCAGCCCAGCCCAGCCCACCGGCAGCCCAGCCCATCGGCAGCTCAGCCCACCGGCAGCTCAGCCCACCGGCAGCAGCGGCCGGATGGCGGCGACGGTGCCGCCGTCGACCAGCAGGTCGGTGCCGCTGACGAAACTGGCGTCCTGGCCGAGCAGGAAGGCCGCGGCGGCGGCGATGTCGTCCGGGGTGCCGAGACGCTTCGCCGCGGACATCGACACCATCATCCGCATCTGCTCCCCCGACTCCCCGGCCAGCTCTTCCTGGCCCATGGGAGTGGAGATGACCCCCGGGCTGATCGAGTTGACCCGTGCGCCGCGGTCCCCCCAGGGCCCGGCCGCGGCCTGCACCCGCACGATGTTGGCCCGCTTCGACCTGGAGTAGGCAGCACCCGGCGAGCCGAGGACGTCGGGTTCGAAGAAGGGCAGGGCGAGCAGCTCGTCCGTGGGTGTCACGGCGACGATCCGCTCCTCCTCCGGTGTGAGGCCGCCCATGTGGCCGGCCATGCTCGCGATGACRACTCCGGCACCACCGGGGGCGACGACCCGGGCGAACTCGTCGAGCACCAGCGCGACGCCGAGCAGGTCGACCCGCAGGATCGCCTCGGTCGACGCCTGCGTCGGGGACAGGCCGGCGGTGTGCGCGATCTGGGTCACCCGCCCGAGCCCGGCGGCGGTGTCGGCGAGCGCGGCCACCGAGTCACGGCTGGAGACGTCGACGACCTGGGTGACGACGTCCTGCCCCTCGCCCAGCAGCACGTCGGCCACGCTGAGCGCGCCCTCGCTGACATCGGCCAGCAGGATCTTGCGGCCGTTGCCGATCCGGCGAGCGATCGCCCGCCCCATCCCGCCCACGCCGATAACGACAACGATGTCCTTGTCCACCTGACGACCTCCGTCTTGCCGCTCCCAGAACGGTGGGGACTATACGGCTGCGCCCCGTACGGTGCCGGGCTGGACGCCCGGCGCCGAACGACGACCAGTCCGCGTTCGGAAGCCGCGCAGGTCAGGGGCCCGCCACCGGCAGCGGACGGGCCGTCGAACCAGCGCGGCGGGCCCGCAGGACGACGTCGTGGGCGTCGATCTCCCGCCCGTCCGGGGCGGTGAGGCGCCGTGGCCGGCGCTCCGCCACCTCGACGGCCCAGCCCGCGCCCAGCGAGGCGGCGACATCGGCGGCGGTCCAGCCCGTCTCCGCCACCCCCGGGCGAGGTGTCGGGATACCGAGGTCGTTCAGGTCGTGGCCGACGACCAGCAGCGTTCCACCGGACCCGACGGCGGCCGCGAGGTGGGCGAACAGCGCCGGGCGACGGGCCGGTGGCAGATGCAGGTAGTGCGCGGTGACCAGGTCGAACGTCCCCGGCGCTTCGTGCTCCGACAGGTCGATGTGCAGCCAGGCGATGTCATGCCCGAGCTCCTCGGCCGTCGCGGCCGCGCGGCTCAGCGCGAGGGTCGACAGGTCGGCGCCGGTCACCTTCCAGCCACGGGCGGCCAGCCAGAACGCGTCCCCGCCCTCCCCGGACCCGGCGTCGAGCGCGGTGCCCGCGGGCAGCTCGGCGACCTCGGTGACCAGCACCGGATTCGCCCGGCCGCTCCAGATCTTCGGCCGGGCCCGGTACCGCTCGTCCCAGGCCTCCTCACTGAACTCGCTCTCCCAGTCGTGATCACTGTGCCCGTGCCCGTGCGCATGCCCGCGGCCATGGGAGTGATCATGACCGTGACCTGTCGCGTCCATCCGCCTGCTCCTCGGATCCCTCGATGAGGGCGGTGCCGGTCAGGGTCGGCAACCGCCTGCTGGCGACCCTGCGCGAACGTCCATGGAGCTGACAAAAATCTTTGCCGAATCGGCAAACAAGCGGGGCGGTGAGATGGGGAACTCACGTAACTGGGCCCGCATCCGCATCCGCATCCGCACCACGCGACGAACGGCGCTCCGAGACGGGGCGACAGTCTTCGGCATGGCGGGTCACCCTCCGGGGAGGCCGCGGTATCTCCTAGATCGTAGGCACTACAACCTGTAACGACGACCGGAAAGTCAAATCCGCGTAGTTTCTGCGCTTCTACGCCGCAGCGTCGCAGCCTCGGGCCCAGCCATCCAGACATCCGTGCACACCGCGATGACGCAAGGGCCATGATTACGCTGTGGTCGCCACCAATTTGCTCCGCGTAGTATTTGCGGTCGTCGTACTCGCAGGGACGGGAGCGTGTTCGGCGCCGACGGCCCCAGCGGAGCCGTCACCACCCAGCGACGGCGCCGTCCTGCCCGCCGGGGCGCCTGGCGGCGGAGATCCGAGCATCCCGCCGCTTGATACGGCCCGAGGGCCGCGTGTGACCTCACCGGTTCGAACGCCGGTCCCACCGGTAGAAAGCACAGTGCCAACAGCCGCACATACCCCTAGACCTCCCAAGACGACCGATGTGGAAACGCCGACAACCTCGCCAGGGGAACCACCAACGTTTACCCAAACACTCGACCCGACTTCGACCCCACCGTCGCCGTCTTCCACGCTTCCGCCTGAGGGCGTGAACGGGGCCGGTGGTCGCTAGGCGAGCGAGCGGGGCCTCGTGTCCACGCGGTAGGTAGCGGGGTTGTCGTCGAGGACGACGACAGGAGCTCCGTTGTCACGGCGCCAGTCCGCGGGAAGCAGGAACCAACGGCCCTCGCTGTAAAACAGCACGTGCAGTCCGGTATAGCGGAAGCGCCAGTCGCTCTCCCCCAGGGGAAGCGAGGTGACATTTATGCCGTAGCCGTCGAGCTGCAGCCGCTCCTTGGTGTAGACGATGGCTTCCGGCTGGTGCGGAACGTCACTGGCAACCGCGTAGGTGACCTTCGCTCCTTCGCTGGCCGCCTGGACCGCGAAGCCCCAGAACACAGCGATGAGCACGACCGATCCCAGCAACGCGCGCCGCGCGAGGGTGCCCCCGGAACTCATCAACGGAGACGGGGGCTCACCGCGCCGCCGGCGACGGCGTTGCCGCCAGCGGCGTAGCCGTTGCCCCTCGGCCAGGTGGACGGCGTACTCAGCCAGGATCGCGCCTAGCCCCAGCGGGACCGCTACCTCCTCTCGCGTGAACCACCATGGGCTGCCTGGAAGGCGACCGAATCCGTCGAGCGCGGCCAGGAACGACAGCGCGGAACCCACCGCCACCGCAGGCGCCGCAGCTCGACACCACCGGCTCTGGGGCGACAACTTGTGTAGCCCCCGGGTCATCAGCAGGTGCACGACAATGCCGACCAGCGCCAGCACCGCGAGCACGACAAGCCGGTCGAACACCAGTCGGGAGCTGCGTACAACGTAGTCCTGGCTGGAGAGCCCAAGCCGGCTGATTGAGATCCCGAAGTAGTCACAGACCACCTGGGTCCGTACGTACCCGAAGTAGTAGAGCAATGCAGTCAGCAGCGGAACCGGGACTACCGCGAGCGCTGCCAACTCCAGCGCTCGCTGCCACGACGGCGCGCCCTCAGTGGCAACCACACGCCACTCCCCGGCCTACCCCCATGCGCACATGCTCGCACAGTGTGGATGATTGCTCGCTATGAGCGTCAACGGGGGGCGCGGGAGACCGCAGTCGATCTGGCTGATAGCTGGCGCTGCGGCCGTGCTCGCCGGCGCGGTGGCATGGCCCGCCGGGCAGGGTGGCTGGGCCGCGGTGCTGGTCGCGGCAGGGGTCCTGCTGACGGTGCTCCCAATCCTCCTCGACCGCGAGGCCTCCCGCGCCGGCGACCTGGACATCAAGATGGTCGCCGACCGGCTCGCCGCCGCCGTGCGCAAGCAGTGGGCAGACGAGGCGAAGCGCCGCGAGATCACCAGCCCGCCGCTGGCCGTCTCCTGGCGCCCCGTCAACCCGTCTCTGGTTCAGCCCTGGACCTACCTGCAACAGCTCGCCGGCGACGGCGCTGGCTGGCCCACCACGACGGCGACCGCCGCCGGGCCGCAGGACCTCGCCGGCAGCGGCCGCGCGATGTGCGTCCTCGGCTGCCGAGCGTAACCATCTGTCCACGCCGTTTGAGGACCGCGGGGGCCGGGGCCCACCGGCGAAGCTGCGCCTAGACCGGATCCGCCGCCTCGACGGCCGCACCCGCGATGTCAGCCGAGGTGGCGGAGTCCTTCCCGTCGGCGGAGTCATCCCCGTCAGCGGAGTCGTCCGCGCCGGCCGCGGTCGGGTCGGTCCGGCCTCGGCGCGAGTCGCGCATCAGTGGGAAGAGGACCACCTCCCGCAACGTCGGGGCGTCGGTGAGAAGAGCGATGAGCCGGTCGATGCCGATGCCGAGCCCCGACATCGGCGGCATGCCGTACTCCATCGCCTCGATGAAGTCCTCTTCGAGCATCATCGTCTCGTCGTCGCCGGCCGCGCGCAGCTCGGCCTGTTCCTCCAGCCTGCGGCGCTGCTCGACCGGGTCAACCAGCTCCGAGTAGGCCTTCACCAGCTCCCAGCCGTTCACCACCACCTGGAACATGTCCAGCTGGGACGGATCGGAGTCGCTGCGCCGGGCCAGCGGGACCAGCTCCGCCGGGTGGTGCAGCAGGAAACACGGCTGGATCAGATGCGGGCGGACGGTCTTCTTGTAGAGCAGGTCGACGAGCCCCGCGTAGGAGGCCGCGTCGTCGACCTCGAGGCCGAGCTCGGCGATCCGCGCGCGCAGCGTCGGCAGATCACGAACGACCGTCAGGTCGATACCGCTGTGCCGGGCGACCTCGGCGCGGTAGTCCAGCTCCGGCCATTCGGCGCCGAAGTCGAGCTTCACCCCGCCGTAGGTGACCGTCCGGGACCCGAAGACGTCGTCGAGAACAGCGAGGATCATCTCCCGGACGAAACGCATGTTGTCGCGGTAGTCCCAGTAGGCCGCGTACCACTCGAGCATCGTGAACTCCTGCAGGTGCGAGGGGTCCATGCCCTCGTTGCGGAAGTTCCGGCCGAGCTCGTACACACGGTCCAGCGAACCGACGACGACCCGCTTGAGGAACGTCTCCGGTGAGATGCGCAGGTAGAAGTCCTCGCCGAGGGCGTTGTGATGCGTGATGAACGGCCGGGCGGCGGCTCCGGAGGCGGCCTCCTGCAGCATCGGCGTCTCAACCTCGAGAAAGTCGTTGTCGTCGAGGAAGCGACGGATACGGGAGATGGTCCGGGCCCGGATGCGGAACCGTTCCCGGGAGTCGTTGTTCACCAGCAGGTCGAGGTAGCGGCGCCGTAGCCGGGCTTCGAYGTTCGACAGGCCCAGCCACTTGTCCGGCAGAGCGCRCACCGTCCGGTTCAGCACGACGAGTTCGGACGCGCCGACCGTCCGCTCGCCGCGGCGGGTGGTGTAAAGCTTCCCGGTGACGCCGACGAAATCGCCGATCTTGACGGCGCGGGCCCATTCCTGGAAGGTGTCGACGCCCAGCTCGTCACGCGAGAGCGAGACCTGGACGCGCCCGGCACGGTCCTGAATGTGCCCGAAGACCAGGCCGCCCATCCGCCGCCACAGCACGACACGGCCGGCGAGGCGAACGACCTCGCCGTCCTCGGCGGCGCCGGCGGCGGCGGTCACCGAGTCGGTGCGATACCCGGAACGGGGACCGGCTGTGAACTCGTCCGTCGCCATGCACAACACCCTTTTGCGAGAGGTTCCGAGAGGTTCGCTGCCCGGGGGAACCCGGACGTCGTCACGGCCCGACGCCTCCGCGGGAGCGCCGACGGCCCGCACCCACAAGCCTACTGGCCGCCTCCACCCTGCCCGTGTTCCGTGCCCGCGGCGGCTGGTCTCACCCGGCTCTCACCCGGCTTCCGCGACGGCCTGCGCGAACTGGGCCTGGTAGAGCCGGGCGTACGCCCCGTCCGCCGCCAGCAGGCTGGCGTGGTCGCCCTGTTCGACGATCGCGCCGTTCTCCATGACGAGGATTGTGTCGGCGTCACGAATGGTGGACAGCCGATGGGCGATGACGAAGGCGGTGCGCCCGTGGCGCAGCCGGGACATGGCCCGCTGGATGAGGACCTCCGTCCGGGTGTCAACGGAGCTGGTCGCCTCGTCCAGGACGAGGATCAGCGGCTCGGCGAGGAAGGCGCGGGCGATGGTGATGAGCTGCTTCTCGCCGCCGCTGACGCCGACGCCCTCGTCGTCGAGCACGGTGTCGTAGCCGTCTGGCAGGGTGCGCACGAACCGGTCGACGTGCGCGGCGCGCGCCGCCTCGACGACCTGCTCGTGGGTGGCGCCCTCGGCGCCGTAGGCGATGTTCTCCGCGATCGTCCCGCCGAACAGCCAGGTGTCCTGCAGGACCATGCCGATGGAGGAGCGCAGGTCGGCCCGGGACATCCCCGCGATGTCCGCGCCGTCCAGCGTGATCCGCCCGCCGGTGACCTCGTAGAACCGCATCAGCAGGTTGATGAGGGTGGTCTTGCCGGCACCGGTCGGGCCGACGATGGCGACGGTGTGGCCTGGTTCCGCGACGAGCGACAGGTCGTCGATCAGCGGCTTGTCCGGCTCGTAGCGGAAGGAGACGTGCTCGAACGCGACCCGGCCGCAGGTCTGCTCCGGTATGGCGGGCACCAGCGGGTCGGGCTCCTGCTCGGCGGCGTCGAGCAGGTCGAAGACGCGCTCCGCCGAGGCGACCCCGGACTGCGCCATGTTCGCCATGCTGGCCAGCTGCGTCAGCGGCTGGCTGAACTGCCGCGAGTACTGGATGAACGCCTGGACGTCGCCGATGGACAATGACCCGGAGGCCACCCGAAGGCCACCGACGACCGCCACCAGCACGTAGTTCAGGTTGCCGATGAACATCATCGCCGGCTGCATGAGGCCGGAGATGGACTGGGCCCGCCAGCTCGCCTCGTAAAGCCGCTCGTTGTGCTCGCGGAAGATCTCGGCGGCCTCGTCCTGCCGGCCGAACGCCCGCACCAGCATGTGCCCGGTGTACATCTCCTCGATGTGACCGTTGAGCTGCCCGGTCGTCTTCCACTGCTTCACGAACTGCGGCTGGGCGAGCTTGCCGACCCGCGCGGTCACGAGGATCGACACCGGGACGGTGACGACCGCGATCAGCGCGAGCAGCGGGGAGATCCAGATCATCATCGCCAGCACTCCGATGATGGTCAGCACCGAGGCGAGGATCTGGGAGAAGCTCTGCTGCAGGGTCTGGCCCAGGTTGTCGATGTCGTTGGTGACCCGGCTGAGCACCTCGCCGCGCTGGCTGCGGTCGAAGTACCGCAGCGGCAGCCGAGTGATCTTCGCCTGCACCTCGGACCGCAGGTCGCTCAGCATGCGTTGCAGGGCCTTGTTCACCAGGCGGGCCTGTGCGACGGCGCAGGCCGTGGCGACCAGGTAGACGATCAGCACGGCCAGCAGCACCATCCCGATCGCCGTGAAGTCCATTCCCTTTCCGGGGGTCACGTCGACGGACGCGAGCAGGTCGGCCTGGGTGCCGTGCCCCTCGGCCCGCAGCCGCGCGATCGCCTCGGCCTTCGTCGTGCCCGCGGGCAGCCGCGAGCTGAGCAGACCGGCGAACACCAGGTCGGTGGCGTGCCCGAGCAGCCGTGGCCCGGTGACGGTGAGGCCGACGCTGATCACGGCAAGGATGACCGCGGGCACCAGCAGGCCCCGCTGGCGGCTCAGCAGCCCGAGCAGCCGCCTGGTCGAGGCGGCGAAGTCGCCGGCCTTCTCTCCGCCGCCGCCCATGAAACGGGCGGGGCCGACCATCGGGCGGGGTCCACCCGCCGGTGGGCGCGTCATGCCGCCGCTTCCTCCTCGGTCAGCTGCGAGAAGACGATCTCCTGGTAGGTCGGGTTCTCGGCCAGGAGCTCATGATGGGTCCCGGTACCGACAATCTCGCCGTCCTCCAGGACGATGATCTGGTCGGCGTCCCGGATGGTCGCCACCCGCTGGGCGACGATCAGTTTCGTGGCGTCGGCGGTCTCCCGGGCCAGCGCGGCCCGCAGCCGGGCGTCGGTGGCATAGTCCAGCGCCGAGAACGAGTCGTCGAACAGGTAGATCTCCGGACGCCGGACCAGCGCCCGGGCGATCGCGAGGCGCTGGCGCTGACCGCCGGAGACATTGGTGCCGCCCTGGGCGACCCGGGTCGCAAGCCCGTCCGGCATCGCGGTGACGAACTCCCGGGCCTGCGCGATGTCGAGCGCCCACCACAGGTCGTCGTCGGTGGCCTCCGGGTTGCCGTACCGCAGGTTCGACGCGATCGTGCCGGTGAACAGATAGGGCTTCTGCGGGACGAGCCCGACCACCCGGGCCAGCAGCGCCGGGTCGAGCTCGCGGACGTCCACCCCGTCGATCAGGACGGCGCCCTCGGAGACGTCCGACAGCCTGGGAACGAGGCCGAGCAGGGTGGACTTGCCACTGCCGGTGCTGCCGATGATCGCCACGGTCTGCCCCTGGCGGGCCGTGATGTCGACTCCGCGCAGCACCGGCTCCTCGGCGCCCGGGTAGCGGAAGCCGACGTCGCGCAGTTCCAGCTCGCCGCGCCCGGCCAGCTCCCGCACGGGCCGCACGGGCGGGGCGAGCGTGGACTGCGTGTCCAGGACCTCCTGGATGCGCTCCGCGCACACCTCGGCCCGCGGGAGCATCGCGAACATGAAGGTCGCCATCATCACCGCCATCAGGATCTGCATCAGATAGCTGAGGAACGCGGTCAGTGCGCCGACCTCCATGCCGCCGCTGGCGATGCGGTGCGCGCCGAACCAGATGACCGCGATGCTGGAGACGTTCACCACCGCCATGACCAGCGGGAACATCAGCGCCATGAGGCGCCCGATGCGCAGCGAGACGTCGGTGAGCTCGGTGTTGGCGGTGGCGAAACGCCGCTTCTCGTGCCCGTCCCGAACGAAGGCGCGGATCACCCGCAGACCGGTGATCTGCTCGCGCAGGATCCGGTTCACCTCGTCGAGGCGGTCCTGCATACGGCGGCCGAGCGGCGCCATGCGCCGGACGATCAGGACGACCGTCGCCGTCAGCACCGGCACGATCACGACGAGGAGCAGCGAGAGCTTGGCGTCCTGGTGCACGGCCAGCGCGATCCCGCCCAGGCACATGATCGGGGCCGAGATCATCATGGTGAACGCCATCAGCACGACCATCTGGACCTGCTGGACGTCGTTCGTCGCCCGGGTGATGAGCGACGGCGCCCCGAACCGCCCGACCTCGCGGGCCGAGAAGGACTGGACCCGGGCGAACACCGAGGCGCGGAGGTCGCGGCCGATGCCCATGGCGGTGCGCGCGCCGAACAGGACCGCGGCGGCCGAGCAGGCGGCCTGCACCAGCGTCACCCCGAGCATCAGCCCACCGAGGCGGAAGATGTAGCCGGTATCGCCCGGGACGACCCCGTTGTCGATGATGTCCGCGTTCAGCGTCGGCAGGTAGAGCATGGCCAGCGTGGCCGTGAACTGCAGCGCCACCAGCAGGGACACCAGCCGCCGGTAAGGGGCGAGGTGACTCCGCAGAAGTCTGACAAGCATGTGATCTCCGTCGGCGAATAGTCCCGGTCGGCGGCCACCGCAGCCAACTGGAACTGTACGACCGGTACGCGCAGGTCGATCGGATCCGCGAGTGCGACCGATACGGAGAGTACGACCGTTTTCGCGGCCACGGGGCGTACCCGACCTCAACCGGCCGGCGTCGGCCCGCTCGGCCGACCCGGCCGACGGCTGGCGAGCAGCAGGTTCCGGACGGATCAGGAAGTGAGTCGGCCCCGGCCCGAACAGCCCCGCCTCCGGCAACGGGAGGCGTCGGCTGCCCGGGACCGGGGCCGATCAGATCGCGACGTCAGCGACGCTCGAGGAACCAGGAGACTCCAAGAGCCACCGCCAGGACCACACCGACGATCAGCAGACCGCCGAACGTGTAGAAGCCCACCGTCTTCACCAACGCGACGAGGATCGGTAGCGCGGCCGCGAGCAGGAAGATCCCGCGGCTGCGTACCGGAGTGTTGAGAAGGGTGGTGATCTTGCGCGGCCAGCTCTCCCGCGCCACGTTGAGATCATCGATCATGATCGGAATCGCCCTGATGGTGGACCAGGTCAGCGCGACGAACGCGATCGCCAGGCCCCACCCGTAGAGGAAGCCGAGACCCCGCCCGAACGCGTCGAACGAGGAACCTGCTCCGACCACCGTGATCGCCAGCGGGATGTACCAACCGGTCGTGCGGTCCTGCCGGGCCTGCCCGGCGAACCGGCGGGCCTGCGCGAAGCGCTCTCCCTGCCAAGCGCCGTCACCTGGGTTCATGTTGACCATCGACCTTTCCTCCTTCGACGGCCCCCAGTCCGTCCTGACCCGCTGAACTCCCCACGGCCCGCGACGCCCGGACCTCGCGGACCGTGCACCCCCGGTTGCAGGTGCGCACCTTCGCATCGTCCTTCAGAAACGACCGCCATCGCGGCCGGATCCGCCACCTTGGGAGGAACCCGCAAGCACCTGACCTGATTGCCCGACTTCCACCAACCCGGACACACCCAGTATCACGGATACCCACCCGCAGCCGACCTACATCCGCCGATCGTCACAATCCAGGACGGGCGGGCGGCTGCCCGGGTGACATCCGCTTCCAGCGACGTCCGCCCCAGGGACATCCACACGAAGTGCTCGAAACAGCACCCTCCGTGGCTGCCACGGAACATCGTGGCGTGGCACACCACCCCCACGCGGCGCAGCCGGTAGGAAAAACCGGATCGGGGCTGGCTTGAGAGAGGCATCACCCATGAAGCGCTCCGTCCGCAACCTACGCAGAACCGTTCTGGCGATCCTCGCCGCCGGATCACTCGCGCTGCTCACCACCGCGGCCGGCTGCCAGCCCGGAGAGCCCTGCCCGTATCCGCCCGGCAAGCACCGGAGCCACTGCTGATCCGATGATCCGACGCGACGCCGTTCGATCGCGTCCGTCGCGTCCGTCGCGTCCGTCGCGTCCGTCGCGCGGTCGGCGGCGTCCGCCTGACGCCTCCGACCGCGCGACGAACCCATCACGTCAGCCGGAATCCGGACCCGCGATCCGGATTCCGGGTTTTCACTCCGCATCGGGACGTATACGGTCGCACCCCCGCGATCCGCAGCTTTCGGCCCGAGCGAGGTTCAGCGATGCGACGCCTTTTCCGCCCCGCCATCGGTATTGCGACGGCCGCGTGCGTCGCGGTCCTGGCCGCGAGCTGTACCAGTGACGGGTCACCCGACGGTCGCACAGCCACCGACCCGGGTACGCCGACGGCGGCCGCGACCGCGCCGACGAAGCGGGTCACCGTTCCCGGCGATACCTGGGAGACGGTGGATCCGGCCGAGGTCGGTCTCGACCCGGCAAAGCTCGACGAGATCGCCGACACCGCGGAGCGGGGCAAGTCAACCTGTTTACTGGTATCCCGAAACGGGAAAATCGCTGGCGAATGGTACTTTCGGGGCAGCACGCCGAGCACTCCCAGCGCGGTGTATTCCGTGACCAAATCGCTCACCTCCACGCTGGTCGGCATCGCCCAGGACGACGGTGACCTGCGGCTGGACGACTCCGCTGCCACCTGGATCCCGCAGTGGAAGGGCACGGAGTCCGAGGCCGTGACCATCCGTGACCTGGTCAGCAACGACTCGGGCCGGCAGTGGAGCCTGAAGATCGACTACCAGGATCTGATCCGGGCCCCGGACAAGACCGCGTACGCCGTGGCGCTGCCGCAGGAGAAGGCGCCCGGGCAGGTCTGGGCCTACAACAACTCGGCCGTCCAGACGCTCGAGGAGGTGCTGCGCACGGCCACCGGCGAGGAGGTGACCGACTTCGCCCGTGAGYGGCTCTTCGAACCGCTCGGCATGGACGACAGCCGGATGACGACCGACGCGGCCGGCAACACCCTGACCTTCATGGGGCTGCAGTCGACCTGCCGTGACATCGCCAGGCTTGGGTATCTTATGTTGGCGCATGGAAACTGGAACGGCGAGCAGATTGTCTCCGGCGACTGGGTCGACGCCGCCACCGGCGCCTCGTCGACGGAGATGAACGCAGCCTACGGATATCTTTGGTGGCTCAATCGCGAAGGTGTTCTCGCCCAGCCGCTCGCGGCTTCCGACATTTCCGCCGCGGCCGATACGACAAAGAAGAACGGTAGTCTCGTGCCGGGCGCCCCTGCGGACATGTTCTGGGCAATCGGGCTCGGAAACCAGATCCTGCAGATCGATCCGGGGTCGGGAACAGTCGTGGTGCGGCTGGGTACGCCCGAGGCCCGACCAGTACCGCCGACATTCGGCACCGCGGAAGCGGCCCGGGTCGTGACCGAAGCGCTTGTCGGCTGATCCTTCCCCATCGTCGACTCGGACCAGCGGCAACCTCGGTCGTACCGTGAGATGAATAAGATCACCCATTCGATCCAGGTGGACCAGCAGCGCCGAGGAACGCCGCTCCCCGAGCAGGGAGCGGAGTTCCAGGACCGACACAATCACGATGCGGAACACGAGAACGTTCTTCGGCCGTGGTTCGGCGGCACCCACGGCACGGCGAACCGACGAACCCACGGCGAACCCACGGGGACTGCGACACCGCCGACGCGACCTGGGCCCTCGCCCTGGACCGGCCAGCACCAGCCGGTCCAGCACCGGCGCCGCCGCCGCCACGACGCCCGTCGTCAACACGACACCGTCTCGATCCGACCAGCTGCGACAGTTGCGCCGACGCCGATGATCGGGCAGTCCGGTTGCGCCGGCCTTCCGCGACACAGGCACCCACCGAGACCGACCCGAAGTTTTCTCGGTCAGCTGGTTGTGCGAACTTGCCGCGCATCTCGCCACCCAGTTTCCTCGTCTCCCAGAGCCCACCGGCAACAGGCCGCCGCTCGGAAAAGGGGTAAAGGAGATGCGGGAGCGCTTACACGGCGACGCGACCAGGAGTCGCACTTCACGCCGCGCGAACGAGGCCGACCCGGCACCAGCTAACCGGCCCCGCGGACCGCACAAGGGCCCACGCTTCACCAGGCATGATCGTTCGCTGTACAACGAAACCGCGCAGATTCAGCGCGCGTCCACATCAGGCGCACCCGAGCCGTATCATGCGCAACAATCAGAGTGGATCGCCGGGGAACGTGCCCGTCCCACCGCCCCACCGCCCGATGCGCCGAGAGCACGCGGGCGAACGAAGCAGAGAGAGGATCCGCGCAGTGCCGCGAACTCGCCCGCCGGCCGACATGCCGCCCCTCGCCCGGACGGGGTGTGGGTGACTCTCGCGGGGGCCCGCCCCAAAGGGCCGCGCGCAGACCTCAAGGACGGGCCACAGAAAGTTCTTCTGACGCGCTTAAATGAGCTGAACAACCCCTATCGCGTCAGTTACGAAATGGTTGCGCGCGAGCTCTGGGCCGACACGGATCCCTCGAAGATCCAGAGGTCGCGGACCAGGGACCTGAGCCGCCAGTTCCGCGGCGAGAAGGCGATCRAGTGGCAGGTCGTCGAGATTTACGTCCACCTGCTGTTCCCCGACCCCGGCACCGGCACCGGCACCGGCACGGAGCGTTCCGAGCTTCTGGAGCACCTGCGCCTGCTCCATGTCGAGGCGTTCGGCCAGACCGTTGCGCCCGACGGGCAACCCGCGCCGGAGGCCGAGGAGCCCGTGATCGACGCAGCGTACGTCGCGGAGCTCTCACGGCAGCTCGACGAGGCCCGCACCCGAGCGGCCTTCGCGACCGCGCTGCTGGTCATCGTCCAGGCGGAGAACACCGCGCTGAGGGGCCGCGGTCGGTCCTTCGACTGGTTCGGCACCACCGCGCGGGCCGATCAGCCCGCGCCGCCCAACCGCACGCGACGGCGAGCGACGACTTCGGGCTCGGCCTCGGGCGGCAGAGTCCAGACCGATCCGACCCCAGCCGCCGGCTCCGACGCCAGTTCGATCGACCCGGTCACCGCGCCCATCGCCCGCAGGCAGGCCTACCGGGCCGCGCAACGCCGCCGCTCCGGCTCACCCGCGGGGTCCGGCGAGGCACTGCCGCCCGGGCATCGAGCGGCCTCGGTGAACCCGGTGGTACCGACGCCGTCCACGAGCTACTCACTCGCGGCGCTGACCCGCTACCGGCCGGCACCCGCGTCACCTCGGCGCCTGCCCGGAACCGAGGTCCCGCCCGACGATCTGGGGCCTGACATCCTGGTCGGGCGGGAGAAGCGGCGCCGCGGTCGGCCACGATGAGGCGCTGACACCGCCCGGCCGGCCGGGGGGGTGGGGCGCGGGTCGACGCCGGCCGGCCCGCGGACCGTCGATCCGGCGGCCGTCCCGGGCCATCCGGCACAGTCTCGGGCCGCTCGGTGGGCTACCAGGCAGCCCAGGGCCGCCGGCGGCAGTCGCTGGGCTGGCGGGCTGGGCTAAAGGAGCGAGATCCCTGCGGACCGCTGCTCCAGGGCCAGCAGATGGCGCTTGCGTTCCAGGCCACCGCCGTACCCGGTCAGGCTGCCGTTCGCGCCGATCACTCGATGGCAGGGCACGATGATGCTGATCGGATTCCTGCCGTTGGCGAGCCCGACAGCGCGGGACGCCCGCGGCTGGCCGATCCTGCGGGCGAGCTCCCCGTAGGAGATGGTCTGGGCGTACGGGATGTCGCGCAGTGCCGACCACACCTCGCGTTGGAACTCCGTACCGGCTGGCCGCAGCGGCAGGTCGAAGGTCGTCCGCCGGCCGGCGAAGTACTCGGCGAGCTGATCGGCCGCCGCTGCGAACGCGGAGTCGTCCCGGTCGCCGAACCAGGCCGGGTCGGGCACGTGACGCCCGCCGTCCATGAAGAGGCCGACGATCGCGCCGTCCCGGCCCACCAGGGTGATCGGACCGATCGGGCTGTCCACGACTGTATGGATGCGCCCGGAGGCGTTCGGCCGCGAAGCCCTGGCCCGAGACATCACCTGAAGTGAATGCTCTGATACGTGCGTGTCACCGATCACGAATGGTCCCCTTCCCTCGGCGGCATCAGGTTGATCGGATGGTCCAGCGCCGCCCAGAGGTACTGGACGGCGTACGCCCGCCAGGGGCGCCAGGCCGCGGCTCGCCGCAGCAGCGCGGCCGGGGTGGCCGGCAGGCCGATCCGTTCCGCCCCGCGCCGTACACCCAGGTCTTCGAGCACGAATGCGTCCGGGTCACCGAGCGCGCGCATGGCGATGGTCTCAATCGTCCAGGGGCCGATGCCGGGCAGGCCCGCCAGGGCCGATCGGGTCCGTGACCAGTCACCGCCCTCGTCGAGCTCGGCTTCCCCGGAAACCAGCGCCGTGACCAGAGCCGTGAAGGCCCGCCTGCGCCCGGCCGGCACCGCCGGAGCCGGCCCGTCCGCCAGTTCGGCGACCGTCGGCCACAGATGGGTGAGACCGCCATCCGGATCATGGATCGGCGGCCCGGCGGCCCGGACGAGGCGGCCCGCGTGGGTGCGCGCCGCGGCGACCGAAACCTGCTGCCCGAGGACCGCGCGCAGCGCGAGCTCGGCCGGATCGACGGTCCGGGGAATCCGCCGTCCCGGGGCCCGCGCGACGAGCGGGGCCAGGTGCGGGTCGGTGCGCAGGTGCGCGTCGACCGCCGTCGGATCGGCGTCCAGGTCGAGCAGGCGGCGGCAGCGCGCGATGACGAAACCGAGATCCCGTATGTCGCTGAGCGCGAGCCGGCAGGCGATGTGGTCGGGCAGCGGGCGCAACGCGACGATGGCGTGCCCGTGCGGGGTCCGCAGAGTCCGCCGGTAGGCCCCGTCCCGCCATTCCTCGACGCCGGGTACCGCGGTTGCGACAAGATGCCCGAACAGGCTGTCCGGGTGCAGCGGGGCTCGGAACGGCAGCCTGACCGTGATCGTCGCAATGAGGTCCGAACCATCGGCCGAACCACCGGCCGATGCCGCGGGCACAGCCCGAGCAGGCACAGCCCGAGCAGGCACGGCCCGAGCAGGCACAGCCGGGCCCGACAGCGCCCGCCGCCGCAGGTCGCCCGGAGCGAGGGCGAAGATCTCGCGCACCGTGCCGTTGAAGGCACGGATGCTGCGGAACCCGGCGGCCGTCGCGACGTCCCCCATGCTCATGGTCGTGGTCTCCAGCAGCAGCCGGGCGGTCTGCGCACGCTGGGCGCGGGCGAGGGCGAGCGGGCCGGCACCGAGCTCGGCCAGCAGCTGCCGCTCGAGCTGGCGGGGGCTGTACCCGAGCCGGGCGGCGAGCCCCGGCACACCGGCCCGGTCGACGACGCCGTCGGCGATCAGCCGCATGGCCCGGGCGACCACATCGGCGCGATGGTTCCAGGCGGGCGAGCCGGGGCTCGCGTCGGGCCGGCACCGCTTGCAGGCGCGGAAGCCGGCACGCTGGGCTGAAGCCGCGGTCGGGTGGAAACGCATGTTCTCGACCCGCGGCGCTCTCGCCGGGCAGCTGGGGCGGCAGTAGATGCCGGTGGAGGTGACCGCGACGAAGAACCACCCGTCGAAACGGGCGTCGCGGGACCGCACGGCACGCGCGCAGAGCTCGGGATCACGATGCGGCGCGGCCGAGTCGAGACCGTCCAGGCTCCACACCGTGGCCGCGGCGGCGTCCGGCAGCTCGCCGGCGTGGGCCAGCTCGCCGGGCTTTCCGGCGTGAGCCAGCTCGCCGGCGTGGGCCAGCTCGCCGGGTTCTCCGGTGTCAGGCAGCTCGTCGGTGGCGGGCACCTGTCCAGGATTCGCGTGCGGGACCGGCCAGGTCCAGCGAGAATCCGACATCACGCCGGATCGGCGACGCCCCCGCTGTCAGCTCGCGGCGCAGGCGCGCGGCAGCGTCGTCGCGGCGAACTTGCCCGCCGACACCGGCTCGCCGAACAGGTGGCCCTGGCCGAGATCCGCGCCGAACGCACGCAGCGCGGCCGCCTGTTCGGAGGTCTCGATGCCTTCGGCGGTCACCGAAAGCCGGAGCTTGCGCGCGAACTCCACGATCGCCTCGACGAGATGGTCGTCCCGGCCGGGTTCGGTGCCCTTGCCGAGCTTCGCGACGAACAGGCCGGCGAGCTTCAGGCCACGCACCGGCATCGTCGAAAGGTAGGCGAAGTTCGACCAGCCGGTGCCGAAGTCGTCGATGACTATGCGGACACCGAGCGCGTTCAGCTCATGCAGTGCGCCGACCTGCCTGCCCCCGGAATCCATCAGGACGCTCTCCGTCAGCTCCAGCTGGAGGCGCTGCGCGGGGAGCCCGGTCCGGGCCAGGATGCGCTCGACCACCTTGACCAGGCCCGGCTCCCGCAGCTGGCGGCCGGAGAGGTTCACGCTGACGAACATGTGCGCGGGCCAGTCCCGCGCGACCTCACAGGCGCGTTCGAGCACCCACTGCCCGAGCTCGACGATGAAGCCGGAGTCCTCCGCCAGGTCGATGAACTCCCCCGGGCGGGTGGGGCCCAGGTGCGGATGGTCCCATCGCAGCAGTGCCTCGGCGCCAGCCATCGTGGCATCGCGAAGGTCGACGATCGGCTGGTAGGCCAGGGAGAACTCGCCCCTGGCCAGGCCCGGGCTCATCGAGCGGGACAGCAGCCCCCGGGTGGCCTCCCGGGTTCCCCGGTCCGGGTCGAAGGCCGTCCACTGGTTCTTGCCACCGCGCTTCGCCCAGGTCAGGGAGGCGTCGGCCGCGGCGACCAAGTCGCCGGGACGGGTGTCGGCGACGGCCATCTCGACGACGCCGATGCTGCAGGTGATCGGAAGATCACGTTCATCCACGCGGATGGGGTCACGCAGCGCGGCCAGGCACCGGCGGGCGATACCGGTGATCTCGTCGAGCCCGGCGCTGTCGGGCACGAGAATGACGAACTCGTCCCCGCCCATCCGCGCCACGGTGGGCACCGGCCCGGGCGCGGCGACGACCCGGGCCAGGCGGCGGGCGACCTCGACCAGGAGCTGGTCACCCGCCTCGTACCCGAAACCCTCGTTGATCATTTTGAACCGGTCGATGTCAAGGAAGCACAGGCCGATCCGCGCCGAGGGCCCGGCCTCCCGGAACGCGGTCTCCAGCCGGTCGAGGAACGCCGCCCGGTTCGCCAGCCCCGTCAGCGGGTCGTGCCGGGCATGAAAACGAACCTCTTCCTGCAGGCGGTGGCGCTCGGTGATGTCCTCGATCGTCGCGACGCCGAACCACCCACCCGCGCCGGCTCCGGCCTGCGTGGTCGACAGGGTCATCACAATCCACATCGGCGTCCCGTCCGGCCGGAGAATGCGGCATTCCCCCCGGGAACGGCCGTGCCGAGCCTCCTGCCACAGCCGGGCGACCATTTCCCGATCCGCCGGATGGACGATCTCGTCCAGCGGCCATGACACCGGCGGGCGATGCGTGGACAGGCCGAGAATGTCCAGGGCGACGTCACTCGCCTCGAGTATCCGGCTGGCGCGGTCGACCACGAGCACACCCAGCGCGGCGCCGTTCACGATGGCGTTGAGCCTGCTCTGGGAAATGCGGCGTTCCCGCTCGGCACGAACCAGGGCCCCACGGTCGGCGCGACGCAGCGCGGCCTGACCGTCCCGGGCGCGCTCACGCAGCGACTCCGTGTGGCCCCGGACGAGCTCACCGAGCAGGTCCATGATCCGCTCGTTCGGCAGGCTCCGCGCCGGTGCCCCGTACGGTTGGGCCAGGTGGCGCCCCAGCAGGGCCACCGTGCGCCCCAGGGCCTCGCCGGACGCCACCTGGCCGTACGCAAGCCTGGCACCGACGTCATAGCCGACCTCGGGCTGGCAGGACTCGCCACGCACCGCCCGGAGCAGCTCGGCAGCGAGGCCCGCGAGCCAGGCGCGGGCGTCCGCGGCGGCGAGCGGCAGGAGATCGACCGCGGTGATCTCGGCGAACCATCGGTCCGCCAGGTCCGCCGTCTCGGTCTCGATCGTCACCGGATACCTCAGTCCCGCCCGTGGAGTACCGCTTCCGCGTCGCCACTCATTCACTGAAACCGTGTACTCACATCGCGTTATCATTTGGGCAAAACAGTCCATTTTCGCCAACGCCGCAAACCGTACTCCAGTCTGCGCGGCCCGGGCGGGCGGCAGCCCATACGCGCCAGCGCCACGATTGCCAGGCCGCCATCGTTTGACGACCCAGGAACGGGGCATCCAGCCACCGCGACCACGCCCGAAAGCACCATGAGGCCGGCACCACCACGCTTTGCCTGTGAGGAGTGCCACCTCACCCGGCACCCGAGACGCCGGACGGCACACCGGAAAGGCATGAAGGAGACGGAAAGAGCGGCCCCGTGGCTACTGCCGGGCGGTCGCCGCGGCCAATCATAGCGGCACCCAACCCTGGTGACCGTGGTAATGCGTAACTGGTGGCCGAGGACCCATCCGGGCAGGTCCATCCGGGGAAGGATGTCCGGGCCGGTCGGAGCCACCGAAACTGGTTCACCATCAACACCGGACTTCCCGGCGGCCCCGCCGCAATCCAGCGACAGCGCCGACATCCGGACACTGACGCCCGCGGCGCCGGTCAACTCCCACGGGTTCCCGCGGCGGGCGGAGCAGAGAGGCGGCGGTAGGGGTGCGAATCATACTCAACGTGATCTGGCTGGTGCTGTGCGGAGTCTGGCTGGCGATCGGTTACACGCTCGCAGCCTTGATCTGCTTCATCCTCATCATCACGATTCCGTTCGGCATCGCCTCACTGCGTATGGCCAACTACGCACTGTGGCCGTTCGGGCGTCGGGTTGTCGACAAGCCGACAGCTGGAAACGCCTCACTGATCGGCAACATCCTGTGGATCCTCTTTGCCGGCTGGTGGCTGGCACTCGGCCATCTGACAACCGGGGTCGCACTCTGCCTGACGATCATTGGCATCCCGTTGGGTTTGGCCAACTTCAAGCTCATCCCGATATCGCTGCTTCCCCTCGGAAAGGACATCGTCCGCATCGAGGACGGCGACCAGGACCATTACGGCGCGTCCTTCGGCCGGTAACAGCGCGCTACCGGCCACGGCGGCGCCGACCGACCCGGTTCCCCTGCGCCATGAATTTACCCAAATCCCGCGAGGCTCCACTTCCTACACACAATCCCCCTTGGGTACCATCTTCGCGCTGCGCCAGGTAACACCAGGGGGGAAATCGTGGGGTACCAGCTGGGCATCCATCTGGGGGCATCTGAAACAACTGTCGCGGTCGCCGACGCGGGCTGGCCCAGCCTCGTTCCGATCGGGGCCTCGGTAACCGTGCCGACAGTTCTCCATCTCGGCCCGGGCGGCTCGGTCGGCGGCGGTGGCCTGGCAGCGGCCAGACTTGCCCGAACTGATCCGGCCCAGTTCGCGCAACGTTTCGTCGAGCGCCTCGGGGACCCCACCCCGATTCTGGTGGGTGGGGTCGGCTACAGCGCATCCGCGCTCGTGGCGCGATATCTGTCCTGGCTGGTGGAGCAGGTCACCGCGGTGCGCGGCGGACCGCCCGAGCTTGCCGTCGTGATCGCCCCGGGAAGCTGGCCGGGGCGGCGCCGGGAGGCCCTCGCCGACGCACTGGCCCGGGTCGAGGCCGACATCCCCATCCTCGCCCGTTCGACGACCGACGCGTTCGCCGCGCTGCTCGACCGGTCAGGCCGGGCGATGCCCGGTCACCACGCCGGAAGCTTCGATCTCGGCGCGAACTGGTTCGAGGCCGCCGTGTACGCGGCGATGCCCGCCGGTGTCCTGGTCACAGGTGGGCCGGTCGGGCTCGCCGACACCACCACGACCATGCTCGACGAGCTGCTGCGCACCCACGTCCTGGCGCAGGCCGCGGCCGCGTCGCAGGCGGCCATCACGCCGACGACGGCCACGTCCACACCGCCGGCCGCCACGCCACCGGCGCCGGGCAGCACGCCATCGGCACCGGCTGACGGGCTGCTCGCCGCCTGCGCGGCGGCCCGCGAGGAGCTGATCGCCGAGGAGAGCACCAGCATCGAGGTCGGCGCCGCGGAATCCGGTACCGGCACCGCGATCAGCGTGCCGGTCACCCGGGCGGAGTACGAGAACCTCGTCCGCCCGATGATCGAGGACTCCGTGCGTGCCCTCGCCCGGGCGCTGCGCTCGGTCCCGGCCGCGCCCGAAGACCTGTCACTGGTGATCCTGCGTGGCCCCGGCGCACGCATCCCGCTGGTCGGGCGGCTGCTGTCCGAGTCGGTGGGCGCGACGACACGGTGCGAGATCCAGGCCGAATCCGACCTCGCGCTGGGTGCCGCGCTGTTGGCGGCGGCCGAGAACCCGACGGAGCCGGCAAGTTCCCAGACCGTCGTGCTCGGCCCGGCGGCCTACGTCACGACGCCGCCACCGAGCATCCCGCCGATCAGCCGGCCGCCCACCATCAGCTCACCGGTGGACACCCCGCCCGGCGCTGTCGCAGCCGGCGGTGACGCCGGGACAGGCGCAGCGATCGGGGCCGGGATCGGGGCGTCCGCACCGGCACCGGTCACCGCGCTCACGGCACTCGCCGACGGCGGCGCGACGGCCAGCCCGCTCGTCGCGCGGGCCGGCGCCGGGGACGGGTCGCGAACGGTACGGCCCGCGGGTCCCGCCGGCCCGTTCGGATCGACGCGGAAGCTGATCGCCGCTGCCGCCGCCCTCATCGTCTTCGTCGCCGGCAGCGTGACCCTCGGCCTGGTCCTCGCCGACGGCGACGAGGAGCCCGCGGCCATCACCGCCGCCGACACCGGCTCGCTGCCGAAGTCGACGATCGACCAGCACCCGCAGCTCCCGGCGGACCAGATGCGCAACGCCGAGGAAGCCGCCGACCTCAGCGCCGAATACGCCACCGCGCCGACAACCACCGCCGAACCCGGGGCGAACACCGTGATCTCGACCGGTTCGGCCGAGGTCGCACCGATCACCGGCACGGCCTATGCGATGTTCCGCGAGGTACAGAAGGGCGTCACGGTCCAGGTCAGCGCCACCGACACCGACGACGGCCTCGCGAAGCTCTGCTCCGGCCAGGCCGACATCGCCGGGGCGTCGTTCGCGCTGTCCGATCCGGCCTGCAAGGACAAGGTGGTCGGCTTCGAGATCGCGCACCATCTGCTGCCGATCGTGGTGCCCAAGGCGAACACCTGGGTCAAATGCCTCACCGTCGCGCAGGTCGGCGAGATCTGGAAGCGGGATTCCACCGTGACCAGCTGGAACCAGGTCGACCCCGCGTTCCCGAACGTGCCCGTGCGGCTGGTCGGCCCCGGCCCGCAGACCGTGCACGCCAAGGTGTTCCTCGCCAGCATGACCGGATCGTCCGACAACACCCGTCAGTACCAGGAGGTCGAGCTGGAGGAGGTCGCCGAGGACGTCGAGTACGTCCAGGGCGCGATCGGCTTCATGGACTACGCGAACTTCCTGTCAGCCGCCGACGAGGTGCGCGCGATCCAGATCGACAGCGGCTTCGGCTGTGTGGAGCCGAACGCGCTCACCGCCGGCACGGGAATGTACCTGCCGCTGTGCAAGCCGCTCTACATCTATGCGTCCAAGGAGTCGCTGCGCAAGCCCGGTGTGGCCGCGTTCATGCGGTACTACATGGAGAACCAGCGACAGGTGACCGACCGGGCGCACTTCGTCGCCCGGGACGACGCGACGATCCGGGACAACGTGGCGATCGTCAACGGTATGACGGCCGGCGTGGAAGCCGTACGCACCTAAGCCGTACGCACCCGGCCATGCCCGGCACCGGCCTACCGGTGTCTCCGGCGACTTACCGTGTCGGACGGCGTCCGGAYGGCGCATCGGGGAGGCCACCGGTAGCGTCGTCCGGGTCACCTTCGGTGACGATCGGTTATCCGAACGATCGCCCGAACGGTCGGCGCGGATCCTCGGTGAGGGGCTGGCCATGGACGTGTACGACGACATCACCGATCTGGTCGGTGGCACGCCGCTGGTGCGGCTGACCCCGACGATCGCCGAGACCACGACCCCCGTGCTCGGCAAGCTGGAGTACCTCAACCCGGGCGGCTCCGTGAAGGACCGCATCGCCCTGTCCATGGTCGCCGCCGCCGAGCGGGAGGGCCGGCTCGGTCCCGGCGGGACGATCGTCGAGCCGACCAGCGGCAACACCGGCGTCGGCCTCGCAATGCTCGCGGCGCGGCGCGGCTACCGGTGCGTCTTCACGATGCCTGACAAGATCAGCGAGGAGAAGCAGGCCGTTCTACGGGCCTATGGCGCCGAGGTGATCGTCTGCCCGACGGCCGTCGCGCCCGAGGATCCCCGCTCCTACTACTCGGTCGCGCGCCGGCTCGAGCGGGAGACGCCCGGGGCCTGGAGCCCCGACCAGTACTCCAACCCGCAGAACCCGGCGGCGCATGAGGCCACCACCGGTCCGGAGATCTGGCGTGCCACCGACGGCCGGGTCACCCATTTCGTGGCCGGCATCGGCACCGGTGGCACGATCAGCGGGATCGGCCGCTACCTCAAGCGGGTCAGCGGCGGCACCGTCCAGGTGATCGGCGCCGATCCGGAGGGCTCGGTCTACTCCGGCGGCAGCGGCCGGCCGTACCTCGTCGAAGGGGTCGGTGAGGACATCTGGCCCGCGACGTACGACAAGTCCGTGGTCGACCGGGTGGAGGCGGTGAGCGACCGCGACTCCTTCCTGATGACCAGGGAGCTCGCCCGCCGGGCTGGAATCCTCGTCGGTGGTTCCTGCGGGCTGGCGGTCGTCGCGGCGATCCGGGTCGCCCGCGAACTCGACGCCGCCGCGACCGCGGACGGCTGTGTGGTGGTACTGCTGCCCGACTCCGGCCGCGGGTATCTCTCCAAAATCTTCAACGACGAGTGGATGTACGACAACGGCTTCCTCGACCCGCCCTCGAACGAGCCGACCGTCGCCGCCGTGCTCGCGCACAAGAACGCGCAGACCTCCGCCCCGCCCAACCTCGTCCATGTTCATCCCGGCGAGACGGTCGGCGCCGCCATCTCCTACCTGCGCGAGTTCGGGGTCTCGCAGATGCCGGTGGTGCGCCACGAACCCCCGGTCCGGGCCGCGGAGGTGGCCGGGGCCGTGGTCGAGCGCGACCTGCTTGAGGCCGTCTTCGCCGACCGCGCGGCCGTCGACGCCCTCGTCGTCGACCACATGTCCGCACCACTGCCGACCGTCGGCGCCGGCGAGCCGCTCTCGGTGCTCGTGTCGGCCCTCGGCGAGGACCCGGCGGCACTCGTCCTCGACGAAGGCAACCCCAGCGGGATCCTCACCCGGGCCGACCTGCTGGGCTTTCTCGCCGTCCGGTAGTCCGCCGGCCCTCGGCCTCATCCGCCGGCCCTCGATCGCGGACTTCGCGCGACTCGGTCGAACCGGTGATGTCCCCGGCCCCGCGGCCACCCCGTGCGAAGGTGAGCGCCATGGCTGATCGGAACGCGGGATCGAACGGATTGAACGCGGAGTTCGAGACCCTGGCGGTGCACGCCGGCCAGGAGCCGGACCCGGCGACCGGAGCGGTGGTGGTCCCCATCCACACCGCCTCGACCTTCGCCCAGGACGGCGTCGGCGGGCTTCGCGCCGGCTTCGAGTACGCCCGCTCAGGCAACCCGACCCGCGCAGCGCTGGAGACCAGCCTCGCCGCGCTCGAACGTGGCGCCGAAGCCCTTGCCTTCGCCTCCGGGCTGGCCGCCTCGGACGCCCTGCTGCGCACGGTCTGCCGGCCGGGCAGCCACGTCGTCATCCCGGCCGACGCCTACGGCGGCACCTATCGCCTGTTCGCCCGGGTGCTGGCCGAGTGGGGCGTGGAGCACACCGCCGCCGATCTCAGTGATCCGGCCGCCGCGAGCGCCGCGATCCGACCGGGCTCCACGGCACTGGTGTGGTGTGAGACGCCGACGAACCCGCTGCTGGCCATCGCGGACATCGCGGCGCTCGCCAGCATCGCCCACGGGGCGGATGCGCTGCTTGTCGTCGACAACACCTTCGCCTCGCCGTACCTGTGCCAGCCGCTGACGCTGGGAGCGGATGTGGTCGTCCACTCGACGACCAAGTACCTGGGCGGGCACAGCGATGTCGTGGGTGGCGCGGTGGTGACCGCCTCGGCCGAGCTCGCGCGGCGGGTCCGTTTCATCCAGAACGCGGCCGGCGCGGTGCCCGGCCCGTTCGACGCCTGGCTCGTCCTGCGCGGCGTCAAGACCCTGCCGGTACGGATGGACCGGCACTGCGCGAACGCCCGCGAGGTCGCCGCGCTGCTGTCCGCCCATCCAGCGGTACACGCGGTCCACTACCCGGGCCTGCCCGGGCATCCCGGCCACGACGTCGCCGCGAAGCAGATGCGCGACTTCGGCGGCATGGTCTCGTTCCAGCTCGCGGCGGGTGCGGCGGGAGCGCTGGCGGTGTGCGCGGCGACCCGGCTGTTCACCCTCGCCGAGTCGCTGGGCGGAGTCGAGTCGCTCATCGAGCATCCGGCGAGCATGACCCACGCCTCCGTCGCCGGATCACCGCTGGCTGTGCCCGACGATCTCGTCCGGCTCTCGGTGGGCATCGAGGCGGTCGACGACCTGCTGACCGATCTGGAGCAGGCGCTCCACGCGGGGTGACCGGCAAGTCAGGCGAAACCGGCGCATCCGCCGACCACACCCGACACAACCACGAGAAAACGCATCCACACTCACACGTCAAGATGGCAAGGTTTCGACAAGGCAGACGCCATATGACGAAAGTCCCGAGATCCGACCAGGACGACGACAGAGCGGCGCGAAATCGCTACCGTCAGAGCAGCGTCGCGATCATCTCTTTCCGGAGACTGATGAACCTTTTCCACCTCACGGTGCACGGTCAGGGATGCCGCAGGTCCGCGTAGACGACGGAAAAGGTCCAATCATGAGATTACGTCCGGATCATCCGGGCTTCTGCCGCCGTGACCGGACAACGACGCCCAGGAGTTGGGGATGGACGAAGCGGCGGACAGACGGCTGGTCGTTGCCACTTGCGCGGCCACAGCCGCGCTCGCGCTGGGCGGATCACGTCTCATGATCGCCCCGGACGACCGAAGCCAGGACACTCTCGGCCGGATAGAGACCGGGCTCGCCACCATGGCCCGCCGCTGGGAGACGATGGCGCCCGCGGATCTGGTCGACCGGCTCGATGTGATCTCCCGGCACACCGAAGCGATGTCAGGACGGCGCCAGCCCGCGGCGATCCGCAGGGACTGGCGCCGTACTCACAGCAGGGTTCTCGTCATGTCGGCAGTCGCGCAGGGAGACAACGGGCTCTCCGGGCGCGCGGTGGTGTCGGCCCGCACAGCCCTCGTGCTGGCCCGCCACGTGGGTGACGCGCCGACCGCCGCCCACGCCGGAGTCGTCCTGGCCGAACTGGCCGCCTACACCTTCGACAGTGCCGACGACGGGCTGTCGCTCGCGATGGCCGCGCGGGCCACCGCTCCCCACTCCCACACCGCGATCCTGGCCATGACGACCGAGGCCAACATCCGCGCCGGTCGCGGCGAGCCCGCGGACCGGGTGATGGAAGTGATACGAGAAGCCGAGAGCCTCGCTCGCGGAGCGGCGCCCGCGGCCCAGGGCTACGCACTCGACGGCCTGCATCCGGGCTACCTGCCGACCTTCGGTGGCGCGGCGCTCGTGGGGGCGGGAGCGCTGTCGGAAGGGCGCCGCCGCCTTTCCAACGCCGCCGCCCTGTTCGACCGCTCACGCGCACCCGGAGCACTGGCCGCGGTGCGCCTCTACCAGGCCTCCGCCGCCATGCACGCCGACGCGCTGGACGAGGCTCAGACGCTGGCAACCCGAGCACTGGCCACCTCGGCCGTGCGGCCCACCGCCTGGCTGACCAACGGGATCATGTCGCTGGCGACTCGGGCCCGGCGTCGCGGAGCCGACTGGGCCGGCCTCGTGGCCCAGGCCCGGGAATGGGCGCCGGTCGCCGTGTAGTCCCGCCATGGGTTGGCGTTGCGGTCGGCTTTGAGGCCGGCATTGAGGCCGGTGTCGCGGTCGACGTCACGGCCCATGGCTGCGTCGCGGTCCATGCCGGCGCGGGCCTGCCGCCAGGGCCTCGCCTCGGCCACCCGGGCGCACCAGGCGACAGTCAGCGCGATCACCGCGAGAACGAGCAGCAGGACGAACAGGGCCAGCACCGGTGAGCCGGTCAGGGCGTCAACCAACCAGCCCCTCGGGGCGGCGGCCCCGTCGAGCAGCGAGTGCGTGTCCGCGCGAATGGGCGGAGGCGTCGGCAGTGCGGCCGGAACGGACGGTGGACCCACGGAATGCTGAGATAGCGAACTCAAAGACACGGCGGCACGGTAGCGGATGGCCGATCAACCTAACCGATTGACCTGATCATTCGCAGGCAACTGCAGCCCGGACCACTCAGCTTGTTTTCCGGCAGGCCTTCCCCAACACCTCCCTTATTGAGCCTTTTCCATCTCACGTTTATCGGGTGGTGTTGTTGCGGCTCGGATCCGACGACGGAAAGGGCTCATTGACACACCTACCCTGGCGGCGACCTCCGCAAGGCCGCTCCATCGGGGCTTGTCCGTGGGCTGACGAATGCACGCGGAAGGCTCACCGTACAACCGCGAATGCACACCATACGCTCAGGTGGTCATCTTTTGCACGCCACCCACACCAGAACCCTCCGGACTGGACAGCCAATATCCTGCATCACGACTGGAGCGATCCTGGCACACCTCGGACACAAATCCGGTAGAACCTTCGAGATGTAGCCGGAGAAACGCCGGAATCTACGCTGGCCACCGAGTGCCGCCTCAGCACCCGGCGCCGGCGCCGGGAACAGGCCGGAGCCGGCCTGCGGATCACACCGGGATCCGCCGTGGGGCGGGCCGGATCATCCGGGCCGGGTGATCCGGCCCGGATGGTCCGACATTCGTCACCGGCCCGGGGCAGGCGGGGCAGGCGGGGCAGGCGGGGCAGGCGGGGCAGGCGGGGCAGGCGGGCGCATGATCCTGGCGGGTGCGGCGAAGACGGTGGAGCCGGCGGGGACATCCGTCGTCACGATGGAGCCGGGCCCGATCCGGGTGTCGTCACCGATCGCGATCGGACCGATCAGGTGCACGCCCGGAGCGATGTCCACCCGCGCACCGATCCTCGGAACATCCGCGGGCGGGGCATTCGTCCGCGCATACCCGATGGTCACGCCGTGACGAATGATGGTGTCATCGCCGACCACGCAGTACCGCGGGATCATCACGGCCTGGTGGTGCCCGATCAACACACGACGTCCGATGCGGGCGTCGACGGAGATCTCGGTGCCGTACACGTTGCGGATGACGATGTTGTTCACCGCCTTGAAGGCGATCAGGCCAACCCGGCCGACCAATCCCCCCCGTTCCAGGCTCCATCGCCCGAACCGGTGCACCGCGAGCACCTGAAAGCCCGGATGCAGCCACGAGCCGTAGTGGACAGCCCTGTCCTCGCGGAGCTGTTCGCGGAGCGAGACGGCGGGCCGGGAGTCATTGGACGTCCCGGTGGCCACCGTGCCGACCGACTCGGTGCCGACCGACTCACCGAGCACCGCTGAGCTCCTCGATACACGCGCGCAGCTCGCCGACGTTCGCGAAGGAGGCGAGTCGCTCGTCGGGAATCCGCACGTCGAACTCGGTCTCCAGCGCGTAGATCAGGTTGATGTGCGCCAGCGAGTCCCAGCCGGGTACGTCATCCGCCGTCGTGGTGTCGGAGACGACCAGGGCATGGTCGCTGAAGATCTCCTGGAAGACCCGCTCGAGGCGCTCCTGCACCATCAGCCGGCCACCTCCTGCATCGTCCGTGCGGATGTCCCCGCGTCTGGATGGCCGACCTCCCCCGAACGGGGCTCGGGCGGCCTGGATTCATTCGGGCCCGGCTGGTGCCGGCGGGTGTCGACGACCCGGATGAGGCCTGGCCGTTCAGGGGCGAGCACCACCGGCAGCAGCCAACGAGTGGAACCGTCGGCGCCGCCGTGGGCGGCCCCCACGCGCTGGAAGCCCAACCGGGCGTACAGATCCGCCACCAGCGAGTTCTTGGCGGTCGGAAGGTAGTGACCGCGCACAGCCGTGCAGCCGAGGCGCCGAGCCTCCGCGACGATCAGCTCGGCGAGCTCGCACTCCAGCGTGCGGCCGATGACCCGGCAGCTCATCAGCCAGGTGTCGACATCCAGCACCGCGGTACCGGCGACGAGGCCCGCGGCTGCCTCGGCCTCGGCGTCGGCCACGGCCTCGGCGTCGGCGTCGGCCACGACGGCGGCCACCCGACTGGCGATCACCACCGCGACCAGGCCGTGATCAGCGAAACGGTCGGCCAGCCGCACGCAGATGATCACGGTTGCCGGATCGGCCGCGAGCTCGGCGACCTCGGCCGCCCCGCGCCGCCGGGTCGTCAGGTTGAACTGGTTGGTCTTCCCGATGAGCTGGACGACCCGGGGCAGGGTCAGCTCATCGAGCGGAACCACGGTCGCGACCATCTCGAGCCCGCGGTGGAACTCCTCCAGCGACGACGCGGAGGCTTCGAGCTCGACGGCGCGGGCCCTGGCCCGGTACTGCTCGGTGCGGGCTGAGTCCTCCGCGGTCAGCGCACCCGGCTCGAAGAACGGGTAGTCGGCGAGCGCCCGCACATACTCGTGCGGGTCCTTCGGCAGTGCGATCACGTCGACCTCGGGAACGAGCTGGCGCACCACCTCACGCTCGGCCGGGTTGTCGTCGACGAAAACCAGGGAGTCCAGCCCGATGCCCAGTGTCTGGGCGATACGCCGGATCTGCGTGGGCTTGTCATCCCAGGACGCGCTGAACATCGCGATGTCGTCGAGGCGCAGCCGCATGGCGGGATGTCGGTCGAAAGCCGCCCGGGCATCCGCGTCATTGTTCTTCGAGCACACGGCAAGGACCACGCCGCGTTCACGCAGCAGGGCGATGTACTCCTGAAACTCGCTGAAGGCCTCGCCGGCCGGGCCGTCGCCCAACGCGATGCCCGCGAGACCGTCCTCGCCGAGCACTCCGCCCCACAGGGTGTTGTCCAGGTCGAGCACGAGGCACTTGCGGCTGGTGCCGAGCTGGGCACCCAGCACCGCGGCGGTGTGTCGGGCCAGCGCGGGTACGTGCGCGAGGGAGACCGCCTGCCTGGATCGATGCCAGTACCGCGGGTCGAACCAGCTGCGCTTGCCCACCGTCGCCGCCAGGCGCTCGCAGTCCACGAAGGAGACCTGGCCCGAGCCGGCCCCGATGCCCCCACTGCCCCCGATGTCCCCGCTGCCTCCGATGTCCCCGCTGCCTCCGGCGTCCCCGTTGCTCCCGCGGCTCCCGCTCGCGCCGCCTCCGACGCCCGCGGCGGCCTGGCCGAGCGCCACGTTGACGGCCGCGAGCAACGACGATCGGGCGCCCGATGCCTGCCTGGCAAGGTGGCCGAACGGTTCGGTCTCGGGCACCACGAAGGTGTGCTGGATGACCGCTGCCCCGAGGCGGTGGGTGATGATCTGCCACAACGACGTCCACCGCGCCGCCTCGACGGCGACGGCCTGCTCGGGGTCGCGCGCGAACGACGGCAGGGCCGTGTCGCCCGCGTGCACCGCGAGGATCACGACGTCCGGCCCGAAACGGTGCAGGCCGCTGGCGGGGTCCAGAACCTCCTGCCGGTACTGGCCGTAGCCGCACTCGTACACCTCGACCGCGACCCCCGCGCGCGCCGCGGCCAGGGGCAGCAACGCCGCGAACTGTGCCGTGGTGTAGCTGCCGAGCACCGCGACTCTGGCCGGCCGCAACGTGAGACCCGCTGCGGGAAGGGCCCGGCGCAGCACACCGGCGGCCGCCGACCAGCAGGTGAGATCGCCCCCGGCATCGGTCATCGCGAGCGCCCAGCGCACCGCGGCGGCGGCATCGCCCGCCCGTTCATGGGCGAGGGCAAGATCTCGGCACAGGCCGGCCGCCGGCACCTCGGTCATCGCCGCGGCACCGGCCAGCTCCTCGAGGCTCCGCGGACCTGTCCGCCGGGGATCAACCATCGATCGAATTCCTCCCTGGGCGCCACTCGCGGGCCGCCTCCGCCGGGGAGATACAGGACTAACTCTACCCTTACGTAAGAGTAGCCTGCCGAGTGCGGACGATCTCCGGGCTGATGCCCGAGAAGCCACTCGACGACCACGCCGCCGCGCCCGATCAGGTGACAGCGCACCTGGCGTCGCTCCACGCCCGCGTCGACAGCTCCCGCCCCGCCAGCGGAATGCACCGGATTTCACCGAGTCCCACTGCCCGGTCAGCRGACACTCACGCTGCCAGCCAGCGCAACGGGCCCACCACGACGACGTAACAACCAGGACACTTCCGCGCGTGAGCGTACGAACATCGCGCGACGAGCGACCCGTCCGATCTCCTGCGGCGGCGCTCGGGCGCGGTGYGGCACCACTCGCCGGTTCGCCTCCGGTCTCCCCTGATCGGCGTCCGGCCGGCCCGACCCCGCGGAGGCACCGATGACCCAGGCAACGTGTGACGTGATCGCGCAACGCCAGCCCTCGGAGGAGGGCGCGGCGGCCACCCCGCGGAGCGTTTTCACCGCGACCGAGAGCGCGGACTTCCGTGCTGTTCTCGGGCATTTCTGCTCCGGAATCGTGATTGTCACGGCGATGGACGGCTCCGAACCCGTCGGCATGACCTGTCAGTCGTTCAGCAGCGCATCGCTCACTCCCCCACTGGTCATGTTCCTGCCCGCGCGGACGTCCACCAGCTACCCGAGAATCCGGGCCGCCGGGCACTTCTGCGTGAACGTTCTCGACAACAGCCAGGAGGCGGTGTCCGCACAGTTCTCCAGGAGTGGCACCGACAAGTGGAGCGGAATCAGCTGGACGCCGGCTGAGAACGGGGCCCCCGTGCTCGACGGCGCACTTGCCTGGATGGAGTGCACGTTGCACCGCGAATACGACGCCGGCGACCACGTGATCACTCTCGGTCTGGTCGAACGGCTCGGCGCCGCCGCAACCGGCGAGCCATTGCTCTACTTCCGCGGCGCCTACGGCCAGTTCCTGGCACGCTCCTGAAGCGACAGTCACGAAAACTCACAGGAGGGCCCTGTCATGCCGCAGCGTCGAGTTCTCAGTGTCGTCGGCAACCCCAAGCCGAACTCGCGCACCCGCACGGTGGCCGAGGCCGTCGCCGCCCGGGTGGCCGCCGCGATCCCGGCCGAGGGCGACGTCGTGACCGAGGTGATCGAGGTCAGCGCACTGGGTCCGGGGCTGCTGGGCTGGGGTGACCCGGCGGTGAAGGAAGCCGTCGCCTCGATGCGGACGGCGGACGCCCTGGTCGTGGCGACCCCGACCTTCAAGGCCACCTACACGGGGCTCCTCAAGCTGCTGCTCGACCAGATCGGGCAGGGCGAGCTCGGCGGGGTACCAACCGTGCCCGTGCTCGTCGCCGGGGCTCCCGAGCACGCGCTGGCGGTGGAGGTGCACCTGCGTCCGCTGCTGGTGGAGATCGGCGCATCGTGCCCGACCCGTGGCGTCTTCGTGCTTGATTCCACGCTTCCCGAGCTGCCCGCCCAGCTGGACACGTGGGCGACGGCCAACCTGGCCGCCATCACCGCTCTCGTCGAGTCCCGAGCCACGGTGTCGCAGGACCTCGGCTGAGACCCCGCGTCCTGTACCCGTCGCCTACCCGTCGGTCGCTGCCGGATACAGGACGCCGGCGTCGCCACCGGCGCCCTCAGAGGACGTCCCGGGCCACCACCGGACGTCCCAGGTCACCGTTCACGGGCAGGCCTCGGCGAGGCCGGCGAGGATGTCCCAGACCGACACGTCCGGCAGCCCAACGCCCAGGCCACCGTCGTCCGTGCCGTAGCAGCCACCGTTGCGGCCCTCCGCCGGTGGCACCCGTGGGTTGCCGCGTGGCGAGCCACCCGTGTCGCGAGCCTGGCCGCCCTGAGCCGCTTCGCCTCGGTCCGGGCTCAGGTCCGCACCGCCGGTGGACGATCCCGTCGTGCCAGCCGAGTCACCGGTCGACAGAGATCCCGATCCCGCGGCGTCCGTGCGGTCCGGTGCCGCGGGCGACGGCGACGACGACGGCCACGGCGTGATCCCGTGAAGGCCAGGGGCCGCTCCACCCGGGACAAGGCCCGGCGGCACCAGAGCACCCGGGCCCGCCAGGTCCTGGCCGGGTCGGACACCGGCCGGGAGCCCATCCCCTGGAAACGCCGGCCCTGGGGACGCCTGGCCAGGCAGCACCTGACCAGGCAGCACCTGACCAGGCAGCACCTGCCCGGGCAGCACCTGCCCCTGCGCTGTCGACCCTGGCATCGTCGGCCACGGCGGGACGACCGGCTGTGCGTAGGAGCCCGGGCCGCCGGAGCCGAACGGCGCGGGGAACTGCCGGACCGCCGCGCGCGGCAGTCCGCTCCCCAGGTCGCCGGTGCGCCCGTCCGTCGGGTGTCCGTCGGAGAGGCTGGGGTCCGTTCCGAGCGGCCGGGCGGTCACCGTCGCGTCCGGCTGATCTCCGCCCGTGGCGAGCACGCCGAAGGTCGCCACGGCGACCGTGAAGCTGGCCGCCGTCAGCAGGCCCGCCATCGGGCGATCGTCGATGCCCAGGAAGCCGATCCGGCCGCGGAGCAGGCCGACGATCCCGACCACCAGCGCGATCATGGCAAGGGCCGCGAGCACGCCGCTGATCAGGGCGATCACGGCTTGCCCTGCGACGTCACGCTTTCCCGCATGCGTCCCCCCAGCCACCGATCCGATGTCCGCGGGAACGTACCTCACTCAGGGTAGCAGGACGGTCTCAATTTCAGGTGTGTCGGCGTCTCGAGGCCTGCCCGACGATGGCTCGGCACCGACCTCACTCACCGCCTCACTTCCGAGCCGCGGGCTTCGACGCGGCAGGCTTCTGAGCCGGTTTCGACCCAGCAGGCTTCGACCCAGTTGGCTTCGACCCAGCCGGCTTCTGACCAGCCGACCTCGACGCAGTAGGTTTCTGAGCCGATGGCTTCGATGCCCCAGGCTTGGACGCCGTCGGCTTCGAGACAACAGGCTTCTGAGTCACGGGCTTTGCCCCTGCAGGCTTCGACGGCTTCTGAGTCACCGGCTTGGCCGCCGCGGGCTTCGATGCCCCAGGCTTCGATGCCCCAGGCTTGGACGCCACCGGCTTCGACGCCCCGGACTCGGACGCGGCAGGCCTGGACACCACAGGCTTCTGAGCCGGCTTCGCGGTGCTGCTCTGGTTTGCCTGAGCCGAGGTGCGGGCGGCGAGTGGCGAGCGCGCTGACCGCGACGAGGGCTTCCCGGTGATCGGCTTTGCGCGGGCGAGCCGGTCGACCGACCGCCGGACCTGCGTGGCAAGCGCGCCGAGTCGATCGCCTCCCGCCGACTCCGCGGAACCGATCGTCCCTGCCGCGACCGCTGCCGTGGTGGTGGGCCACCAGGGGAACGTCGGCATTCGTGCCGGTGAAGGGCTCGCTGTCGCCGAGGTCGGGTCGGACGAGACCGCCGAGGCAGGGGCCGACGGCCGGGTCGTCGTCGGCCGGGTTGTCGACGTCGAGGCCGGCCCGGAGGTGGTTCTGGTCGCCGGCTTCGACGTCGGCGATGCCGTGGCGCGAGGTCGGACACTCGCGGACGGCGTGGCACGCGGGCTCGCGGAGGCCGTCGCCCGCGGCTTCGTGGAGGGCGTCGGCGTCGAGGTCGTTCTGGATGCCGCACCGCCCGGCGTCCGGCTCGTTCCCGTCGTCGGCCGCGGAGAGCGGGACGAGGATGTCGAGGGCGACGGTGACGCTGTCCCCCCACCGGCGGTCGTCCCGGCACCGGTGGTCGGCGGGTAGGTGCGGGTCGCGGTCGGGGACGGGTACTCCAGCCCCGGGATGCCGGTCACGCTCGTCGGTGTGGACGAGCGAGGCCAGGTCGACCCTCCGGGTGTGGACGCCGGCCGCGGGCTGCCGCCGGTTGCGCCGCCGCGCGGTGCGGCGACCCCACCGGAGGAGGTGCCGCTCCCAGATCCGCCAGGGCCGTCGGAGGCCCTCTGCTTGAGGTCGGGATCGTCCTCGGGGTCCGGGCCGGCCGACGCTGGTTGTGACCTGGCGGTGGCCTGCGGCGCCGGCCGCGGGGACGTCGACGCGTCGGCGGCGCCGCTGCCCGCGCCCGGGTCGTCCGGGGTGCTCCGGCGGGCTGCCGCCACGGACTCGCCCGATCCACCGAAGCGCACCGCGATGGCGCTCAGCGCGAGCACCGCGGCGAGACCGGCACCGGTGACGATCCCGGCGGTCCGGCGGTTACGTATCCAGGCCCATTCAGCGACGCCGCGCACGAGCCCAAAAAGGCCCGCGAAGACCACCAGGCCCGCCACGGCAAGAAAGAAGACGATCATCACACCCCCGGAGGCAGGCAACGGGCTCAGCCTAAGAGGCCGACCGCCACCTTCCGCTACGCCATAACCACAGTGCGCTTCCAGCAGTGCGAAACTCGAACCGCAGCAAACTGTCCAGAGTCAGGATAGGACCGGACGTACCTACCAAGGTCACATCGGGCTGGCGTCACACCCGTCCGTGCAACTCTCCGTACTCGTCTGATCGCCGTCGCGCCGCGCGCAACCGATCACCGCAGGCCGCGAGGACTGCGCTCAGACAGCACCGTGCGGGATCCGCCGCAGGATGCCGTCGAGATCGAGACCTGGCGGAAGGGTGCCGAAGGCCAGGCCGGCGTCACCCCCCACCCGGGCCACGCAGAACGCGTCCGCCACCGCCGGCGGGGCGTGCCGCACCAGCAGCGCGCCCTGCAGGAGCAGGGCCATCCGCTCGACCAGCCGGCGAGCGACCAGCTCCAGCTCGACCGGCTCGTCGGCGGCGAGGAGGGCGTCCAGGTCGTGGCGCAGCCGGCGCCAGGCGTCGTCGAGGTGGCGGTTCCCGCCGGCCGCCGCGTCGATCTCGGCCGCATAGGCGGCGAGGCTGGCCGGCTCGCGGCCGAGGGCGCGCAGCACATCCAGGGCGTTGACGTTGCCCGAGCCCTCCCAGATACCGTTCAGCGGCGCTTCGCGGTAGAGCCGCGGCAGCCCCGAATCCTCCACGTAGCCGTTGCCTCCGAGGCATTCGAGCGCCTCGGCGACCATGGCCGGCTGACGCTTGCACAGCCAGTACTTGGCGAGCCCGGTCGCGAGACGACGGAACGCCCGCTCGCCCTCGTCGCCCTGCTCGGCCCGGTCCACCGCGCCGGCCACCCGCATCACGAGCGTGACCGCTGCCTCGGATTCCAGTGCCAGGTCGGCCAGCACGTTGCGCATCAGCGGCTTGTCGACGAGCAGCGACCCGAACGCCGAGCGGTGGCGCACGTGATGTGCCGCGGCCACCAGGGCCGCCCGCATGCCCGAAGCCGTCCCGATCGCGGAGTCGAGCCTGGTGAGCGCGACCATGTCGATGATCGCCCGCACACCCCGGCCCTCCTCCCCGACAAGGTGGGCCAGCGTCCCGTCGAACTCCGGCTCGGCGCTGGCGTTGCTGCGGTTGCCGAGCTTGTCCTTGAGCCGCTGGATGAGGAACGGGTTACGGCTCCCGTCCGGAAGCACCCGGGGCACCAGCAGGCACGACAGCCCGCCAGGGGCCTGGGCCAGCACCAGGAAGACGTCGTTCATGGGCGCGCTGGTGAACCACTTGTGCCCTCGCAGCAGGTACGCCCCGCCCCCGACCGGGGTCGCCCTGGTCTCGTTGGCCCGGACGTCCGAGCCACCCTGCTTCTCGGTCATCCCCATGCCGGCCAGCAGGCCACGCTTGCTCTCCGGCCGACGCAGGCCGGGATCGTAGACGGAGCTCGTCAGACCGGGCAGATAGGCCGCGGCGAGGTCCGGTGCCGTCCGCACGACCGGCACCGCGGCGTAGGTCATCGAGACCGGGCAGAGGTGGCCATGCTCGACCTGGCCCCACACGAGAATCCCGGCCGCCCGTGCCACATGCGCGCCGGGCCGGTCGGCGGCCCACGCGGACCCGGCCAGCCCGGCCCGCACCGCCACGGTGAGCAGCTCATGCCAGGCCGGATGGAAGTCGACCTCGTCGATCCGGTTGCCGTACCGGTCGTGGGTCCGCAGCACCGGTGGATGGCGGTTCGCCTCGTCACCCCAGGACTGTGCCTCGGCGCCGCCCGCGAGCCGGCCGAGCCGGTGCAGCTCCTCCACCTGATCGCCGGCACCCTCACGGACCAGCGCCGCCAGCAGCGGGATGTCGTCGGCGACGTCGTGGCCGACCAGCGGAGGCGGCTGGTTCGTCACCCGGTGGGTCGGACCGCCACCAAACGTCGTCATCTGTCGGACCTCCCGGTCTGCCCGGGCACCGTTGACGGACGAGCCCCGGCCCGCGATCGCTACCGGGACATCTTCGCCTGCCGACCGCGCATCCGCTGCCGACCGCGCACCCGCTGCCGGCCTCGGCCGGCGCGAGCGCCAGTGGGTGCACCCGCAGGAGCATCACCGGGAGCCATCATCCAGGCGACGTCAGCCGGGCGACGTCAGCCGATTCCCTCGGCAACGCTCCAGCCACGGACCATCGGGCGCGCACCCACGCACCTCAGCGCCATCTCGACGACCTCCCGCACCACCGGTTCGGCCTCCCTGCCATCGCGAGGCAGGTCATGGGCCATCGGGACCGGGCCGGCGAGCACCTCACCGATCGCACCGGTCAGGGCCGCCGCGGCGACCACCGGATCCTGGGTGGGCAGCATCCCCGCCTCGACCCCCGCGCGGATCAGAGCCGCGAAGACATCCCGGTAGCGCCTGCGGAAGTCGCGCCGCTGCGCCTCCAGCGCGGAATCCGACGGCGCGACGAGCAGCGCGTGGACCAGCCCTCGACGCGCCAGCACCCGCCGGGTGAACAGGGCGACCGCCAGCACGAGGCGATCCACCGGATCTCCCGCGGCGGCGGCGAGGCCGACGCCCCGCGCCGGGCTGGGCTCGCCGGCCACCGCACGGATGAGCTCCACCTCCTGCGCCGCGGCTCGCCGGAAGACCTCGCACACCAGCTCCGACTTGGACGGAAAATGCTGGTAGACGGAACCGACCGACATGCCTGCCGCTGCCGCGACCGCCGTGACGGAGGCGCCGGCCCAACCGGCTTCGGCGACGAGATCCGTGGCCGCCGCGACCAACCGCTCACGGGCCGCGGCGAGCCGGTCATCCACAACGGCAGGGCGACGGTAGGGCACGGAGAGAGTGAACCATCGCCCACGCCCCTGAACCACGACGCGGGCAGAATTCAGCCCGGAGCGGCCAGCACGATCAGGCTACTGCATACCGTAACCGGGCGCGGCGCACGCGGACCCGAACCGACAGGTACGGACGCCCAGCGAAACCCTTTAACGAGAAATCGTTCCGGACACGGAGGATTCAGGACTGAGCCGGTAGCGAGACGCACCCGGAACAGCCCGACGCCAGACAGCCATGACCATCACCGCACCCCCACCATCCCGGCCGGGGCCCGGCAATCGATTTGACACCGGCTGGAACCAGCGGCTTTGAGTCACGCCCTTTCTACCACACCGACCATCCGCCGATCCGCGCGTAATCCCACGGGCTCGTCACCCCGACAGCCCTTTCTACTGTGCCCACTGCGCACCAGTAGCGCTGTGTCATGCCAGCCAAACCACACGACAACCTGCCGCCCTCCACACAGACAAGACGAGGACCAGCACGTTCGCTCGACCACAAGTCGGATCACCGGAAGCGACGCCCTCCCACCATCCCGATCGAGGACATGATCGAGACTACGGAGCGTGCGACCGTCCGAGACCCGGCGGCAACGACTGTCCGACCTTGCCACCGCTACGCTTCCGCATGATCGCTACGTGCTGCGAAGCGGCCGGCGCCCGGCTACCTTCCGGCATGGAGAGACCACTGCGGGGCACCCGGAAGCCACGGCATCCCCCTGCCGCGAGAGTGGCCTACGGCCCGCCATCCGGGCCATCACTCGCACCACCGACGGATTGGCAGCCGTGGTCCCGCAGTGATCAGCGGCCACGCGCCAGTTTGACCGCGCAACGATCATCGGCCGAAATGGCTCCGTGCTACACACATGACCTGGCGGATTCCTGGCCACCGGCAATTCGTCCGGCCGGGCACCGGTGACGAAAGAACGCGGCGACCTACCGGCCGGCGAAAGTCTCGAGACGCACACTCGTATGCTCTTCCTGCCGGGATTGCACAGACCGCGGCAATACCACGGTCCAGGTCGGTTCCGGCACGAGGCCGTCATGCCGACGGCGAGATGGTGGAACGGAAACCGACTGATGACGATGGCCCGCCGGCGGCGCCCGATGGCGACCGACGAACACGCCTGGCCACCGGTCAGGCGGCGGTTGTGGTTCCATAACCCGGTCCGGCTTGCCTGTTCACCCCTCCTGAGCGGCGTCTTCGCGATCCTCGTGCTGAGCGCGGTCGCACTGGTCGTCGGCGGGCGCTGGCTCGACGGCGCCGAGAGCACCCGCCTCACGGGCCGCGCGAATCTGATCAGGAACCTGGCGAGCTGGGAAGCCGGCACCGACGACCCGGCCGGCCTGCGCGCCCTGGTCGACAGCACGGCATTCGAGCGCGGCAACTCCGGTCTCAACAACCAGTTGGCAGCCAGGTTCCAGTTCACCACCAGCGGCGACACCACCCTGTTGGTCGCGTTGATCGACCGGTCCGGGGCTCCCCTCACGATCAGGCCGGCGCACGAGACCCTCGACGTCACGGACCTCGGGCCCGCATGGGCGGCCGCCTGGCGCGGCGGCAACGCGGTGTCACCGGTGTTCAGGCTGAACGGGCTGGTCGTGCGGGCCACTGTCGTCCCGGTGGGCGGGGCCAGCCCCTGGGCCGTCCTCGTCAGCGTCTCCTCCGAGGAATCCGGCGCCCAGCTCGGCACCGCGCTGGGCGCGCTGCTGCGCCTGCCCGGCAAGGGCTCCGTATCGACAGTCGATCCGAACGGCGTCGCGCTGGTCTCCACGGACAGAGCGCTGATCGGAACCCGGGTGCTCGACCCGGTGCGGCTCGGCGACACTCGACGCTCGGCCGGCGAGCCCACGATCTGGACCACCGGCGGTGAGAACGGCTACACCCACATCGCCGCGGCCCAGCCGACCACCGGGTACTTCACCTACCTCGCCCAGCCGACCGGCCAGTTATACGCGCAGCTGCGGACCCAGCACTCCCACCGCATGGTCACCCTGCTGGTGGTGACGGTCGTCGCCGTCCTCTCGATTGCCGCCGTCGGTCTGCACGAGCAGACGCGCGCCCTGCGCCGGCGTGACGATCTACGCTCCCTGCTCGCCGCCAGCCGCGACATCGTGATGACCGTCTCGGCGGACGGCCTCCTGGAGTTCGTGAGCCCGGCGGTGCTGTCCCGGCTGGGGCACGACCCCGCCGAGCTTCGCGGGCGGCAGCTTTCGGCGCTGGTTCACCGCGCCGACATGTCCCGGGTCGCCGCGGTGCTGTCCGAGGCGCATCCCTCGACGGTGATGAACGTCCGGCTGTTGTCCAGCACCGGCGGCGAGCACTGGTTCGATGTGTCGGCGCGGCGGCTCGCCGACACGGTTCGTCCAGGACGGGTGGTCCTCACCTGCCACTCGATCGAGCGGCGGCGGGTTCTGCTCGACGAGCTCGGGTTCCAGGCCGAGCACGACCCGCTCACGGGCCTGGCGAACCGGGCGACCTTCGATGATCGCCTCGCCACCGCACTCGCCGACCGGGAACCGGCCGGGCCCGTCTCCGTGCTGTTCATCGACCTGGACCATTTCAAGCCGATCAATGACAACTACGGGCATGCCGCCGGCGACCGGGTACTGACCGTCGTGGCCGAGCGGCTCACCGCCGTGCTCGCCGCCGTACCTGTCGCGGGTGCGAAGGCGGCGGCCCCCGCGGCCGATGCCGTGCCGCCGATGGCCGCCGGCACACCCACGCCCTGCCGCTTCGGTGGCGACGAGTTCGGTGTCGTCCTCCCCGGCGTCGGCGAGGAGAGCGCCGCCGAGCTCGCCGAGCGCATCGGCGCGGTGCTGCGTGAACCGATCGCGCTGGACACGGCCGAGGTCACTGTCGATGCCAGCATCGGAGTCGGCGTCACCCGCGCCGCGTGTCCACCGGAACACCTGGTCCGGACCGCGGACGAGGCGATGTACCGAGCCAAGGCCGCGGGCCGCGGCTGCCACGCGCTCAGCGTCGCCGAGGCAGGGGCCGAGGTCGGGGCCGAGGCCCACACCACGGACCGCGGCACGGGCGTGAACAGCCACACGAGCGCAAACAGCCACGCGATCGTAAACAGCCGCATGGGCGCGAACAGCCACACGAGCGTGAACGGCCACACGAGCGTGAACGGCGATGCCACGGTCGACGCGGGCGTCGGCGCAGGCGCCGGCGAGAGCGTCGACGGGGGCCCGATCACGGGCCGGCATCGGACGGAGCAGGAGCCAGCGAGCCCGGCACGGACAGCGCAGTCGGCCCCGGGAAGCTCCGCAGCGTCGCGAGCGGTCCCAGCGCCGACAGGCGGCGAAAGGGCGATCTCGCGACGGTGGCGTGGACGGGCGGGCCGCGGCGGCCGCGGCCGCCGCGGGGCCGCGCCGTACCGGCCGGGCGGCAGGCGTCAGCGGCGGCTGACCGCCGTCTTCCCTTCCGCGACGGTGCTCGTGGTCCTGCTGGGCACGGCGGCCACCGGCCTGTCCGTGGAAGCCTCCGCGGGCGACCGGGCCCAACGGCAGCGACTGGCGGCCGGCGCGGCGCTCGTCGAGCACTTCGCCGAGTACGCGCACGCTGTCAGCGACCCCGCTCGGCTTACCGGTGCCGTCTCGGAGTTTCCGTGGGACCTCGACAACCACGCCGCCCTCGCCGAAGCCCTGCGAACCATGGCCGCGACGCCGATCGCCGGCCCCAGCGCACTTCTCGCCGTGGTCGATCGGACCGGCAGGCCGATGGCGGTCGAGCCACCCGGGGCGGAGGTGCCGATTCCTCCGGACAACCCGCTGTGGGCCCGCTCYAGTCAGGGCGGGGCGCTGACTCCGCTGCTGCCGGTCGCGGGCGGTGCCCGAATCTGCGCCGTCACCCCGATCCTGCGGGACGGCGTGACGGCCGCTCAGCTCATGATGTGCCCGACGAACATCCTGCCGGCGGCCCGGATCCTTCGCACGACCGACGGACTGTCCAGTGACCTCGGCCAGGGCGGCATCTCGATCCTCGACCAGAACGGCCAGGCGGTCCTGGCCTGGGACGGGACTCTGGTGGGCCGCGTCCTGGTCGACCCGGCCGAGCTTGTCGGCATCCGCAACGGCAAGCCCAGGCAGGTGCACTCGCGCAGCGGACCCGACACGATCGCCGTCGTGGCCGCGATCAAAGGCGGCGGTTACGTGCTGCTCGACCAGACCGCCGACGTGGTCGAGCAGAGTGTGCGGGAGCATCGTCCAGTCGGCAACGGGCTGCTCTTCGGCATCATCGGTGTGACGATCATCGGGCTCGCGGTCTCCAACCGGCGGCAGGAGCGCGCCATCCGCCAGGACCTCGACGAGCTCGGCGTCCTCCTGCACGAGGCGAGCGACATCGTCATCCTGCTCGACCGCGGCGGGCGGCTCGCCTTCGCCAGCGCGGCGGTCGGCAACCTGCTGGGCCGGGACGGAGCGACGATGGTCGGCCATGACCTGCTGTGCTACGTGCACCCCGACGACCGGCCCGCCGTACGCATGCTCCTGAACGCACCGCTGGACGGACCATCGCTACAGGATGTCCGGCTCAAGACGCAGGACGGCGCCTACCGCTGGTTCGACATCGAGGCCGCGGCCTGGGAGATGCCGGCCTCGGCGGGGCAGCCGCATGTTCCCGTCCTGACCTGCCGGGAGATCGGGCAGTGGCGGGGTCTCACCGAACAGCTGCGTCGACGAGCCCGCCACGACCCGCTCACCGGCCTGCCCAACCGGGCGGCGCTCGCGGAGCACCTGGAGACGATCTCGCGCGACCAGGCGGCCTTCGCGATCCTGCTCGTCGATCTCGACAGGTTCAAACCCATCAATGACACCTTCGGACACGCGGTCGGTGACCACGTGCTGCGCGTGGCCGCGGCGCGAATCCGGCGGATCCTCACCTCCGAGGGCGACACCGACACCGGCATCGATCACGAGGGCGACAGCCGCGACGACGACGCCGCTGGAGATGCCGCGTGTGGCTGCGCCGCGGACACCACGCAGTCGCTGTCGCTGGATGGCGCGCTGCCACTGGCAGGCACGGTGTCACTGGATGGCGCGCAGTCGCCGGATGGCACGCAGTCGGTGGTCGGCGCGGGCGACGGGTCCGGCGGAGCCGCCCTGGGCCTCGGGGGCGGTGAGCGGAACGACGAAGGACGACGCCGGTTGCGCCGGCCGTCGTCCTGGCTGTGCGGCATCGCGGGGCGGGCCTGGTACCGGCCCGAGCGGGGAGCGGTGTTCCGCGTGGGCGGTGACGAGTTCGTCGCCGTCCTGACCGGGTCCACCGCGCCCACCGGTGGACTGGACGTGGAGACGGTGGCCTGGCACGCCGCGGATCGGATCACCTCGGCGCTACGCCGGCCCATCCTCGCGGACGGGCAGCTGGTGTCGGTGGGCGCCACCGTCGGCGTCGCGCTCTCCCGCGGGGTGGCCGACCCGCAGGCCGTCGTCGGGCTGGCCGACGCCGCCATGTACGAGGCGAAGCGGGCCGGCGGCGGCCCCCCGGCCGCACCGCTCGCACCTCCCGCGCGCCGCAACCGCGCCGGCCGGATCGCCCTCGCGGACCCGGCGGATCCCGCGCGCTCGCCGGATCCCGGGCATCCGATGACGCGAACGGACCACACAAACGACACAGTCAGCCGGGACGGTGTCGGCAGCGCAGGCAGCCCGCTTCCCGGAGCAGGTGTCGAGCACGTATGGTGACCAATGCTGGCACATCGCGACACGAGACCTCGTGGTTGCGCCATCCAGCATCAGGGTCGTGCCGTATGGTGTCGCCGTTCGGCTGACAGGCGGCGATGAGGTCCTGGTTGAGGGCGACCGAGGTGGCGCGTGCGGAACCCATGTAGTGGTGAGGCGCCCCGGCACGTCCGGCCTCGGGCGCTTGTGGTGGACGATCAGGAGATGATCCGGGTCCTCGCGGCGCGGGTGCTGGCCGACGGCGGCTGGGCGGTGGACACTGCCGCCGGCATCGCCGAGGCCCTCGCACTGCGGCCGCTGGAGTTCGACGCAATCATCATCGACACCCGGCTCGGCCCGGAACGAGGCACCGAGCTGTTCGCCCTGCTCCGTGCGCAGGACCCGCTCGTCTCCCGGCGCTGCCTCGTGCTCACCGGCGCCGTCGCCGACCCCACACCGGACGAGGTGGCGGTTCTCCTCAAGCCCTTCCGGGCGGACGACCTCCTCGACGCGGTCAACCGACTTGCCGGCCACCGCCCCGCCGAGAACGGCCCGTGGGACGGTGTACGCCCCGGGCGCACCGGGTGAGCCAGCCGAGACCAGTCGGGCCGGCCCACGCAACCGAACGCCTCATGTTCCTCATGATCGCCTTACRGGAACGCGAGAGCCGGGCGCTGACCGACGCCCTGCACGACGGCCCGATGCAGGAGCTCACCGGCATCCTGCTGTCGCTGGCGAGCCTGCGCCGCAACCTGACCGAGGACCTGGCCGAACGGGTCACTCAGATCGAGACCAGGCTGCGTGACACCGCGGCCACGTTGCACCGGCCGCCGTCGCCGTTCCGTCCGGGTAGCAGCCCACGGCAGATGCTCGAGCTCGGCCTGACCCAACGGGTCGAGGGGGTGCTCGTGGAAAGGCTGTACATCAGCCTGGACCTCGATTCCGCCCCGCCGGTGCTGGGAGAGGTCGCCGTTCTGCTCGCCGCCGTTCAGTTGCTCCTTCAGGAGAGCGATCCGATACACCAGGCCGCGCGTGCCCTCGTGTCGGTGCGGGCGAGGCCCGAGGGCATCGACCTGGCGCTGCGGGTCGCGTATGCCGACACGGTTCAGCCCTTCGCCCCGGATCTCACGGCCGAGGCCGACGACCAGGTGCGGCCCGCCGGCGCCGACGACGAGGACGGCCCACTGGCCACGCGGGACAACGCGGCGAGCTGGCGGGAGCGACTCGCGCCGATCGCGCAGCTGTTGGGCGCCGAGCTGCGGACGGACCCCGCGACCGGCGCGTGGTCGGCCGCGGTGCGGTTGCCGCGGCGCGGCAACCGGCAGCGATAGCGGCAGCAGCGGCAGCGGCAGGCCCGGTTCAGCCGCCGCCGTCAGCCGACCACGGGAGCGGGTACGGGCCCGCCTGTGTCGGGGCCTGGCCCAGCGCGGGCCGGGGCGTCGGGGCGGCGTCGAGCACCTCGCGCACCTTGGACAGCAGCACCCGCTCCGAGAACGGCTTGGTGAGCAGGGCGAGCCCGGGAGCGAGCGTTCCGTTCTGGGCGAGTGCGGGATAGGCGTACCCGGACATGTAAAGCACCCGCAGGCTCGGGCGCCCGAGGCAGATCCGCTCCGCCACCTCCCTGCCCAGCACCTGCGGCATGACGACATCCGTCAGCAGCAGGTGGATGTCGACCGTCAGCTGCTGGGCCATCGTGATCGCCTCGGGCCCGCTGCGGGCCGTGATCACCCGATAGCCGTTGCGGGCGAGGATGCGCCGGGTGAGCTCGCGCATCGCGGACTCGTCCTCCACGACCATGATCGTCTCGCCGCCGAACAGCTCACCGGCCGCCGCGACCTCCTCGATCGCCGGTACCGCGCCCTCGATCGCCGGCAGCATCGCGCTGACGGTGGTGCCGACGTCGACCGTCGAGATGATCTCCACGTGGCCGCCCGCCTGGGTGATGATGCCGTAGACGGTCGCGAGGCCCAGCCCGGAGCCCTCGCCCTTCGCCTTGGTGGTGAAGAACGGCTCGAAGGCCCGCGTGACCACGTCCGGGCGCATGCCCGTGCCGCTGTCGCTCACCCTCAGATGCACGAAACGCCCGGGGCGCGAGCCCGGATGGGTGGCGGCCGCCTCCTCGTCGACCCGCACGTTCGCCGTGTCGATGGTGAGCGTGCCGCCACCGGGCATGGCGTCCCGGGCGTTGACCGCGAGGTTGACCAGAACCTGCTCGATCTGGCCGACGTCGGCCAGCACGGGCCACAGGTCGGGGTACGCGGAGGTGTGCAGCTCCACGTGCTCGCCGAGGGTGCGGCGCAGCAGCTGCTCCATGTCGTGCACGACCCCGTTGAGGTCGAGCGGCCTGGGCTGCACGACCTCACGCCGGCCGAAGGCGAGGAGCTGATGGGTCAGCTGCGCGGCCCGGTCGGCGGCCCGTTGGATCTGCTCGATGTCCTGCCGGGCGGACTCCCAGCGGCCGCCCTGGATCTTCGCGGCGTCAGTGACGACCTCACCCACGAAGGTGGTGTAGTTGATGATGACCGCGAGCAGGTTGTTGAAGTCGTGCGCCACCCCGCCCGCGAGCTGGCCCAGGCTCTCCAGCCGCTGCGACTGGTGAAGCTGCACCTCCAGCCGCTCCCGCTCGGCCTGGGCCCGTAGCCGCTCCCGCTCCGCCTGCGCTTCCAGCCGGTCGGTGACGTCACGGATCGCGGCGGAGACGAGCAGCCCGTCGTCGGTCTCCAGCGCGGACAGCGAGATCTCGGCCGGGAACTCCGTGCCGTCCCGGCGCCGCGCGGCGAGCTGCATGCCCGCGCCCATCGGGCGTGGCCGCGGATCGCTGAAATAACGCTCGCGGTGGCGTGGGTGCAGGTGCCGGGCCGACTCCGGCACGAGGATCTCGACCGACTGGCCGACCAGCTCGTCGCGGCCGTACCCGAACAGCCGCTCGGCCTGCGCGTTCACCAACGCGATGCGGCCATCCGGACGCACACCGACGATCGCGTCCGGCGCCGCTTCCAGCAGGCCCCGGAACATCGCCTCGGCACGCTTACGACTTGTCACATCACGGATCGCTGCCGTGACGAACGTGCCGTCGGCGGTCTGGACGGCCGAGAGCGAGATCTCGGCCGGGAACTGGGTCCCATCCCGGCGAAGGGCCGCGAGCTCCATCCCCGCGCCCATCGGCCGTGGCCGCGGATCCGCCAGATAGGCGCCCCGCCGAGCCGGATGGGCCGCGCGGAACACCTCGGGAACGAGGATCTCCACCGGCTGACCGACCAGCTCCTCGCGGCTGTACCCGAACAGCCACTCGGCCTGGGCATTCACCAGGACGATGCGGCCATCCGGGCGAACACCGACGATCGCGTCCGGCGCGGCATCCAGCAGACTGCCAGGCGGGACGTCGGCATATCCCGCCAACGACAACTCCCAGACTGTGAACGATGTGTCACGCAATGACGCATGTTAGCCCGCGCCGCTTACCAGGATCGACCTCGTACGGATTGAAACGGAATCCTTATAAGGAACATACGATCTAGCCTGCCAGGTGCCGGACGCCGCACGGCCACGGCCAGCGGCGACCACGACCTGCGACCGGCTACCCGGGACCAGCGGGGAGCGGTAAGCAGTGTGCAGCGAGCGGTGAGGCCAGTCCGCCCCACGAAGGTGGTGCCAGCACCCCCGCCGGGGTGACCCCAGCCTGCTGGCGCCGACGGTGCCGAATCGGCTGAATATTGCCATGGCGCGCAACCGCAGGGCGGGCGACAGTACAACCAGCCACACCACGAACGACCACACCACGGGGAACGACCACACCGGGCGCGACCACACCACCGGGCGCGACCACCCGGCCCGCGGCGACGGCCCGGGCGCCGGCGTCCGGACGGCGGCCGCGGCGACAGCAACAGCGGCGACAGCGGCAACAGCGGCGACAGCGGCGACAGCAGCAGCCGGCGCTACCAGGCCAGCGGACATCACCACAGCGAACGGCGACACGAAAAACATCAACACAGTCCGGACGACGCGTATCACCGTACTGCTCGCGGACGACAACCTCATCGTCCGCGAGGGTGTCCGGGCGCTGCTTTCCCAGGTCGCGGACATCTCGGTCATCGGAGTCGCCGCCGATCACGACGAACTCGTGCGGGCCGCCGGCCGGCTGCGTCCCGAGGTGGTCGTGACCGACATCCGCATGCCGCCGGACTTCACCGACGAAGGGGTACGCGCAGCCCAGCTCATCCGCGCGGCGAACCCGGCCACGGGCATCGTGCTCCTCTCCCAGTACGACGAGCCCGACTACGCGATCGCGCTGCTTCGGGACGGTGCGTCCGGCTATGCCTACCTCCTGAAGGAACGGGTCGCCGACCCCGATCTGCTGGCCCGGGCCATCCGCGAGGTGGCCACCGGTGGCTCCCTGCTGGACCCCGACATCGTCGCGGCCGTCATGACACCGGTGCGCGAGTCCGGGACGCTCAGCCCGGAGCAGGAGGAACTGCTGCGCGACGTCGCCCACGGGCGGCCCGTCGCCGCGATCGCGGCACGTCACGGCGACACCCCCGCCGCGGTCAACGCGGCGATCGACACCCTGCTGCTCCGGCTCGCCCAGGGCGCGAGTGCGGGGCAGGCCGGGGCGCTACGCCGACTGCGCATGCTGCACGAGGCGCTGATGAAACGAGAGGAGCAGGACGCCGAGCTCGCGCGGCTGCTGCCCAGTGGCCTGGCGGAGAAGCTGCGCGACGACGCGACGGCCGCCAGTCGCGCGGAACGCCTCGACGTCACCGTCCTGATGTCGGACATCCGCGGCTACTCGGGCATCGCGCAGCGCACGGACCCGATGGTGCTCGCGCACCAGCTCGACGAGCACCGACGTGAGATGAACGCGGCGATCCTCGACGAGGGCGGCAGCGTCCTGCAGTACGCCGGCGACGCGGTCGTCGCCGTCTTCGGCGCGCCGAATCCGACCAGCGATCACCGGGAGCGGGCGGTGCACGCCGCCCAGGCCATGCACCGCCGCCAGGACGCCCTGAACGAGCAGTGGGCCAGGCGCGGCGGCCTGGAGCCTTTCGGGCTGGGCGTCGGCGTCTCCACGGGCGAGGTGGCCGCGGCGCTGCTGGGCTGTGACGCCCGCCGGGAGTACACCCTGGTCGGCGACACGATGAACCTTGCCGCCCGGCTGCAGACCATGGCCGAGGCGGGCGCGACGATCCTCAGCGCGGCGACGGCGGCCGTGCTTCCGGCCGACCTCGTCGTCCCGCTGGACCCGCGCCCGGTGAAGGGGCGGGTCGGCGATGTGTTCGCGTTTCGGGTGCACCCCGCCTGGCCCACCCCGCCGGCCGGCGTGGCCTCGGCGACGGCTTCCGTGTCGGCGCCCGTGCCCGTACCCGTGGCCGTGCCGGTGTCAGCGCCGGTGTCAGCGCCGGTCTCGGTGCCGGTATCGGTGCCCGTGTCAGTCCCCACGCAGGCGCCCGCGATCGGGGCGCGACGGGACGCGACCGGACCCGGGGCATCCCGGGCCGCGTCCGGCAAGTCTCCGCGCCGGCGTCGGAGGCTCCTGCGGCCCGCGGCCTGAGGGGGGCCTGGTTCGGCACCCGCCCGGTCCCGCCTGGTGCCCGTTCGATCCCTTGAGTCCCGTTTGACCGACCCCCTGACCAGGGCCGTCGAGTGGCCGGGGTCGGGCTCCGAGAGAGGATGAAGCCGACCGAGGTGCCGACCGAGACGAGCCGCTGGTGGCCTGGCCCGGCCTCGGCCCGACCGCCGGGCCCCCGCCGGACCGGACGGCCGGACAGGACGGCCGGACCAGGACGGCCGGACCAGGACCAGGAGGAATGCGATGACGCTGTCGGAGCGGTCAGTGCCGAAGGCAGGCCGTGGCGTGGCTGTCGTGACCGGTGGGAGCAGAGGGATCGGGGCGGCGTCCGCCCGGCTGCTCGCAGGATCCGGGTGGACGGTCTGCCTCACCTACCGCAAGGAGAAGGACGCCGCCGCGGAGGTCGTCCGGGCCTGCGACGCCGCCACGCGCGAGTTCTACGCTGCGCACGGCCTGCCCGGGACGCCGACCGGAGCGATCGCCGTCGCGGCGGACGTCGAGGACCCGGCGAGCATCCCCGCGGTGTTCACCGCCGCGGACAGCCTCGGCCAGCTCACCGTCCTGGTGAACAACGCCGGGGTCACCGACCGGGCCGCCCGGGTGGACGAGATGACGGTCGACCGGTTGACCCGCATGTTCACCATCAACACGATCTCGGTGATCGTGTGCGCCGGCGAGGCCGTGCGCCGGATGTCGACCCGGCACGGCGGGGCGGGCGGGTCGATCGTCAACATCTCCTCCGCGGCGTCCCGGCTCGGCAGCCCGGGGGTCTACGTCGACTACGCGGCCAGCAAGGGCGCGGTCGACACGTTCACGATCGGCCTGGCCCGGGAGGTCGCGGGCGAGAAGGTGCGGGTGAACGCGGTCCGGCCGGGGATCATTCTCACCGACATCCACGCGACCACCGGGGACCCCGACCGGCCGGCGCAGGCGGCGAGCAGCATCCCGGCCGGCCGGCCCGGCACCGCCGACGAGGTCGCCGACGCCGTGGCATGGCTGTGCTCGGACGGTGCCTCCTACACCACCGGCGCGATCGTGGACGTCTCCGGCGGACGCTGAGCCGTCCACCGGAGAGCACGCCCGGCCTCCGGGCGGGAACCGGTGGTGGGCCGGCTCAGCCCACCGGCCCACCAGCACCAGCCCCCGTCAACGCCCGGAGGGCGGCCGGAACATCACGAGCGCGGTCGGGTTACGCCGGGCGTAGCGCATCGCGGCACGTTCACACGAGCCGCTGACCCACTCCAGGGTCCACTCGACGTTGACGAGGCTGACGACGTCCGCGACCCGCTGCTGGAACTCGTCGTCGACCTCCTGCTCGGCGTTGCGGGAGGCGTACGCGACGCCTTCCATCCCGAACGCCCCGTACATGCCCGTGGACCAGCGGGCCCACCGCGACCACCGGTCACGCACGGCCACGACGACCAGCCGGGAACCCATCCGTGCCGCGAGCTCCGCCGCCAGCAGGACATCGGCGAGATCTCCGGCGTCTCCGGCGCGAAGGCCCACGATCACATGACTGCCCGACGTCGTCCGCGTGGCGAGTCGACGTCCTTCCGCCTGCTCCACGGCTCCTCCTCCACCGACGCCTACTCGGCCGCCAACTCGACCAAGAATGATGGCCAGATTGTGATGTGTGACGTCACAAAGGGGAAGTGGCGAACAGGATCCTTTTTCCTCCGACCGCCCCCTGGGGTGCGCGACACCGCTGTTCGGCGTAGCCGGCTGGCCGCCTGGTCCACTCGCACCATGAGGCCGGTTTCCGTCCCGGGATTCTGCCCCGCCACGGCGGCCTGTACTCGGATCGGTCGCGGGTGGTACACGAATCAGTCGCGCGCGGGCGGCACGGACACCGAGAATCGGTGGCTCCACGCAGTGGCCCCACCACACGATGAAGTGCCGTTCACGCTGCGGAGCAGCTCCGAACACCGGAAGCGAGGAACTGACATGTCAGTGCTGGACAGATTCCGCCTTGACGGCAGGGTCGCCGTGCTCACCGGTGCTTCCTCGGGCCTCGGGGTCGGATTCGCCCGTGGCCTCGCCGAGGCCGGTGCCGACCTCGCCCTCGGCGCGCGGCGCACGGACCGACTGGCAGCCACCGCGGCGCTGGTGGAGAAGGAAGGTCGCCGGGCCGTCTGCGTCGGTACGGACGTCGCCGACCCCGCCGCCTGTCAACGTCTCGTGGACGAGGCGATTACCACCTTTGGGCGGGTTGACATCCTGGTCAACAACGCAGGTCTGGGTTGGGCGGCCCCGGCGACGCGGGAGACTCCGGAGCAGTTCCGTTCCGTCATCGACGTCAACCTCAACGGCTGCTACTGGATGGCTCAGGCCGCCGGCCGGGTCATGCAGCCCGGCAGCAGCATCGTGAACATCTCCAGCGTCCTCGGCCTCAAGAGCGGCGGGCTCCCCCAGGCCGCCTACTCGGCCAGCAAGGCCGGCCTGATCGGCCTGACCCGCGACCTGGCCCAGCAGTGGACCGCGCGGCGCGGGATCCGGGTCAACGCCCTGGCGCCCGGCTTCTTCAAGACGGAGATGACCGACCTCTACCAGCCCGGCTACGTGGAGGAGCGGGAGTCACGTATCCTCGCGGGGCGGTTCGGTGAGGTCGAGGAGCTGACCGCCGCGCTGGTCTTCCTCGCCTCCGACGCCGGCAGCTACGTCACCGGCCAGACGCTCGTCGTCGACGGCGGAATCACCGTCATCTGACCCGCGAGGGCGACCACTGCTCCCAGGCAAGATCTGAGGATCTTGGGATCCCGCACCGCCGCGAAGAACTGGCAATTCACCTCAAAAGGTGCAAACTGCACTTGGTGAACCGCAAGAAGTGAGGATTTTGGTCGTTGGAGCGACCAAAATCGTTCACTCTTGCGACTCGCCAAGCCGGGCCACCGGGCCACCGGGCCACCGGGATCTCGGAGGCCCGGCCGCGCTCGCGGAGGTCCGGCCGCGCTCGCGGAGCCGGCCCGGTCCACCCGGGCAGGTCAGGTCTGCAGCGGCACCAGCTCGCGGACGAAGCCGTCGAGGAACTCCGGCCAGCCGGCCGGCCCGATCGCCGGGTAGATGACGAACTTGCTCACCCCGGCCGCCACATACCTCGCGATGAGATCCCGCGCCGCGGCCCAGCCCAGCGGCACGAGCTCGGCCGGGTCGCCGTCGGGCCGCCGAGCCCGCAGTGCCTCCACGGTCGACGCCGAAAGCTCGCCGAACGTGACGCGCAGGCTCAGCCCGAAGTGCTCGGGGTCGATCTCCCGGCCCGCCGCCGCGGCCGCGGCGTTGATCGCCGAGATGCCGGCGGCGGCCTCCGCCGGATCGATCAGGCTGGCCAGCCATCCGTCGCCGAGGCGGCCGATGCGACGCAGGGCCGCCGGCGCCGCACCGCCGAGCCAGATGTCGAGTGGGCGGGGCGGGCGGTCACCGATACCGAGATCGGTGACGTCGAAGAACTCACCGTGGAAGGTCACGGACTCCTCGACCAGCAGCCGCCGCACCAGCAGCAGCGCCTCGTCGAACACCGCCCCCCGACGCCCGGCGGGCACCGGGAACGCGGACCTGTCGGCGGCCCGGGCGGGGCCGAGCCCCAGCACGGGCAGAACCCGCCGCGGAGCCAGCGCTGCCATCGTCGCGAGCTGCTTGGCGAGCAGCACGGGATTGCGCCCGGGAAGCACCGCGACGCTGGTTCCCACCTTGAGAGTGCTGGTGCGTCCCAGCGCGTAGGCCATGCCCGCGAGCGGGTCGACAGCCACGGTGGAGAGCTGCTCGGACAACCAGAGCGAATCCAGGCCGAGCTTCTCCATCGCATCGACACGCTCGGCGAACTCCCCGCCGGACACCGAGGCGAAGCCGATCCCGATACGGATCTTCATACAAGCACCTTATGGCGGACCCCGCGCACAGGACGGCCAGCCGGCCCACGGGCGGTCACGGCGAACGGGTCAAGGTGAACAAGTCGTGAACCGGTCGAACCGGTCAAGGTGAACCGGGGTCAGGGCGACCGGGGCAGACGAGCGGGGCAGGACGGCCGAGCCGGACAGGACGGACGGGTGGCCGACCACTCCCCGCGAGGACTGGCCCGGCTTGGGCAAATCGGGGCATTGACCCCACCGTGGCGGCCCGGGACCGTTCCATGAATGGGCGACGTCGGCAAGCCAGAACGCATCGTCGAGGACGAACCGATCGGATTTCCAGACGAGGAGCCGCTGACGGCTCCCGTGCACGTCCCGGCCCGGCCCGAACCCGCCGAACCAGCTCAGCCCGTCGAACCCGTCGAACCCGCGGTCGAGCCGGCGCCCGCGTGAGCCTGCTCGGGTGGCGCCAGTGGGCCGTGGACGGCGACGGCCTGCTGCGCCCCGCCTGGACCCCGTGGTCACCGTTCCCCAGCGGCCTGCTGCTGTGGCGCCCCGACGGCCTGACCGAGGCGTGTTGCCTGCGCACCGAGACGGGCCGGCAGGCTCCGCACGAGCGGACACCGGCCGATGACTGCGTGTGCGGCCTTTACGCCTGGCGCAGCTCCGCACTTCTCGCGGCGGCCCGCCGGCCACGGTGGACGAGGCACCCCTGCGTGGTCGGCGTGGCCCGGCTGGGCGGCCGCGTGATCATCGCGGAACGCGGTTACCGGGCCGAGCGCGGGTACCCCGTCGCGGTCTTCGACCCGCGCGGCCGGGTTTCTCCGCGTTACTCGGTCGCGCGCTATCGCAGGTGGTCGGCACTCGTCGCCGAATGGGACGAACAGGGCGACCAGCCGCCTCCGCATCGGACCCACAGTAAGCATTAGGGTCTATTCCACGTACATCGGATGGATCAGGGCGCATAGCGCCTCAGGTGTAGACATGCCGCTTCAGCCGCAGATCGGCCCGCGATCGGCTACGTCCGTCCGTGCTGAGGGGGGAACGGTGTGGCAACCTGCGCGGATCCGGCGTCCCAGGCGGTCCGGCCGGCCGCTCCTCCCGCCGGCCCCGCCGGGACGGATGGAACGGTTGGGACGGGCGGGCCCGGCGAGGCCGGCAGCCCTCTGACATCCGCGGCCGGTCCAGGCCGGTCCCTGCGCCGGGTTCCCAGATCGCTCGCCGTTCTCGCCGGGTACCTCGCGCTCGCGGTCCTGATCTTCCGGGCGGCGTGGGCGGAGCCCGGCGGCGTGCTCTACGGCGAGAGCGACTCGGTGCTTTTCGCGTGGTATCTCGGCTGGATCCCGCACGCACTCACGTCCGGCCTGGACCCGTTCGTCACGTCCCATCTGAATGCTCCCACCGGCACCAACATCCTCTGGAGCACGCCCGTTCCGCTCCTCGGGCTGCTCGTCGCGCCGGTGACCGCGCTGTTCGGCCCGGTCGTCTCCCTCAACCTTCTGCTGACACTGGCACCGGCGCTGTCGGCGTTCACGCTGTTCCGGGTGCTGCTGCGCTGGCTGTCCGCGCCGGCCGCCGCGCTGGCCGGCCTGCTCTACGGGTTCGGGCCGTACATGATCGGCGAGTCCTACGGCCATCTGCACCTCACCTTCGCGGTCTTCCCACCGCTGCTGCTCGCGCTGCTCGACGACCTGGTGGTGCGGGGGCGGCCGCCGGTCCGCACGGGAGCCCTGCTCGGGCTCGCGGTCGCCGCCCAGGCCCTGATCTCCGAGGAGATCGTGGCGACGTCGGCCCTGATGGGCGGGGCGGGCCTGGTCATCGCGGCGCTCCTGCACCGCGACGTCGCACGGGCCCGCGCCGGGGCGCTCGCGCGCGGCCTGGCTGTCTGCGCGGCCGTCGCCGCAGCGCTGCTGCTGTGGCCGCTGGCCGTCCAGTTCCTGGGCCCACTTCGGGTCCACGGCAACATCCAGCCACACAACGTCGCCGTGTCGGACCTGCTGACCTTCGTCACGCCGACCCCCGCCCAGCTTGTCGCACCCGACATCGCGCTGCGGCACAGCGCGCGGTTCACCGGCAACGCGGTGGAGGTCACCGGCTACCTCGGCCTCCCGCTGGTTCTCGTTGCGGCTGCCGTGGCCATCCGGCTACGGCGTGATCCTCTTGTGGCCCTGTTCGCTCCACTTGCGGTGGTGACGGCGGTGCTCTCCCTCGGCGGCCACCTGCACGTGGACGGCCGGATCACCGGCATTCCACTGCCCTGGCTCGCCCTGGAAGACGCGCCGGTCATCAACAGCGCGCTTCCGTCCCGCTTCGCGCTCTACCTGATGATGTTCGTGGGGATCGTCGTCGCGACCGGCCTGCACCGGGCCGCCACGGCCGCACGCCCCGGCGCCCGGCAGCCAGGGTCCGCACCGCACGCCCTGCATACTCGGCACGCCCCGCACACGCGGCGTACCCCGCATACACAGCACGCCCCGCACACTCGGCACGCCCCGCGCCATCGCGCCCCCCGGCGAGGCACCGCCGGTCAGGAAACCTCGTGGCGAGGGGCCGGCCGACCGGGAACGATCAGCGCAGCCCTCGCCGGCCGCACCGGCCGCACCAGGCTCGTCATGGCCGTCCTGGCCGCCGTGACCGTCGTGGTGCCGCTGCTGCCACGCGCCCACGTGACGACGGCCGCGGTCACGCCCGCCTTCTTCACCGGTGCCGCGGTGGAGGCCGTTCCCGAAGACGCGACGGCGCTCGTGCTGCCCTACCCCTATCCGTCCCGGACCGAGGCCATGCTGTGGCAGGCCGAGGCGCACTACCGCTTCCGCCTGCCCGGCTGCTACTGCACCATCCCGGGCCCGGACGGCCGCGCCGTGTTCAACGCGTGGACGGACCCCTTGAACAGCGCCCTGGTGGCCATCGAGCAGGGCCGGGCGGACGCCGACGCCGCGCTCGCGGATCCCGCCGTGCGCAGCGCGTTCGCCCAACTCGCGCCGGCGGCGGTCATCCTGGGGCCGACGCCGCGGCGCGCCGAGCTGTCCAGGCTGATGACCGGCATCGTGGGCACGCCGCCGAATCAGGTCGACGGTGTGGAGCTGTGGCTTCTGCGCGGCTGATCCGGCGGAGGACCGGCGGTGGACCGACGGAGATTGCGCCCTTTCGTCGTCGGCTCGAACCTGCGGTGGCCTGACCGCGCACCGTGAGATGGAAAAGCTCGTTGTCGGCGATCCGTCCTCGGTGTCCCGTTGCCAACAGTCGCCTGAGATGCTGGCCACGGTGATGTGTGGGGCCGAGGGGGTCAGGTGGCAGTCGGTCCGGAACGTGCACGGTTCGTCGCGGGACGCTACCGGCTTGTCGCACGGCTCGGAGCAGGCGCGATGGGGACGGTCTGGCGTGCCTTCGACGAGGTCCTGGAGACCGAGGTCGCGCTCAAGGAGATGGAGTTCGCCGGCGGTGTGCCGAGCGACGAGCGGGCCGAACGGGTGGAACGCGCGATGCGCGAAGCCCGGCACGCCGCCAAGCTGCGCGGCCACCCACATGTGGTGACCATCCTGGACGTCGTCCTGGAGAACGGCCTGCCGTGGATCGTCATGGAGCTGGTGCCGTCGCGGTCGCTGTTCGAGATGGTGCGTGACTCCGGGCCGCTGCCGGTGCCGGCGGTCGCCCAGATCGGCGTCGCCGTCATCGACGCGCTGCTCGCCGCCCGCGACCGCGGGATCGTGCACCGCGACGTGAAGCCGTCGAACATCCTGATCGGCACGGACGGACGGGTGGTGCTCACCGACTTCGGTATCGCGACCGGCGACGGCGATCCGACGCTGACCGTGACCGGAGTGCTCGGCACGCCGCTGTACATGGCGCCGGAACGGCTGAACAACTCTCCGGCCACGTTCGAAGCCGACCTGTTCAGCCTGGGCGGAACACTGTATTTCGCCGTCGAGGGCCATCCCCCGTTCGAGCGGGAGAGCTTCGGCGCCATGTTGACGTCCGTACTGCTCCATCCGCCGACACCCATGCGACTCGCCGGTCCGCTGGCGGGCGTCCTGACCGGCCTGTTGGAGAAGGAACCACAGCGGCGGCTCCCGGCCGGCGCGGCCCGGTCGATGCTCGGCGAGCTCGCCGACGCGAGGCCGGCCGTGGAGGCGACCGGCACGATCGCGCTAGGCGCTCTGTCGGGCGGCGTCGGCTCCCGGACCGGGACAGCCCTCCTCGGCGGTGCCGGCCAGTCGACACCGACACCGGCGGCGGCGGCGGACGAGCCTGGGCAGCCAGGTAGCGGCGGTCCCGTGGTCCGCGTGGACGGTCTGGGCTGGCGCGCCCGAGCCGACGACACCCCGGCCTCACGGCTCCCACCGACCCTGCCGGATCCGGACGCGCCCACCACCCTCGCGCGCCCCGCTTCACGGCCTACCGCCCCTGCCGACAGCTCCGCTCCACGGCCCACCGGCAGCCCCAGCACGGCCGGCAGCCCCAGCACGGCCAGCAGACCCAGCCCGGACGCCAGACCCAGCCCGGCCGATGGAGCGCCACCGCCGCCGGCCGAAGTGACCGTCGTCGAACAGGACGGCGCGTTGCTGATCGCCTGGACGGCCTCGCCCGGCGCCGAGAGCTATCGGGTGGTGCGCGTGGTCGCCACCCCCGAGGCCGACAGCGGCCGCCGGGAGCGCAGCCTCGGGATCACCTCCGCCACGGAGCTGTTCGACGCGGGCGTCCCCAAGGGCGTCCAGGTCTGGCACGAGGTGGTCGCGGTCGGCCCGCGCAGCGCGGGCGCGGCCAGGTCCGCGGCGGCCCGTAGCCCGATGCGGACCGTGCTTCCCCCGGTCACCGCCCTGCGCGCCGACATGACCGACGACGCGGTGGCCCTCTCGTGGCGTCTGATGCCCGGTCACGACGAGGTGATCATCGAACGGACCCACGACGAGACGTCGTCCGTCCGGGGGGCGATGCGCCGCTACCGCGGTTTCAAGGGCAGCTTCGTGGACAGCGACGTGCAGGCCGGCGCCGTCTACCGGTACCGCGTCTGGGTCGCCGCCGGCGAGGAGTCGGACGGGCTGCGGCCCGAGACCTTCACCGAGGTCGCCGCCAAGGTCATCGCCCGGCCGCGCGCGGTCGTGGACCTGGAGGCCCGCGACACCCTCGGCGGAACGGTGCTGCGCTGGACGACGGTGCCCGGCTGCGTCGTCCGGGTGTACGCCACACAGGCGCCGCAGCAGGCCGGCCTGGTGGGCACCGGCCCGTTCGGTCCGGCTGACCGCGAGGTCGGCCTGGACTCCCTGAAGGGCCGCGCCAGGGAGGTCGGTGAGAGCCGGCGGGGGCGCCTGGTCGACCGCGAGGGCAGCGGCACCGTCGTCTACACCCCGGTGAGCATCGTGGAGAACCGGGCAGTGATCGGCACCGCGGTCACCCACACCTGCGCCTGACCGCGGCCGGCACCTGACCGCGGCCGGCACCTGACCGCGGCCGGCACCTGCCGCTGCCGGCGGCGGCCCTGCTCCGGCCGGGTGGTGCGACCATTGCCGCCGTGACCATTCCGACCGACCCCTCCTACGGCTACACCGAGATGGACTCGGAGGACGCCAGGGCCGCCAGCCGGCACTACTGGGACAACGAGGCCCCCGCCTACTACGCCGAGCACGGCGAGTTCCTCGGCGACGTCGACTTCTGCTGGTGCCCGGAGGGACTTCGCGAGTCCGACGTACGGCTGCTGGGCGACGTCTCCGGCCGGGTCGTGCTGGAGATCGGCTGCGGCGGGGCCCAGTGCGCGCGGTGGCTGGCCACCCAGGGCGCGACCGTGATCGCCACCGACCTCTCCGCGGGCCAGCTGGCCCAGGCGCGCCGGCTGAACGAAGACACCGGAGTGCCGGTTCCGCTCGTCCAGGCGGACGCGATCACTCTCCCGGTCCGCTCGGAGAGCATCGACATCGCCTGTTCGGCGTTCGGCGCCGTCCCGTTCGTCGCCGACAGCCTGGCGCTGATGCGGGAGGCCGCCCGGGTTCTGCGACCGGGAGGCCGGTGGATCTTCTCCACCACCCACCCCTTCGTGTGGTGTCTGCCGGATGCCCCCGACGCTAACGGGCTAGTCGTCTTCCACAGTTACTTCGATCGTCGCGCGTATACGGAGCATTCCGCCGCAGGTGAACCGCTCTATATAGAGGCACACCGGACGATGGGCGACCGGATCCGGGAGATCGTTGCCGCTGGCCTGGTACTAGTCGATGTCATCGAGCCGGAATGGCCTGAGGGGCACGACCAGGTGTGGGRCCAGTGGGGCCCCCTTCGAGGGCAGTTCGTTCCCTCCACATCGATCTTCGTCACGGCCAAGCCGCACTGACGGCGACCGACCTTCGGGCTATCCGTGGCGTCGCTCACCGCGACTGGAACGGGCCGATCCGCGAGATCCGGCCTACGGTGGGGTTCAGGTCGACGCGACGCCCCAATGCACGGGCGCCGGGAGGTGATCGCCATGCGTGATACGCCAAAAAGCCAGTCGGCCCAGTACTTGCGGGCCTCGATGTACGAGGTGCTCGGGATCGCACCAACGGCTTCGGACGAGGAAGTCCACGCTGCCTATCGCCGCGTGGTGAAACGCGCTCATCCGGATGCCGGCGGATCCCAACGTGCATTCCTTCGGGTAAACGCGGCATACCGGGTGCTTTCTGATCCCGGTATGCGGCGTGCCCATGATCTGTGGCTTGCCCACCTGCTCGACGCCTATGACGAGCCGGGCCGTTCCGGTGGCAACCGTTCGCCGCAGGGACGGGGCACGCCCGGCGGACGGACCGGTTCCGGCGGGCGGGCGGGCTCGGCAGCCCCGGATCCGTCCGGGCGCTCGGGCCGGCCGGATGCCACGGCCCCGGGTCAGGCCCAGGCCGGCGGATCGGGCGCACCGGCGCCGGGCGCGGGCTCACCCGATGCCTGGGCCGGAGCCGCCGGGGCCGCCGGGGCCGCCGGGGCCGCCGGGGCGGGCTCCGGGCCGTTCGGGGCGAGCTCAGGGCCACGCGGGGCCGACTCAGGGCCCTTCGGCAGCGCCGACGGCACCCTGGGCGGCCAGGAGAACCTGGACGAGCCCGGGCACCGGGGCGCCACCAGCGGGCGGCGGCGCTCGCGCCGACGCGCGCAGTCGGCGGACAGCACGGTCTGGCAGTCGGACCAGCCCGACATCTGGGCCGCCTGGTCGGACGACGAGGCGACGGCCTGGAGCCCGAGCCGGCGGGCACGGCACCGGTACCTGATCTCGATGGCACTGTGCCTGACCCTGTTCGTCCTGGCCGGCGCGGTTGTCCGGCTGTACTCCATCCCGGTGGCGCTGGGCATGACCGCGGCCGCGATGATCATTCCGCCGTTGGCGGTCTTCGCGGTCAACACGTCTCGACGTCGCTGATCCCTGACGTCGCTGACACTTACGTCGCTGGTCTCGACGTCGCACGGCCCCGGAGCCGGTGAGGTGCCCACCTCGCCGGCTCCGGGCCGTGTTCCGCACCGGCATGGCTRGGCGTCACGCCGCGAGCGCCCGAGTGCCCGAGCGGCGCAAAACATGACAGAACACCACGAACCGGAAAACTCAACTTTCTCGAGCCCACCTCAGCAACCGGTGGCACCGGCCTTCGATTAGCCCCGCCGCACTCCCATGAAGTCAACACAAAACGGTCTCACCCCACTGTTGACACAACACCCAAGCCTGGGTGAAGCGGCGCTAATCGACACGGTTATGGTTGGCGCCGCACTCGCTGTTGGGGGCCGACCGTGTATCTCGCGCTTCGCACCGCCGGACGCGCCGCGTCCGCAGGACGCCGGCTACCCGGGCTCGCGGTATGCGCACCGTTCGCGCTGGCTGCTCTGCTCGGGCTAACCGCAGCTTGCTCCAACGACGCCGCCGCGTCCACCTTCACCCCCGCCCCGCATGCCACCAGAGTGCCGCCGGCGGTGTCCGCGGACCCGCTCCCGCCGCTGAGCAGCTTCATCACCCAGGCCGACGGCAGCCGGGTCTCCACGGTCAGCGCCGACTACCTCTTCGACGCCAACAGCGCCGCCCTGCGCCCCGAGGCGGCCACCGCGCTCGCCGGCATCGTGCCCCAGATCCGCGAGCACGACGGGAAGGTCCAGGTCGTCGGCTACAGCGACGGCCTCGGCTCCACGGAGCACAACCTGGAGCTCTCCCGGGATCGCGCGGTCGCCGTCCAGACCTATCTCACGAGTCAGGACATCCCCGCGGCCATGCTCGAGGTCGTCGCCAAGGGCGAGGCGGGCGCCGCCGACAACGTTGCCGACGCCAGCCGGCGCCGGGTCGAGATCGTGCTGAGGTGACCGGGATGACCCGCCTGCGCTTCTCCCGGCCGCGAGGCTCCTCCCGGCTACCGGGCTCGTCCCGGCCGCGGGCGACCAGCCTGCTCGCCGCGGCGCTGCTCGTCGCGCCCGCGCTGGCCGGCTGCCAGACGATGGACACGATGCTCGGCAAGAAGGCCGACGGCCCCATCGACTGCACCAGCTACCAGGACGACCCGCCCAAGAGCGACGCCCCGCTGCTGCTGATCTATCTGGATATCTCGGACAACTCACCGGAGAGCGCGTCCCGGATCTCCGAGAACCTGCGCCCCTACTTCGAGGGGGCGCTGCGGGAGGGCCAGTACATCCGCCTGCTCGCCAGCGGCGGCGGAGACGCGGGCCTGACCAGCTCGGACTGCCTCGACGGCGGAGCGCTCTTCAAGATCGACCGGAACAACGACACCCGCGAGGAGAAGGACCGCAACGCCGCGGTGGACGCCCTCACCGAGGAGGTCGACCACATCGTCCAGAGTGAACGGGTCAGCCCCACCGGCAGCGTCACCAAGCTGCTGTCCGGGACGAACGACGAGATCGCCACGCTGCGCGCCGCACCGGGCGCCAGGATCGGCGCGGTGACCGTCGTGGTCTGGACCGACCTGCTGGGCTCCGGCGGGGCCTCCGACTGCCTCAACGTCGACGGCAAGAAGGCGTCGGTGCAGATCGCGGAGGCGATGGTGCGGCGCTGCTTCTCCCCCGAGGCCCAGCAGCTGACCCCCATCACCGATGGCAAGGTCCGCTTCATCGGAGTGAACGCCGGCCCCGCGACCAAGCCACAACAGGACATCGCCCGCTATCTCAAGGGTGAGCTGTGCCGACGGATCAGCAGTGACTGCGGCTGACACCGGGCCGGCCACCGGCCCGGCCGCCCGGACGGCGGCGACCATGCCGGGCGGAGCCGCCTTCCCCACCGGGATCGCCTCCACCGGGATCGCCTCGACGGGGCCGCTTCCGGCCGGCGCCGCGTTCGTCGCCGGAACCACGACCGGGCCGCTCCCGGCCGGCGCCGCGTTCACCGCCGGTATCCGGTCCTCCCGCGCCGCCGCCCCTGGAACCGGAACCACGGCCGGGAACGCAGGGAACGCAGGAAACACGTCCACCGCCGCTGCCACCGCCGGAACAGCCACCACCGCGAGGAGGCGACCGATGGGCGTCCTGTTCGAGCCCGAGGAACAGCACTTCAGCCCGGCCCTGATGCGGTCGACGGTGGTCATCCTGACCTGCGTCGTCCTGCTCGCGGTCCTGGAGGTCTGGGTCTGGGTGACCCTGTCGTCGCCGTTCGCCCGGGTCTCCGTGACCGGCTCGATGATTGTCACCGCGGTGAGCTTCTTCATCGCCGGCAACACCTTCCGCCTGCGCGACATCCGCCGCCGGGTCGGCAACCGGGCCCGCGCCGGGCGGATCGCGCCCATTGACGCGCTCTCCACCCTGCCGCCCCGGGAGACCATCGCCCGCCGTTTCATGCTCGGCGCTATCGGCGCCGTCGTCGGGGTCGGCACGCTGGTACTGACGATGATTTTCGCCGGCGACGAGACGGAGGGCGCCCGAGAGGCCATGGTCGCCTCCGTTCTCGGCATCGTCTGCGCCATGCTCTGCTTCGTGGGAGGGACCTTTGCCCGCCCCATCGACTGAGCCTTTCTCGTCGCCGGCCCGGACTCGCCGCACGCCTGACCGTGGACCGTGAGACGAAACAGGCTCACCGAGCCCTCTCCGCCTGATTTCTGATTTCTTTTCTGATTTCTGCGGCCGACCGGAACTGGGAGGCCGTCCAGCCCACCGAGGCCGTCCGCACGAAGACACGGAAAGAGAGACCCTCAGGTGCTGCGCAGGGGAAATCGGCCAGGACGTCTCGCCAAGAAGCTCATCCGGCAGGTGGGGGACGCCGATATCGCGCTGGCGGGGGCCGAGACGCGGCCGAAGGTTCTCAAGAGCCTGGAAGAAGCCGAGGTCCAGGAGGTCCGAGCGGCCGTCCGCGCGGACGCGAGAACCCTTGAGGAACTGATCGCCGAGCTTCGGATGGAGATCGACTCGCGGGCGGAACGCCGTGAGCGGCGAACCGAGCTGATCAGGAACCGGGTCGAGCAGGGCCGGCTCTGGCGCACCGTCGGCATCCAGGAGCGCATTCCCCTGATGCCGTTCGCCCCGCTGATCCGGACCCTGGTCCTCACCGTGCTCGCCTCCCTCGACTTCTTCGTCTTCGCCGAGGCCTACGGCGTGCTCACCGACGCCGCGGACTACGGCGTCAGCTGGTTCCTGGGCGGCATCCTGGGCATCGCGGTCTTCATCGCCGGCATGGTGCTCGCCCACGCGATCAAGGGCGCGATCCTGGCCCGTGCCCAGGTCCAGCTGCTCAAGGCCGCGGACGCCGGCACCGTGAAGGTGGATGCCGAGACCCGCGAGCAGCTCGTCACCACCCAGTCCTCGGCACTGGCACTCGCCCTGACCTCGATCGTCTTCCTGCTGCTGTCGATCGCGGGAATCATGGTCCGCATCCAGGGCGCGGCGACCGACGGAAGCGACGGGCCCGCGATCCTGTTCACCGCGCTGATCCCCTTCGTGGCGGTCGTCGTCGAGCTGTCCCTGCACGACCCGACCGAGCGGGACGAGCCGATGCCCAACTTCGTCGACCGGCGGCTGGAGCGGCGCCTCGCGAAGGCGGAGCGACGGCTGCGGATCGTCGCGGCGCAGGTCGAGGCGAAGGTGGCGAAAATCGAGAAGCTGTACCGGGTCGAGGAGGCGATCCTCGACGTCGAGCAGCGGGACATGGGGCTTCGGCACACCACGGACCTCGTGCTCGGCGGTGGGCACCAGATTCCCGCCGTGGCCACGAACGGCCGCTCCACCGAGGCCGACCGGGAACACCTGGAGAAGACCCTGAAGATGGCGCGCCGCGCCTGATTCCGGCGGATCGGCGGGCACCCGCCCTTTCGCCACAGCCGGCACGACGGACCACGAGGGACCACGGTGGGCCGCGGCGAACCACGGGAAGCGCTATGACCGGCGCCACCGCCCGCAACCCCCGGACGCGCCTGCCGGTCAGTGCCCCGAACCGGCTCGGCGCCAGCCGCGACGTGATGGACTTGGCTACGTGGACCAGATCTTCTCCGTTGACGAGGCCCGTGCCCTGATGCCCGAAATCCACGAACGCGCCGCCGAATTCGTGGCGCGTCGGGCTGATCTCACGGAGCTCAGCGCGGCCCTCTCCGAAGGCGCGTCATCGCCGAAGGGCGGCCTCGCCGAGATGAAGGCCCTGCAGGCCTGGCTGTCCGAAGCGCTGGCCTGGTTTCCAGCCCACGGCATCCAGGTCAAGGGGGCCGCTCCGCTCCTGATCGACTTCCCTTCTGTCCTCGACGGCGAGAGCGTGCTCCTCTGCTGGATCGAGGGCGAGCCCGAGCTCGCCTGGTACCACCGGGCCGACCTCGGTTTCGCCGCCCGGCGCCGCCTCCCGGACTAGGCCCCGGGATCCGCCGCCTGGCGACCCACCGAGGATCTCGCACCGCCACACAACGCCATCAATTCCTACCAACAGCCGCAAACGGCGCCTGACAATCCGCAAGAAGTGCGGATCTCGGTTGTTGCAGCAGCCAGAATCCTCACTTCTTGCTCAGCAGCATCGGTAGCAACAGCGGGCCTTCACGCTCCACGTTCCGGCTGGCGGAGCAGAATGGCCGGGTGCTCACCGAGGACGACATCGACGACATCACCATCCGTGCCGCGGGTGACGGCCGGCACGAACAGGCGGCGGCCGAGTTCGAGGACCTCGCCGGCCAGCCCGCGCTTCACGGCGAGATCAGCGCCACGACGCTGCTGGTCCACGCGGGAGGCCAGTACGGCCTCGCCCGCCGGTGGGACGAGGCCGTGCGCTGCTACCGCGCCGCCCTGGTCGCTTCACGCGACAGCGGGCGGGAGGAGTTCGATCCCAGGGTCTGGCTGCACGACGCGCTCCTGCGTTGGAACAGTGACAGTACGGCGACCGCAGCGCCCGTCACCGACGAGCCGGACCGCGGCGCCGACGCCACCGCCACGCCCGACGCCACCGAGCGGCTCGAGCGCGCCACCGAGGCCACAGCTCTGCTGGCCGAGATCAAGGCAAGCCGGCCCAGGGACCCGGACGTCTACGCGGCGGTTGCCGAGACCCTGGCGGAGCACGACCAGCTCGTCGAGGCGCACACCTGGTACACGATGGGCTTCCAGCGGTGCCAGCGCGCCGACGTCCCGGAGTACCTGCTTCAGCTGCTGCTCGTCGGGCGCCGCACGATGCGACGCAAGCTCGACTACCCTCTCGACGAGCTCGACCTGATCGCCGACGCCTACGTCGACCACCAGGAGCAGGTGGCCGAGCGCTCCGTCAACTAGGCCGGTCAACAAGTTCGTTCCGTGCTGCGGCCAGGTTTCGCGCGGCCGACCGCCCATGACGCCACGCCGGAGAATCAGCCAACCAATAACCGTTCTCAGCGTGTTCCCGAAGCCGCACCCCTGTACTACGATCCAGTGCGGGGGATGCTACTTGTTTTTTGATCGGGAGCAAGCGCAGGCCGCACTACCCAACTACCAGCTGGGCAGGCCACTCGGAAGCGGCCGTTTCGGATTTGTTGTCGCCGGGCGCCATCGAAATCTCGACCGACCGGTGGCCATCAAGACCATCCTGTTGGATGACGCCGTGGACGGCGATCTCGCCCGAGAAGCACGGGTGATCGCCGGGGTTGACCATCCGCATGTGGTCCGAGTTTACGACTATGTGGAGCGGGACGACGTCGCGTACATCGTGATGGAGCTGCTCTCCGGGGGAAGCCTGCGGGAATGGTCCCGACGCGGGAGTGTCACCCCGGCAGCGGTGTGCGCGGTCGGGGTCGCGCTCGCCTGGGCGCTGGACGATGTGCACGCCAGCGGAGTTCTGCACCGTGACATCAAGCCGGCGAACATTCTGTTCGCGGCCGACCGGGCGCCCAAACTGACCGATTTCGGGATCGCGAAGGTCCTTGCCGCCGCCCATGCCACGGCCAGCAGAATCATCGGCTCGACTCCCTACATGGCACCCGAGCAGTACACGCTCGGCCGGCTCGCTCCGGCCACCGACGTTTACGCACTGGGTGCCGTCCTCTATGAGCTGCTCGCCGGTCGGCCGCCCTTTCTCGCACCACCCGAGAGCCAGCGAATCAGCGAGGAGCACGTCTTCGGGCCGGTACCTCCCCTGTCCGGTGCTCCGGCGCCGGTCGCGGATGTCATCCTTCGTGCGTTGAGCAAAGAGGCTCGGGACCGTCAGAGCACGGCAGGAATGTTCGCCGAGGAACTGATGAGTGCGGCCGGCGATGCGCTCGGCGCGGACTGGGCGGACTCCGCCGGGATCACGGTGCGGGTCCCGGACCTCCACAGGGCCGTACCGGATCCGTTGTCCAGGACAATCCGCGAGCAGGACACGAGGGAGACGGTCCGGGTGGCAAGGGACGGGCGGAGGGCTGATCCGGCCAGCGGGGACCGGGCGTTCCAGCCGTACCCCGGCCGGCGGTGGGCCTACACGCTCACGGGGCTGCTCGCGGTCATCACCGCCGTCATCACTCTGGTGGCCGCGGTCTGGCCACCGGGTCGGCCCGAGCCGTGGAGCACCACCCGGTCGGTGCGACTCATCGGAGCGGTGGCACTCGCCGTCGACCCGGGCGGCAACCTGCTGCTCACCGATCAGGTGAAAGGAACCCTGATCAGGGTGACTCCGCAGGAGGACTTCGAGACGATCATCGGGATCCAGGACAGTGACGAGCCCTCGCGCGGTCTGGCGGAGGGCGAGCCCGGCTCGTGGCGGGAAGCCAGCTCGGCCCATCTCAACGGGCCCACGGGTGTGGCGGCCACCTCCGACGGCGCGATCTTCGTGGCGGATGCCGGGAACTGCGTCGTACGCGTCGTCCGTAAGATCGGGAAGAGCTGGAGCACGAACACCATCGCCGGCGATGGGCGGACGTCGGAGAGCGATGGCTGCACCGACCGCGGCGCCGAGCCCGGCAGGAACCTGCAGCTGCGGAGAACGGCCGACATCGGAACCCCGACTGATGTGGCCGTCGACGCCGACGACAATCTGTATATCGCGACGGGGCCGGCGGGCCAGGTCTGGAAGCTCCGCCGGACCACCGGCGAATGGTCGGAACGGATCCCCTATGCCAGTACTCTCGAACTGGTCGCCGGGACAATGTACGCGGGTCCCGAATCCAACGAGTCTCTCGACGGGTTCGACGGCGAGACCAGTGCCACGGATGCGGATCTGGACCACGTCTTCAGCCTCGCCGTCAGCCAGAGCGGCAATATATGGCTGCTCAGCAAGATGAACAGGGAGAAGACTCCGCTCGGCACGGACCGGTTGCACCTCGTCGAACCCGACGGCTCGATCAGGACAGTCCTGTCCTGGCCGCCCGGGCGTGAGATCCGCGATCTCGGCGCCGCTGGCAACGATCCGTCAGCCGTACTCGCCACCGAACGTGGAGACGGGATGATATACACCGTCAGCGCCTCCGGCGAGGCGGAGGTGTGGAGAGTAGGACGGGCGTGCTCCCAGCTCAACGGCCTCGCCAGGGATAATCAGGGAGACCTCTTCCTGAGCTGCTCGTCCGATCTCGCCGATGGCGGGTCATATGTACTTCTGGCGCGCCCCGAGGAGAAGGGCACCCCGAACTCCCCGACAAGGATTCTCACGTGAGCCAGACGGCCCAGGATTCCGACGAGGCGACCCTCGAAGCCGTCCGGGCGGTGTGGGAGCGCGCTGCGGCGACAGCGAGCAGATCCGTTACGCTGCTGTTTGTCTGTGCCGCGCTCTTCGAGTTGCTCGCGGATAAGAAGGCAACCGAGGGGAGCTTCGACCTGCCACTGGTCGAGCTGGTGGTCGCAAGCGACACCTGGTATCTGCTGCCGGTCGCGAGCGCCTATCTGTACCTGAACTTCGTCCGCTCCTCCTTCACCTGCCTCGACCTCGACCTGGAGCACCGCCAGCTGCTGCGAAGAAGGTTCTGGCACGAGGAAACCCGTGAGGTCGCGCGGGTGCACGCGCTCTATCGCCCGCAGCACATCGTCTCGTTCGTTCTCCCGGATCCCCACGACCCGCCCGGGGCCAGGTTCATCCAGGCCTTCTCACTGTTGGCGTCAAGCGTGCTCGTAGTACTTCCGGTCGTGTTCTTCATCCACGCAGGCCACAAGATCCACACTCTGCAGGGTGTGGAGGCACCGGTCCGCCTGCTCACGCTGGCCGGAATGACGCTCATCGCCTCCCTGGCGCTTGCGCTGGTAGTACTACGCATCGGTGCGGAGATCGCGCGCCCACGCGCGGAGACCCCGTCGGCTTCGACGGATCCGGGCGGTACTCGCGGCACCGGGTGAGTTCCAGCGGCGCAGGACCGATGCGGCCAGCCCAGTACAGCCAGTCGCCGGGCCTGTTCCGATCGCGGTCCCGGCACCGCGAGCAGGCCGGCCGGGACCAGGGCCAAGATCAGGAGTCGGGGGCCAGCACCGGGCGGATCGCGTCGAGGACCGCCACGTCCTCGATGGTGGACGGAACCGCCGGCGAGCGGCCGTCCGCCAGCTCACGCATGGTCCGGCGCAGGATCTTGCCGGACCGGGTCTTGGGCAGCGCGGCGACGACGTCCACCCGCCGCAGCGCGGCGACCGGGCCGATCTCGGCGCGGACCAGCGCCACGAGCTCGGCCTCCAGCGCCGCCGAGGAGGTCTGCACGCCGCTCTTCATGACCACGAGCCCGCGCGGCACCTGCCCCTTGAAGGTGTCCGCCACGCCGACTACCGCGCATTCGGCCACCGCCGGATGCGAGGCGAGCACCGCCTCCATCGAACCGGCGGAGAGCCGATGACCGGCCACGTTGATCACGTCGTCGGTGCGCCCGAGGACGTACAGATAACCGTCGTCGTCCACGAAGCCGCCGTCGCCGGTCAGGTAGTAGCCGGCGAACGCCGAGAGATACGACGCGACGTAGCGGTCGTCGTCCTCCCACAGCGTGGGCAGGGTGCCGGGCGGCAGCGGCAGCCGCAGGCAGATGGCGCCCTCGACCCCGGCGGCGACCTCCTCGCCCGCCGGGCCGAGCACCCGGACGTCATACCCCGGCATCGGGACGGACGGGCTCCCGGCCTTGAGCGGCATCCGCTCCAGCCCGAACGGCGAGGAGCAGATCGCCCAGCCGGTCTCGGTCTGCCACCAGTTGTCGATCACCGGGAGCCCGAGCACCGCCGTGGCCCAGTCGAACGTCGCCGGGTCCAGGCGCTCACCGGCGAGGAAGAGCGCCCGCAGCGAGGCGAGGTCGTACCTGCCGGCCAGGGTGCCCGCCGGGTCCTCCTTCTTGATCGCACGGATCGCGGTGGGCGCGGTGAACAGGATGTTCACCCCGTGCTCCGCGATCACTCGCCAGAAGGCCCCCGCGTCGGGGGTGCCCACCGGCTTCCCCTCGTACAGGATGGTCGTCGCACCGGCGATCAGCGGCGCGTAGACCGTGTACGAGTGGCCGACCGCCCACCCGATGTCGGAGGCGGCCCACATCACGTCGCCTGGCCCGATGCCGTACACGTTGCGCATCGACCAGGCCATCGCGACCGCGTGGCCGCCGTTGTCCCGCACGATCCCCTTCGGGCGCCCGGTCGTCCCGGACGTGTAAAGGATGTACAGCGGGTCCGTCGCCGCGACCGGGACCGCCGGGTGCGGCGGCGCCGCGGTGACGAGCGGCTCCCAGTCGTGGTCCCGACCGGCGAGCAGCTCGCAGCGCTGCTGTTCGCGCTGGACGATGACGCAGGCCGCCGGCTTGTGGGTGGCCAGGGCGATGGCCTCGTCCAGCATCGGCTTGTAGGGCACCAGCCGCGTCGGCTCGATGCCGCAGGACGCGCTGACGATCGCCACCGGGCGGGCGTCGTCGATGCGGGCCGCGAGCTCCGGGGCGGCGAAGCCACCGAAGACCACCGAGTGGACCGCACCGAGCCGGGCACAGGCCAGCATCGCCACGACCGCCTCGGGGATCATGGGCAGGTAGATGATGACCCGGTCGCCGCGCCCGACCCCGAGCGACGCGAGCGCGCCGGCGGCCCGGGCCACCTCGTCGGTGAGCTGGGCGAAGGTGAGGCGGCGGGTGGTGCCCGCCACGGGCGAGTCGTAGACCAGTGCGGTGGCGTCCCCGCGGCCGGCGTCGACGTGCCGGTCCAGGGCGTTCACGCTGGTGTTCAGCTCCGCGTCGGGAAACCAGCGGTAGAAGGGCGGGGTGCCGGCGTCGAGGACCCGGACCGGCGGGCGGGTCCAGGTGACCGCCTCCGCCGCGGCGCCCCAGAAGCCCTCGGGGTCGGCCTGCCAGTCGTCGTACGCGCGCCGGTATTCGCCCATGCCTGCCATCCTCTCGCCGACGCGCCGTCTGTCCAGAGCACTTTGACGCTGGACGGACGGCGAGCCCTTTGACGTTGGACGGACGGCGGCGTCGGCGCGCCGCGGTCAGCCGTGCCGCGGTCAGCCGTGCCGCGGTCAGCCGTGCCGCGGTCAGCCGTGCCGCAATCAGGCGTGCGCAATCAGGCGTGGCCGGTCTGCGGGCCGAGGACCCGCGCGGTGATCCCCGCGACGAACCCGCGGCGCAGCAGGCGGGACGCGTTCGAGGTCAGGTAGTTGAGCCGACCGTCGATCACGTAGGGCTGGCCGCGCTCCAACGCCCGGAAGGCGCTGGTCACAACCTCCTCGGTGGTGCGCAGCCGGCCGCCCGCGCTCATCGTCGACCCGAGGGCGTCGAAGAAGCTGGTGTCGGTCGGCCCGGGGCACAGCGCGAGCACCTGGATACCACGGGACCGGTACTCGGCCCACAGCGCGATCGAGAAGGACAACACGAAGGCCTTCGACGCGCCGTAGACAGCCATGTAGGGGACCGCCTGGAAACCCGACGTCGACGAGACGTTGATCAGTGTCCCGCGTCCGCGTTCGACCATGGCGGGCAACAGCAGGTGGGTCAGCCGCTCGACCGCGACGGCGTTGAGCATGACCTCGCGGTGGTCTCGTTCGGCGGCCAGCTCGTCATACCGGCCGCGTGTTCCGAAGCCGGCGTTGTTGATGAGCACGTCGATCTGGTGGCCGTCGGCCAGCACCCGTTCGATCAGGTCGTCCGGGCCGCTCTCCTCGGAGAGATCCGCCGGGACAACGGCGACGTCCACGCCGTGCAGGAGTCGAATTCTGTCCGCGACGGCCCGCAGGCGCGTCTGGTCCGGCGCGGTGAGGACGAGATCGGCCCCGCGCCCGGCCAACGCTTCGGCCAGGGCGGCGCCGATCCCCGAAGAAGCACCCGTCACCAGCGCGGTTCGGCCGCGGAAATCGGTCACGTCGCCAAGCTCCTCAGGTCGGTGACGGAGCGCCGGACAGCCCGCCGGCGGCCGAGCCGGTCTCGACCGCCAAACAGCGACGAACAGTGACGAAACGGGAGGGATAGGACGGACTGGGGCGCTTCCGACGGAAGCCAAGGTACCGGAGCAGGGGGGCGATGCCGCCGCCGTGGGCCGGGAAATCAGTGCCGTGACCGGCAGAATCCCAGATCGGGGTTACACCTGCCGGTCACGGCACCGGGAACGGGCACCAGCACGGGCCACGGTCACGTTCCGTCACCGATATCGCCTCGTCGCGACTTCGGCCGGTACCGCATTCGCCGCCTCACTGGGCCCTCGGCTCAGGCGATGAACGCGCGCACTCCGGCGGCCACAGTGTCGTCGTCATGCAGCTCGGAATGGCCCAGGCAGCCGGCGGCGGTATTTGTCGCACCGGTCAGCGCAACACTCGAATCGGGATTGATGGTGTCGTCACACGACGACCACCAGGTGCCGTAGTTGACCGAGCCCGGCGTCTCGTCGGTGGCGTTGAGCGCGTTCAGGAAAGAGGATCCGGGGACCATGTCCGAGCAGGCCGTGAACAGCCAGCTGCACAGGGAGGCGGTGGTGGTGCCGTGATTCGGGCCGCCGAGCGAAACCCAGTCGTCGACGACGGACGTCCCGCCCAGGTTCTTCAGGAAGTAGCGGGAGGACAGCGCGCCCATCGAGTGGGTGACCAGGTCGACCTTGGCCGCGCCGGTGGCGGACCGCACCGCGGCGACCTTACTGGCCAGCTGGTTCGCCGTGGTCACGTTCGACTGGGTCGAAGTGTAGGTGAAGATGGCCAGTTCGGACGCGGAGTAGCCGTGGGCCTGGAAGTCCGCGACCATGTCGGTCCAGGTGGACGTCGAGCCGTTGAAACCGTAGACGAAAATTACCGGGTCGTGGGTCGCCGCGGACGCCGAGGTGCTGGTTCCCAGCAATGCGGTGAACGCGACGGCGAGGGCACCAAGAATTCTGGCTGCTCTGAACACTGAGCCCTTTCCATCGTCGGCTCGGACCCCCGGCGTCCGGACCATTCACCGTGAGATGGAAAGGTCTCGCCGGGGCTCCTGTTGGAGGTCGGATCAGAGCTCGATTCTCACTGCCGGCCCGGGGCATCGCCGCCGGACCATTTCATGTTCACCATCAATTGCACGCCCGGAAATCCGGGTGTCGTTTCGTTACATCGCCGCGACCTTCTGCGTCGGCCGCATCACGATGTCGGTCACCTCGACCCGGCGCGGCAGCTCGACCACGGAATGCACCATCGCCGCCACGTCCTCGGGCTGCATGAGGGCATCGGGATCCCAGTCCCGGCCCTCCGTCTCGAAGATCCTCCGCTGCATCGCGGTGGCCGTCCGCCCTGGCAGGATCGTGCACACCCGTGGCCCCTTCGGCCCGAGCTCGGCGCGCAGGCTGTCCGCGATCGCGCGCAGCGCGTGCTTCGTCGCCGCGTACTGACCGACCGCCGGCCCCGCCGCCAGCCCCTGGGTGGAGTTCACGAAGATGATGTCGCCCAGCGTCCGGGTGAGATCGGGCAGGAGCAGCTGCGTCAGCGCGTACGGCGCCCGCAGGTTGACGGCGTACTGATCGTCGAGATCGGCGAGGCTCGCGATGCTCATCGGGTCGCTGTGGTAAACGCCGGCTGAATGAACGAGCACGGAGACGTCGCCCAGCATTTCCCGCGCGGTTTCGACCAGTCGCTCCCGACCGGCGGGATCGGTGATCTCGGTGGCGAAGACGCGCACGTCGAGCTCGTGACGAGCGGCCTCGGCGGCGAGGCGGGACAACGCGGCGGCGTCCCGCCCGGTCGCCAGGACAGCCGCCCCGGCGGCCGCGAGATCGAGCGCCACCGCATAGCCGATTCCGCTGGAAGCACCGGTCACCACCGCCGCCCGGTCCGCCAGACGGCGCGGGGACGGCGTGTCACCGCTGATCGGCGACCGCACCATGACAGGCAAACAACCCTTACGTTAGTGGAAGGTTCAGCGGGCTCAACCTTACGCCGAATCCAGCACAGTCCGGCCGATCGACCGCCCACGCCACGCAGGGACGACACCCCATCGGTGCCGGAAACGTCCCGACATCCCCGCTGGGGCTTCAGGATCGGAGCAGGTCCGTGATCTTCACGAGGCTCACGATCTCGCCCTCCTCGACCTTGTACAGGTAGACGGTGGGCACCTTGAGCTCGCCGGTCTCCTCGAACGAGATGTCCCGGGTGACGCCCTTCCAGCTGACGTCCGCGAAGGCACGGGCGACCGCCCGGCGGTCCCCGTCGGGGCCGACGACCCGCAGCGCGCGCACCAGGGCCCTGGTGGCGTCGTACGCCTCGCCCGAGTAGACCCCGGGCTGCGCCCCGCCGTTGGCCGTCTCGAAGGAGGCGACGAAGTCCGCCGCGTTCGCGTCCTCGTGGACGTCCGCACAGGCGCACGAGAAGAACGTTCCCTCGGCGACGTCGGCGCCGGCCCGGGTGACGTACCGCTGGTCCCGCGAACCGTCACCCGACATCACGGTGCCGGCGAAGCCCTTGTCCCGCAACGCCTCGGCGAGCCGGGCGAGGTCGGTGTAGTAGCCGGCGTAGTAGACCACGTCCGGTGCCTCGGCGATGATCCGCTCGGCCTGGGTGGTGTAGTCCCTGGCCGGATCGATCCCGTCGTGCGTGACATCGACCCCGTCGGAGGTCAGCTCGGCCTCCAGCGCGGTGGACAGCCCGATGCCGTAGTCACCGCGGTCGTCGATCGAGTACACCTTCTTCGCCTCGAGGACGGTGGAGATGTAGTCCGCGACCGCCCGCCCCTGCACGGTGTCCGGGGCGATCGCCCGGTAGAAGGTGGTGAAGCCAAGATCGGTCAGGGCCGGACCGGTCGCGGACGGGCTCACCGAGAGCAGGCCGGCCTCGCTGTAGAGCGGCTCGCTGACCTCGGCGGTGTCCGTCAGCAGCGGCCCGATCACCGCCACCACGTCGGAATCCCGGACGAGGCCGCGCGCCGCACCCGGCGCCCGGTCGGGCGAGCCGCCGTCATCGACCTCGACGAGCTTCAGCCGGAACGGGACGCTGGCGTCGGCGTTCACCTCCGCGACCGCCGTCCGCACCCCGTAGAGGGCGTTGACGCCGAGCTTGCGGTCGTCGCCGGACAGCATGCCCTGAAAGCCGATGGTGATGGTCTTCCTGCCGTCGCCGGGCGAGTCCTCCCGACCGAGCCCACATGCCGTCACGGTCACCGCCGTCACGACGGCGAGGGCGATCGCGCCCATGGCCGGTCGCCTGATCATGTCCTGCGTCGCCTCCGGTTCGCGCCACCACGAAGTCGCAAAACCCAGTCCTACGCGACGACAGGCCTGTGGACGAGACAACCCGGCCCGTTCAGGCGGTCATCGGCGAGCAGGACCTGAGGATCGTGGTTGCTGGAACGACCAGAATCCTCAGATCTTCGCACTGTGGCTACGAGCTGCCGCTGCTCCCGAGCAACACCGAGGCCGGGCCCCGCAGGCAGGGGCAGGGCCGCAGCAGAGGCGTCGGGCAGCGGGCAGCTAGGCCTCGTCCCGGGGCTCCCAGCCTGGCGGGCTGGTGCCCAGTGAGGCTGGCGCCATCGTCCAGCCCGGCGCCCGGCCGCCGACCGTTCCCGGGGGTGCGATGTAGGAGACCTCACCGAACTCGCTGCGCAGCCGCCGGCAGAAGCCCTCCGCGTCGGCTCTGGTCTGGTCAGGCACCGCGAGCGTGTCGCGGTGGCCCAGCTCCTGCAGCCACCGCCCCGCCTGGGCCAGCGACGTCCGGACGTGCCAGCTCCCGCCCTCCTCGCCCCGCCGGGCCAGGGCTGCCAGGACGCCGTAGGCGGCGAGATAGCCGGCCGCGTGGTCGAGCACCTGGGCGGGCAGGAGCCGCGGGCCGTCGTCACCACCAGCCCGCCCCTCCGCCATCGCGATGCCCGAAGCGGTCTGGACGAGGCTGTCGAAGCCACGCAGGCCGCTCCACGGGCCGGTACGGCCGTAGGCGCTGATCGTCGCGACCACGACGCCGGGCCGCAGGCGGGCCAACGCGTCCGGGCCGAAACCCAGGCGGTCCAGCGCACGCGGGCGGTAGGCCTGGATGACGACGTCGACGGTCGAGATCAGCTCCCGCAGCCGGCGTGCGTCCGCGGCGACCCGCAGGTTGAGGAACGCGTTCCGCTTCCCGAAGCCGGTGTCGATGAGCAGTGACCGCTCCTCGGGCAGATGCGCGGCGCCGACCCGCAGCACCTCCGCGCCGTAGCCGGCGAGGGTCCGGCCGCAGACCGGCCCGGCGACGACCCGGCTCAGGTCCAGCACCCGGATGCCCTCGGCCGGCAGGTCGGCCGGTCGAAGCCGGGTCGGCGCGGCCTCCCCGAGCGGCTCGATCTCCAGGACGGGCAGCTCGGCCAGCGCCTTCGCCTGCCGGTGGGACGACCACTCGTCCTCGTCACGCGCCATCGTGGCGCACATGCCCATCGCCTGCAGCTCCAGCTCGAGCGACTCCGCCTCGAAGCGCGCGACCGCTCGTTCGACCTCGGCCCGGTCGTTCGACACGTCGAGCAGCTCCAGGATCCCGGCCCGATGATGCGGGAAGTTGCAGTGCAGCTCGATCCACCGGTCGTCGGCGGTGCGGTAGTAGCCGGAGATCGGGTCCCAGGGCGTCGGCATGGGCCGGCCATCGACCCGCAGATACCGTTCGCTGCGGAACGCCGCGCAGGCGTGCCGGGTATCGATCTCGATCTCCGGTTGGCTCGTCGCATCCAGATCCGCACCCGGCCAGCAGGCAGCGGAACCAGCGGAATCGCCGAAACCAATGGAACTATCGGCACCATCGGAACCACAGAGGCCACCGGCGCCGGAGTTCCGCGCGACGAGTAACCGGCCGGCGCCCACGGCCGCGGCGGCGACGCTCGCCGTGGCCAGCTCCGTCACCCGGTGCAGACTCGGCAGGACATCCACCGGACCGGTGATGGTCAGCCGGTCCACGACTCCCTGATCGCGGACGAGCGTCGCGACCTGGGCAGCAATCATCGCGTTGTCGGCCATCTCCCCATCCTGTGCAGCGGATCAACAATGCTGCCTGACGCGTAACCGGCCGGACCGCCCGAGTTACCACCACCCCCTGGTCATGTCCCAGAGTGAGGCTTATGTGACGGACAGCATTACACAGCTGTGCCACCACACGCACGCAACGCCGCTTTCGGGCACGTCGCAGGCCTGGACACCGACACATGGCCGGGAGCAGACACCCGACCCGGCACCCGGAATCACACGCCGATGTCACGCACTGTGATCACGCACCCGGCGAGAGGACCACGCGCAGCACACCCACCTCCGCGCCCCCGCCGAACATCTTCGGCGTGCCGAGCTCCTCGACACGGGCCAGATCGGCGGCAGGGTCGGCGCCGAACGCACCGAGATACCGCAACGCGGCGATCAGCACCGGCATCGCGGCACGCTGAGAACCATCCTCGATCTTGACGGCGGCCGCGAACCCGGCCGACGTCGCGGCGACGGACACGCCTTCCGCGCCGTCCTTCGCGATCAGTGACGGCACCGCGAGCATCAGCTCCGTGTCCGGGCGCCCGGGCCCGCCGACGCGGGCGGGGAAGGCGCGCATCGCCGCCGCGACCCGCTGCCTCGGCGACGCCGTTCCCGCCGGCCCCGGCCCCACCGGCCCGGCCCCCGCAGGCCCCGCAGGCCCGGCCGCCGCGAGCGCGAGCTCACGCATCCCGCGTACGAGGCCGAGCAACGGAACGCCGAACAGCGGTGCGCCACAGCCGTCGACGGCGGGGGCCGTCACCGGGCCGCCGACAAGCTCCTCGATCGCGGCCCGGATCCACTGCTGCAGCGGGTGGTCCGGCTCAAGGTAGCCGCTCACCGGCCAACCGGACCCCACACAGCAGGCGATCATGCCTGCGTGCTTGCCCGAGCAGTTCATCAGTAGTCGTTCGGGGCCTCCCCCGGCGGCGAGATGCCGCTCGTGGGCAAGACGCCCGAGCGGAAGATCCGGCGGGCAGGCCAGGTCGCTCGGCCCCCGGCCGGCCGCCGCCAGCACGGCACGCACGGCCGCCACCTGCTCGGGCTCACCGCTGTGCGACGAGGCCACGATCGCGAGCAGCTCCGGCGGGATGCCGCCCGCGGCACCGCCCGCGGCACCGCTCCCACCCCCGGACACGCCCGACACAGCCGGCCCGACCGGCGTCGCCCCGAAGACCACGTCGAGCCCGGCCGTCAGCATGCCCACGGCCTGCATCGGCTTGACCGTGGAACGCGGCGAGATCACCGTGCTCGGGTCACCGGCGGCCAGCAGCACGGCGCCAGTGGGGTCGAGCCCCACGACGGTTCCCCTGATCCGGCTCTCGACCAGTACGTCGACGCCGGGCGCGCGGCCCCGCAGGATCTCGGCGACGACAGGTGGCGCCGCGCCGTCGGACCCGCCAGCCACGTACCGCTGCGGCCGGCCCTGCTCCGGCGCKGGCTGCCCGGCCCCACCCCGCTCCGGCTCGCGCTGCTCCGACTTCGACACGCTCGCCTCGGACATCCTCATGATCGCGGAGCCGTCATGGGCTCAGGCTACGCGGGCTCGGGGCCTGCGCCACCAGTGAGTTGCCTTTTCCAACCCATAGGTCCAGACTGACCTACATAGTGAGTCTGGTATTCGGACTCACTCGGGAGAAGGAGTCCTCCATGCGTGACGCCGTCATCGTCGAAGCGGTACGGACCCCGATCGGGCGCGGGCGGGCCACCGGCAGCCTTGCCCCGGTCCACCCCATCGACCTGCTGGCCCACAGCATCTCCGCGGTGGTCGAGCGGGCCGGCATCGATCCCGCCCACATCGACGACGTGATCGCCGGCTGTGTCACCCAGACCGGCGAGCAGTCCGCGAACATCGCGCGCTGGGCCGGGCTCGCGGCCGGCCTGCCCGAATCCGTGCCCGCCACCACCGTCGACCGGCAGTGCGGCTCGTCCCAGCAGGCCGTGCACTTCGCCGCGCAGGGCGTGATCGCCGGTGCGTACGACATGGTGGTGGCGTGCGGGGTGGAGTCGATGGGCCGAGTCCCGATGGGCTCGGCGACCCAGCCCGGCGACAGCCGCGGCGTCCGCATCAACGAGCGCTACCCCGCCGGGCTGGTGCCGCAGGGCATCAGCGCGGAGCTCATCGGCGCACGCCGCGGCACTCCTCGCGCGCAGCTGGACGAGTTCGCGCTCGCCAGCCACCAGCGGGCCTTCGCCGCCACCCGGGAAGGGCTGTTCACCCCCGAGATCGCGCCGGTGAAGGTCACCCAGGCGGACGGATCGGTCGTCGAGGTCTCCGCCGACGAGGGGATCCGTCCGTCGACGAGCCTGGAGGCGCTCGCCGGGCTTCGTCCCGCCTACTACGACGAGGCGGCCGCGGCGCGTTTCCCGGAGATCGGCTGGAACGTGACGGCGGGCAACGCCTCACAGATCAGCGACGGCTCCGCAGCGCTGCTGATCACCACCTCGGAACGGGCCCGTGAGCTGGGGCTGCGCCCGCGAGCCCGGCTGCACAGCTTCGCCGTCGTCGGCGACGACCCGTTCCTGATGCTGCGCGGGGTCATCCCGGCGACCCGCCGGGTGCTGGAGCGCTCCGGGCTGCGGCTCGACGACATCGACCTGTTCGAGGTGAACGAGGCGTTCGCCGCCGTCGTCCTCGACTGGGAGGCCGAGATCGGCGCCGCGGCCGAGCGGGTCAACGCACGGGGAGGTGCGATCGCACTCGGCCACCCGCTCGGCGCCAGCGGCGCCCGGATCATGACGACCCTGGTGCACGCCCTGGAGCAGACCGGTGGGCGCTACGGGCTGCAGACCATGTGCGAGGCGGGCGGACTCGCGAACGCGACGATTCTCGAACGCCTGTGACCCTCAGGTGGGCTCTCAGCAGGTGCTCTCTCAGCAGGTGGGCTCTCAGGCGCCGGTGACTCTCCAGGCAGGAGCCAGTGACTCTCCAGGCGCATAAGGGTCTCCAAGCGTCTGTGGCTCTCAGGCGGCTGTGAGGATTCTGGACTGGCCGGGCTGGGTGACTCCGCCCCCGCGGCACCCGGCACCGGCCTATCCTTGCCCTGTGCCCGCCTACGAGTACCGATGCCGTGTCTGTGACGCCTCCTTCGAGGTGCGTCGCGGTATCCACGCTGACACCACCGCCCCGGCGCCGTGCCCCGCGGGCCACCAGGAGACCTCTCGGGTTTTCTCCGCGGTCGCGGTGAGCCGCGGCGCGTCGGCGCCCGCGATGGCGAGCGCGCCCGCGCCCGCGTCCGGTGGCGCCTGCTGCGGCGGAGGCTGCTGCGGCTGACCGGAGGCTGCTGCGGCTGTGACCTGAGCCGGGGCTGACCCGGACCGGACGAGCTATCGGCCCTGCCGAGACCCGTGCGCGCGTCCTTCGCCTCGCCCCGTGGGCTCCTGGTGCCCGGCTGGCCCCGTGGCCGATTTCGTGGTGGCCGACGACTTCGCGGCGCCTGACGGCTTGGTGGCGGCTGGCTTGGTGTCATGGGTGGACGTCGGAGCCTGACCCGGGGCACGCCGCCGTGAGGCCCGGTTACGGGTCCCCACGTCGACCTGCCGCTCACGCTGGCCGCCGGCCGCGGCCGCACGCTCGGCGATGAGCCGCCGGGTGATGATCTGCATGGTCTCCACCCGCTCGGCCTCGTCGAGACCGCCAGCCAGCGTCACCAGCAGGTCCGAGGATCCCGGTCCACACGCACCGTCCAAGGTCCCAGCCATGCCGGTTCCCTACCCATCTTCTGGGTCGGGCACGCCTGGCTGGGCCGGCCGCGGGCGTGTTCCGCTTCCTCGCCCGCTCCGGCGAGCGGTCCGGCCGGCAGCCAGACGCCGGGTGAGCGTCCGGGCCTCATGCCTCGTCTCGGCGACGGCGGCCCTGGCGCCGCGACGCAGCTGCTCGGTCGGTATCTGCCAGTCGATGCCCGGCCGGCCGAGCACAAGACCGGTCGCGGCGATCAGGACCCAGAAGCCGAGGACGGCGCCCGCGGCGAACAGGTCCAGTGCTCCCAGCAGGGCCGAACAGCCGAGCAGCACAGCCGCTCCGACCAGCGCGAACACCACCGGATGCCGGGCCACCCACCTGGAGCACGAACGGGAGCGGGAGCCGGCGCGCCCGACGGGGCGACGGCGTGCCGTCCCCGCGCCGCGCCCCCGACCGGCACGCTCCCGACCGGCACGCTCCCGACCGGGATGTACCGCGATCGGGCTCGGCGGCTGCGGACCGGTGCGGGGACCGGTCGCGGTACGCCCCGACTTCGCGAGCCTCCCGGATCCCGATGCCGCGGAGCCCGCGGACGCCGTAGAGCCCGCGGATGTCGCGGAGCCCGCCGAAGCCCTGGAGCTCGCGGATGCCCCGGCCTTCGCGGGGCGTCGGCGGGGGCTCGGCTGTCGTTCCAGGACAGGACCATCCATGCCAGGCCTGTGCCCAGCGTGAGGGCCGTGTACCAGCCTTGCCGGCAACCTCGGCTGTCTTTCACCCACGTCGTCTCTCACCCAGGTCGCAGGTTTGGATCAGCGGCGGGAGGTCCCGGGCCTCAGTAGCGCCGGGACTCGACGTGCGCGTCAGCCCGCAGCGCACGCCAGAGCTGCCCGAGCGACGTGAACTGGACCCCTTCGGGCGCGCCACCGACCTCGTCGATCACCCGGTCGGGCGCGTGCTRGTGGCGCAGGTGGTCCATCACCTCGTTGCGTTCGGCGGGGAAGACGGCGCGGCCCAGCCACCGGGCCAGCTCGGAACGTTCCTCCACGTCCGCCGAGGTCATCCCGGGCGGGGCACTGCCGAGGACGCCCGCGCCGTCCGGACGGGCGGCCAGCGCCGAGGTGTCCTCCGCCGGCGGCTCCGGCGACCTCCACTCGCCGACGCGGGTGTCCCGACGCGCGCGGACGAAGCCTGCGACCTCGTGCGCCAGCACCTCGTCGCGCACGGCTCCGTGCTTGGCACTGCCCCGATCCATCGACATGAGCACGCCCCTTCTCGTCTGGTGTTCTGGGCGTACCCGCACCAGCCGGTCATGCTCACCTCGAACGCCACAGATTCGTAGTCGAACTGGCCCGTTCGGGTGACGACGCGGGCCGCCGGCCGGCCGTGGGCCGCTCCGTGGCGTGGTCCGTTGCGTGGTCCGTTGCGTGGTCCGTCGCGGCGGCGGTCCCCCGCGGAGCGCAGGCGGCCTCGTCGACCTCGTACAGCGCGAAGGCCCGGCCGATCACCGGTCTGGCGACGTTGCGGACGGGGACTCCCCCGGCCGTGCGCCCCTTCTCGGTGCCCGCATGGGCGTGCCCGTGCAGCGCGAGATGGGCTCGGCCGGCGTCGACCGCCTCCGCCAGGTGGTAGCTGCCGAGGAACGGGAAGATCTCCGGACGCTCCCCGGCGAGGGTGTCGGGCACCGGCGAGTAGTGCGTCAGCGCGATGCGCACGTCGCAGTCGAGGTCGTCGAGGGCGGTGCGCAGGCCGGCGCTGACCTCCTTGGAGTGGCGGATGAACGTCTTCATCAGCGGCTCGCCGAAGTCACTTCCGCTGGCCCCGGCGAAACCACCGCCGAAACCCTTGGTTCCGGCCACCCCCAGGCGCACGGCACCGACCGGCAGCACCGTCCCGGTGCCCTCCAGCGTCCGCACCCCGGCATCGGCCAGCACCGAGACGATCTGGTCCGGCTGATCACCGTGGTAGTCGTGGTTGCCGAGCACCGCGATCACCGGCACCTCGGCGTCGACGAGCTCCCCCGCCACCACCTCCGCCTCCGCCACCGACCCGTGCTGGGTGAGATCACCCGCGACGAGCAGCACGTCCGCGAGGTCGCCGACCCCGGCCATGCAGGGCGCGAAGGTGCCCGGGGAGTCCGTGCCCAGGTGGATGTCACCGACAGCGGCAATTCTGATCATGGCACGGTCTCCACGATCTCCGCTGTCGGCGGCAGCTCCCGGTGCGAGACGGTGACCTCGTTGCGGATCGGCCGGTCGGGGACCAGCTCCGCCAGCACCGCGTCCAGCATGTGCCGGCGGGCCTCCGTCGCGACCTCGCCCCGCACGGTCACCCCCTCCGGGCCCACGGCCACCGCCAGCCCGAGCTCGGCCACCCGCGGGTCCTCGGCGAGGCGCTCATGCAGATCACCGGCGAGGTACTCCGCGGGCTCGGTGACGTCCAGCCCCGCCGGAGGCGCGGGCACTCCGACGGGTGGCGGAATCAGCTGCAGGCGGGTCGCGATGAGCAACGCGGCCTCGGCGAACGGGGAGTCGGCGGTGGCCCGCCGAACCTGGGCCCAGTCGACCTGTTCCCGCATCGCGCGAATCATCGGAAGTACCCGGCCGAGGTCGCAGTAACGCTCGTCCAACGCGAGCAGGGTCATCTCGAACCAGTCGGTCGCATCGAGGACGGGCATCCGGACCGAATCGACGGACAGGTCACGCGAGCGCGCGAGCATCTCGTCGGTCACCGCCCGGCCGACCGGGTGATGAATGAGATCGACCAGGACGTCACCGTCGTAGACCTTTGTCAACCAGTCCTCAGGTGGGTCCACCGGACGCAGCCCCGCCGAGCGCAGGACGTCCACAGCTGCGGGGACGTCGGACTCACGGAGCATGAAGTCGACGTCGTGGACCGGCTCCGGACCACCACGGGCCCAGCAGGCATAGCTGCCGCCGAGCGCGAAGGGGATCTCGGCCTCCTTCAGCGTCACGGCGACCCGTTTGAGGCTTTCCCGTAGCCCTCGTGGTGCATCATCCATGACCATCGGGGTACCCGCGCCGATGTCGGTGACTCCCCGAACGCCGCATCCGTGTCGGGCGCCCCGCATCATGCCCCGGCGGGACACATCACCGCTAATTCGGACACAAGGTGCCGACTGCACCTCAGTGACACACGCAGCCCTATGGTCGTGTTCACGACACGTAAGCACACGGTCTTCTGCCGGGCGCATCCGCACGAGCATGGCACTGATTCCAGCCGGCAGGTGGTTCCACGAGTACCACCGGTAAGCCATCGCCGCCCTGCGCGCCAAGTACGTCACCCGGAGCGGAGACGAAGAAGTCCTACGTGTTGTTCCCCCGTGGGACCACCGTGACGCACGCATCCCGCCCTTCGGGGACTCTATGCACCACGCCGGAGTCGCTGGACGAAATTTCATGACATAGGTCTGGCTGACATATCTGGTGGGAGCCTTGTGGCCCAGGCAGTGGATCACCTTCCGGACGGCCCGCCGCGCGGGCCCTGCCGCACGTCAACGGCCCGCACGGGCTACGCCGAACACGTCACGCTCCCACCCTCGAGCCGGCAAAATGGAACGGCCGGACACACCTCAAGCCGGCCGTGATGACATGTCGGGCACGCCCCACCGGCCGGCGCTGGATGCCCGTGCAGATCCGCGGCACGCCGACCGGTGACCATCCACCGGATATCTTTGGAACGAACAGCGCGGTTTGGAACATGCCGGATGAGTTACCCGTTCCGTGGGGTCATCCCCGTGCGATTCCTCCGGCTTGCCGGCAACGGGCGTAGAGATGCGAGATGATGACCAACGCGAAGCCCCATGCCGTCGGGCGCGCGAACGTCCCAGCCCATCCCAGCCCGACATCCCTGAATGGAACGAAGCCCTGACCCCGCCCGCGTCATCCGCCTATGTGACCATTGAGACCCGTGAGGACGCCGTGAACCAGCGATACCCGGGACCGAGACGGCCGGCCGAGGAGACCGACCCCGGCCGCGCACGGCCCGTAGCTGACCTGTCGACACACCCCGGACAGCTCGCCCGCCGTCTGCAGCAGGTCACATATCAACTCTGGACAGCTGTCGTGTCCACCGAGACGACCCCACCGCAGTTCGTCGTTCTCAACAGCCTGCTCGCCGACCCCGACATCGACCAGCGCACGCTGGGCGAACGGGCGTCACTCGATCGTTCCACCGTCGCCGACGTCGTCGCCCGCCTGGTGCAGCGAGGGCTGATCCGCCGCGTTCGCGACCCGCGCGACGGCCGTCGCAACGTCCTGCGCCTGACGCAGCGCGGCGAGGCCACGCACAGCCAGGTCGCGAGCCGGGTGGAGCGGATGAACGACCTCCTGCTCTCCCCCCTGAACACGGACGAGCGCACCGCGCTGCGTTCCATGCTGACGCGGATCATCGAATCCGTCCCCGCGATCTCGGCGGCAGAGGGCACCGCCGCGGTCTGAGCCGGGTCGGCCTCACCGCCAGAAGAGCAACCACTCGAAGTAGTGAGGCCGACACCCGCCGCCGGGCGCCCCACCACCGGGCGCCCTGCCCCCAGGATCGTTCTGGCACCCGCGCCCGCGCCCACGCGGCAAACCCCGACCAGCCACACCCGCACCGCCTCGCACCGGGCCGATGGGGCCTCCTGCGCGCAAGCTGTCGAATCTGCGGCGAAGTAACGCTAGCGTCTGCAGTCATCCGACCAGACCAGTGCTGACAATCGTCAGCTGGTCCTTACGCCCAGGAGAGGAAGGTCCCGTGACCTCGCCCGACACCGCGGCGCTCGTTCTCAGAGTCGTCGTCGGCCTCACGATCGTCGCGCACGGCTACAACCACCTCTTCGGGCCGGGCGGCGTGCAGGGCACCGCGGGGTGGTTCTCCAGCATGGGCCTGCAGCCGGGCATCGTGCATGCCTGGACGTCCGGCCTGCTGGAGCTCGCCGCCGGGTTCGGCCTCGCCTTCGGGTTCCTGACCCCGTTCTCCGCGGGCGCGATCATCGGAACCATGGTGGTGGYCGGCATCACCGCGCACCGCACGAACGGCTTCTTCATCTTCAAGCCGGGGCAGGGCTACGAGTACGTCCTGATGATCGCGGTGGTGTGCGCCGGCATCGCCATCCTCGGGCCGGGCAAGGCCTCACTCGACAACGTCATCGGGATCGAGGACCTCAACGGCTGGGCGGGTGGGCTCATCGCCGTCCTGCTGGGTGTCCTCGGCTCGGCCGGACTGCTGGCGACCTGCTGGCGGCCCGGCAAGCCGGCCTCGTCGACCTCCTCCTGAGCCGACCCCGTCGGGAGCCGGTCCTTTTCTGGCCCGGCCTCCGACCCGGCGCTTCGCTGAGCGGGCTCCTTCGGTGAGCCGCCGCCGGTCGCGGGTGCGGGTGCGCATCCACCGGCGGCAGCCCGCCGAGGAAACGCCCTAGGCCGGAACTCCGGCCGCCCGGCGGCGGCCAGCCCTGGTCCTGCGTGGATCCGGGCTCGCCGCGTCCGGGAAGCGGCGCAGGTACTCGCGCTCCAGTTCCAGCATGCGCTGCGTGTGCGTTTCGAACGCGTCCTCGCTGCCGGTCAGAAACGTGTCATGCCTGGTCAGGTGCAGATGGCGCACTTCGCGGACGAGATCGGCGTCGGTCAGTTCGGGCGCGGGGATTCCCTCGGGGCGATGGCTCATGAAGCACCAGTACCCGCGTCGGTCGCGGGAAAGCCCAGGCGGGAAAGCCAGCCGGACACCAGCCCGGGAATGAGATCCGGGCCGGGCGGCGGTGGCACCGGATCCGGCAGCGGACCGGGCGGCACCGGATCGGGGTCGGGCCCGGGCAGCACCGGATCCGGACCCGGCCCGGGAGGTGCCGGATCAGGCCCCGGGCCCGGCGGCACCGGGTCGGGCAGTGGCCCGGGTGGAATGGGATCGGGCCCCGGGCCGGGCGGCCTGACCGCGCGCCGGGGTTCCGTTTCCGCCGAGATCGCGATGTGCATGGCTGAAACCTCCCTAGGATCGCCGACGCTGCGCGACGACGTCCCGCGACGAGGTGATCTCCCTTGGTCGCGTACCCAGTCGAACAGGTCGCACACCCGGCCCGCCGAACCACTCGCGCAAGTGCGTCGCTACGATTCCCGGAAGACCTGGGTCATCTCCGGACATCACGCCGCACGCGAACGGTCGGGCCTCCGACCAACGGTGAATCATTCGCCCGGCGCTCCGGGCGGCTCGGGCCGCGACCGTCAACGGGAGGGTGCCGGTGGGAGAGCCGATCCTCGCGATCGACTTCGGCACCTCCAGCGCGTCGGCGGCCCTGGTGGTCGACGGCCAGGTCACCGCGATCCGGGAGCCGGCGAGCGGTGCCGTCGCCTGGCCTTCGTCCGTTCTCGCCGACGGTGACTCCGTCGTCGTCGGCACGCTCGCGGAACGCCGCAAGCGGATCTGGCCCGGCGCCTACCACGGCGGCATCAAACGCGGGCTGACCCGCAACGCCGCCATCGTGCTCGACGGCCGCAGCCACGCACCGGCCGCGCTGGTCACCGCGGTGCTGGCGGCACTGCGCGCGGAGGCCGAGGCCCAGCTCGACGGCACCGCGCTGCACCGGGCGGTCATCACCGTGCCCGCCAGCTACGACCCGGCCGGCCCGCTGCGCCGGGCGATGATCGCCGCGGCCGAGGAAGCCGGTTTCGTCGACGTCGACCTGCTCGCCGAGCCGGTGGCGGTCGCCTGGGCACCGCTGGGCGCCGGCGGCCCGCGGCCCGGCGACCTGGTGCTGGTGTACGACCTCGGCGGCGGCACGTTCGAGGCCGCGCTGCTGCTGATCGGCGAGGCCGGCCGGCACGAGCTGCTCGGGCACAGCGCACTGCACGACTGCGGCGGCCGGGACTTCGACCAGCTGCTGTTCGACGAGATCCTCGGCCACTACGGGCCCGGCCTGGAGCCGCTGCTCAACCCGAGCGGTGTCGGCGAGGTGTTCCAGACCGCCGCCAGCCGCACCCGCCACGAGCTGCTCGACTTCGCTCGCGCGGTCAAGCACCAGCTCACCGACGTCGCGTTCGTCGAGGACGTCTTCAGCCCCGCCGGCCTGCTCGTCAGCCTGGACCGGGACCGCTTCACCAAGCTGGCCTCCCCCACCCTGGCCCGGACGATGGCCTGCTGCCAGCATCTGCTGGAGTCCAGCGGAGTCTCGCCGGAGAAGCTCGACGGGGTGCTGCCCGTCGGCGGCGCGTCCCGGATGCCGGTGGTCACCGAGATCCTCGCCGGGCGGCTCGGCGTCGGCACCGACTGGCCGGCGCAGCATGTCTTCGCCGCGCCCGACCCGGACCAGGCCGTCGTCCTCGGTGCCGCGTCCTGGGCGGCCACGGTGTCGACCCGCCGGATGGTCGCGGCCCGGCCCGATCCGGTGGTGCAGCCGGCCCGCTGGGACATTCCAGGTGGGCGGGCCACGATGGTGCGCTGGCTGGTCGAGCCCGGTGCGCGGTTCGACGCCGGCGCGGTGCTCGCCCGGGTGCGGCTCAGCGACGGCGCCCTGTTCGACCTGGCCTCGGAATCCCCCGGCAGTCTCGTCGAGACCCACGCCGAGCCCGGTGCCTCCGTCCGGGACGTCGACTGGCTCGCGACCACGCTGCCGTCGGCTCCGACGCCCGTCGGCACCGCGCTGCCCGCCGACCTGCGCGGCTTCGAACGCACCAGCCGCCCGTCGAGACACGTAGAGGTCACGTCCCGACTGACCCTGAGCGGCCACGAACGCGACGTCACCTGCGCCGCCTTCTCCCCCGACGGCCAACTGCTGGCCACCACCAGCAAGGACGGCGCCCGGCTGTGGGACGCCGGCACCGGCCGCGCCGCCGGCCAGCTCAACGGCCGGCGCATCTCCGGCCTGCACGGCTGCGCGTTCTCCCCCGACGGGCGCCTGCTCGCCACCACCAGCTACGACAAGACCGCGCGGATCTGGGAGCTCGCGACCGAGAAGCAGACCCTGACCCTCAACGGCCACAAGGGACCCGTCTACGGCTGCGCGTTCTCCCCCGACGGGCGCCTGCTGGCCACGGTCAGCACGGACCGCACCGTCCGGCTCTGGGGCGTCTCGACCGGCACCTGCATCGCCACCCTCGCCGGGCACCGCGGCTCCGTCTACAGCTGCGCGTTCTCCCCCGACGGCCGCCTGCTCGTCTCGGCCGGCGCCGACCAGACCCTGCTGTGGGACGTCACCAACGGCGAGACGGTGCACCACCTCGACGGGCACACCAACTACGCCAACGGCTGCTCGTTCTCCCCCGACGGCCTGCTGCTCGCCGCGACCAGCAACGACGGCACCCGCCTGACGGACACCCCGACCGGCTCGACCACGCTCACGCTGCCCGGTTCGGCGCAGAGCTGCGCCTTCTCCCCCGACGGCCTGCTGCTCGCGACGGCGAGCACCGACGACACCGCCAAGCTGTGGGACGTCGCCACCGGCACCGCGGTGGCCACCCTGACCGGGCACACCAGCACGGTCATGGCCTGCACGTTCGCCCCGTTCGGCCTGGTGCTGGCCACCACGAGCACCGACAAGACCGCCCGCCTCTGGGACATCTCATACACACCGGACACCACAACCCGCTGATTCAGCGATTCGGGTGGAGAGCTGGCGTTTTGGTCTCAATCAGGGCCCTATAACCTGCCGACGGCAGACATACGGGGAACCGGGCAGGTCAGCCTGCGATCGGGCCCAGCAGCGAGTGGTGCGGAGGAGCGGGCATGTCCGGATGGCAGAGTGCGGCGAGCAGGGGACGCGGTGTGGTCGAGACCCCCACCCGGCTGATCGGCCCGGGGCTGCGGGGCTTCAAGCAGTTCCTGATGCGCGGCAACATCGTCGACCTGGCCGTCGCGGTCGTCATCGRCACGGCGTTCACCGCCGTCGTCAAATCGCTGGTGGACAACATGTTCACACCGCTGATCGCCGCGATCGGCGGTGAACCGGACTTCTCCAAGCTGCACTTCAAGATCAACGGAAGTGTCTTCAACTACGGGCAGTTCCTCAACGATGTGATCTCGTTTCTCGTCGTGGCCGCGGTGATCTACTTTGTGATCGTGCTGCCCATCGCGAAGGCGAACGAGATGCGGCGCCGCGGTGAGCCGCAGGCGAAGGCGGACGAGCCGGCGGTCAGCGACGAGACGCGGCTGCTCACCGAGATCCGTGACCTGCTCGCCGCGGGCAACGGCCCGGCGGGTGGCGGTATCGGCCCGGCGGGTGGCCCCACCTACACTCCGCCGGCACCGCGGGCCTGACCCGGAGCCCGGCCTGGGACGGGCCGCGCGGGCAGCGGGCCGCGCCGCCCGTACCAGTCACACAGAACAGAGCCACGCACAGAACAGAGCCACGCACAGTACCGGCAATTCGCGTCAAGCGTGACCAAAAGGGGCGCCAGATCGTCTGGCGAGTCGCAAGAAAGAAGGATTTCGGTCACCGGAACAACCAAAATCGTTCACCCTTGCGACTCGCCAAAGCGGGCTACCGGGCGCTCAGACGTCCGGGCACGCGGAACCGCAGGGCACGACAGCGGGAAAGGGCAGCGGGTCAGAGCGGCGGGTCAGGCGTCGTAGCCCGGCTCGTCGCCGGGGCACTCCAGCTCGAGATCCGCGGCGACACCGGCGGGCACCAGGCCGCAGCCGACCTCGTAGCTCCCCAGCTGGACCAGCTCCCACCCCGTGGCGCCGCGGTGCAGCACACCCTCGGCACGGTCGACATCCGCCACCACGGGAACAAGCTCGACCCAGGCCCAGGACTGGTCGGACCGGGCCAGGACGGTGCCCACCACCTGATAGCTCCCGGGCGCGACGGCTGCCGTGAGCGAGCTGCCGCGGACCGCCTCGGCGATCACCGTGGACTCGTTCGACGACGGGGTCACGGTTCCCGGCCCGGCGGCCGCCGCGGTCTGGACCTCGGCCCGCGGGGCGGACACCCGAACGGCCGGGGCGGAGCCTGACGAAACGGCGAACGCTGTGCCAACCGTCACGGCGCCCGCCGCCACCACAGTGGCGGCGGCGACGGCGGGACGCGCGGCACGCGCGCGGACAGATCCCTCGGGACGCACGGACCGGCGGGGCGAGGCGGGGCGGCGGTGGCGAGCCATTGACTGCACGTACCCAGTCTGCGCAGGTAAAGCCRCCAAATCGAGCGAGTTTCCGGTCAGGCTGACGACAGACCACATCCGACCCACAGCACACGAACCATTCCCCTTGCGACGCAAGGGCTTTCTCGGCATGAGGGGACACCGACCAGCTGAATTCGCACCGGCGGCGACGGCACTCGGACCGCCGCCGGACGAGCAGTCCGGCCCTTGACGGCACCCCCGGACCCCGGACCCGGACCTCACCGAAGGCAGGCGGCAAGGAAAGGCAGGCCGCAGGCGGCAGGGAGCAGCATGGGGGCGGCCTGATCCACAGCCACGTCGATGATGCGGGGTGACGCCTGTACTCCGGCGGCAGCCGGAACGCCCGGCGAGCCGGAACCCAGGATGGGTGTTCCCCCGCGGGCCGGCATCGGGTGAAATGAGCAATCTGACGGGCGTCCGAGGACAGGAGGCCCGAGCACCGCTGCGAGGGTGAGGGGGGCGGACCGGTGTCAGACGCACCTGCCACACCGCAGGCGCCACAGAGCTCGCCGATCTCGCAGGCACCGCTGCGGCCCGGCCCGGCCGATGCTCGAACCGGCGACGCCCGAACCGGCGGCGACGCCCGAACCAGCGGCGATGCCCGAACCGGCGACGCCGCCGTCCTGTTACGTTCCGTCTACAAGACCTTCGCCGCCGACACGGCACCGGTGCACGCGCTGCGCGGCGCGGGGCTGACCGTCGCGCACGGCGAGTTCGTCGCCGTGATGGGTCCGTCCGGGAGCGGCAAGTCGACCCTGCTGAACGTCGTCGCCGGCCTCGAGCATGTCGACGACGGCTCGGTGACCGTCGCCGGGATGTCGCTGGCATCGCGGTCCGAGGCCGATCTGGCGCGGTTACGCCGGCGCCACATCGGCATGGTCTTCCAGTTCTTCCACCTGCTGGAGACCATGACGGTCGCGGACAACGTGGTCCTGGCGGCCCGGCTGTCCGGCGTCGGCCGGCGGGCGGCGGTGCGCCGCGGGCACGACCTGCTGGATCTGCTCGGGCTGCTCGAACGCGCCGACTCGCTGCCCGGCACGCTGTCCGGTGGCCAGCGCCAGCGCCTGGCGATCGCTCGGGCGCTGGCCAACGAGCCGACCGTCCTGCTTGCGGACGAACCGACCGGCGCGCTGGACTCGGCCGGCGCCGCCGAGGTGCTGGACCTGTTCACCCGCCTGCACCGGCGCGGCCAGACCATCCTGATGGTCACCCATGATCATCAGGTCGCCGCCGGCGCCGAGCGGATCGTGACCATGCGCGACGGCCGGGTGTCCGAACGGCCCGGGGCCGGCGCATGACGGGTCCGCATCGGCAGCTGCTGGCGGCCGCGGTACTGACCGCCGCGGCGGTGACCGCGACGTGCGCCGTGCCGCGGCTGCTCGGTGGCGCGGACCCCGCCTGGTCGGTACCGGTCTCGGTCGACGCGGTCCTGCTCGTCGCGGGGGTGGGTGCCGGCGCCCTGCCGTGGGCGCGGCGGCGGTCGGAGCGGCTGTTGATGATCGCCGCGGATCTCGCCTGCCTCGCCGGGATCGCGGCGCTGGGCCTGGTCGCCGCGATCGCCGTGCTCGGGCATCGCCCGCTCGACGGCGGGGACGACTTCACCGGGCCGGTGCTGATCGCCACCGCCCTCGCCGCGATCACCGCCACGCGCGCACGGACCCGCGCCACGAATGTGGTCCTCGACGTGGTCCGAGGAGCCCGGTACGAGCCGGAGGACGTCCTGCGCAGGTTCGGCGAGGACGCCAGCCGGGGAGCCGACCTCGACGAGACGCTCAGCGGGCTCGGCGAGGCGCTCCGGCGCAGCCTCTCGCTGCAGCGGGTCGAGATCTGGACCGGTGCCGCCGGGCGGCTCACCGCGGCGGTCGTGCTTCCCGAGGGCTCCGGCGGCCTGCCAGGCAACGATCCGGCCACGGATCCGGGCACGCCCGGTGCTTCAGTCGCTCCCGGTACCTCAGTCGTTCCCGGCGTTCCCGGCGTTCCGCGCGCTTCGGGCACGGATGCGGCGCGATCGGGTCCGGGTGGTGGCCTCGGCGACGACATCCGCCTCGTCGAGGTGGGCTCGACGATCACACTCACGGTGAGCGACCGCGTCGCGCTCTCCCGTACCCGGGTGGCCGGCCCGGGCTGGTTGTCCCTGTGGGTGCCGGTGCTCGCCCGGATGCACGAGCACGCCCAGCTCCGGGTGATCCCGGCACGGGCCGGCGGAGCGCTGCTCGGCATGATCGTGGTGCGCAGGCCGCTGGAGGCGCCCCGTTTCTCCGAGCCCGAGGACCGCATGCTCGCCGAGCTCGGCACCCGGCTCGGCACCGTCCTGCACAACCGGCAGCTGGACGCGAACCTGCGGGACGCGCTCGCGGACCTGCGCCATGCCAACGACGAGCTGCGAGTCTCACGGGCGCGCCTGGTGGCGACCGCGGACGCCGAACGCCGGCGGATCGAGCGGGACCTCCACGACGGGGCCCAGCAGCAGCTCGTCTCGCTCGCCGTCGGGCTCCGGCTGGTCCGTGACCTGGTGGCCGACAGCGCCGACGGCGCGGACGGGGCCGACGGCGCCACCGGTACCGGCACCGACGCCGACAGCGCCGAGAACGCCGCCCGCCGGAACGAGGACGTCGCCGCGGCCGACGAGCTGCTCGCGGCCATGGCCGAGCAGGTGGCGGAGACCATCGCCGAGGTCCGCAACCTCGCCCACGGCATCTACCCGCCGCTGCTGCGTTCCTCCGGGCTGACCGAAGCCCTCCGCGCCGCCGGCCAGCGCTCGACGGTCGGGGTCACGGTGCGGGCCGACGAGATCGGCCGGTACCCGGCCGACATCGAGGCCGCCGTCTACTTCTGTTGTCTGGAGGCGCTGCAGAACGCCGCGAAGCACGCCGCGGAGTGCTCGGTGGAGCTGGTCCTGGCCGAGCGGGAGGGCGCGCTGACCTTCACCGTGCAGGACAACGGCGCCGGGTTCGACCCGCGACGGCTGGAACGCGGCCACGGCATGACCAACATGGCGGACCGGATCGGCGCCATCGGCGGGACCCTGCGCTGGGAATCCGCGCTCGGTGCGGGCACCCAGGTGCACGGCGTGGTTCCGATCTCGATCTTCCGGGGCGACCCCGGCGACGGATCATGGCAGCCGGCGGATCTCCGCGGGTCCATGGCACCCGGCCAGCCCACGGACCCCGCGCGAGCCGTGGGTTCCGTGCGACCCGGGGGTTCCGTGCGACCCGGAGATGCCGTGCGACCCGGGGATGCCGCCGGGCACCCCGAATCAGCGGTTCCGAGGTGATCCCTGGTACCGGAACGCACCGCGGTGCCGAGGTGAGAGGCGTTCTGGGCGCCGTCCGGATGATCGCGCGCGACGAGCTGCGCCGGCGCTGGCTCGCGCTCACGGCGCTTGGCGTGCTCCTCGGCCTGGTCGTCGCGATGGTCACGGGCACGGCCACGCTGATCCGCCGCACGGCCACGGCCCATGATCGCCTCGAACGCGCCTCCGCGGTGCCCGATCTACAGGTCACCAGCTACCTCCGCCACGATCCGGGCCTGGCGGACCGGGTGGCGGGCGTCCCGGGCATCGCCGACTCGTGGACGACCGTCGGCGCGGTCGGGCGCATCGAGAACCGGGCGTCGGTCTCCTATCTCGGCCTGATCGGTGACACCGGCGGCCCGCGGGAGCTGTACAAGCCGGTCGTGGTCGAGGGGCGCGCCTACGACCCACGGTCACCCGACGAGGTGCTGCTCGACGAACGTGCGGCCGCATGGTGGGGATTCGGTGTCGGCGACACCATCACACTGCGCCTGCTCACTCAGTCCGACTACATCAGTTTCGACACCGGCTTCGGGACACCGGGCGGGCCGACCCTGAATCTGGTCGTCACGGGTCTGACCCGCACGGCCGGCGAGAACGCGCAGCAGATGCCCGTGATGGTCACGCCGGCGCTCGCCGAGAAGCTCGACGCCGTGACGACCGTGGTCATGCTGCGGCTGGAACCCGGGCCCGAGGCCATGGGCGCCGCGACCGCCGCGCTGCGGCGCCTCGGCCAGAGCCTGAGCACCGACCCGCTCGCCCGGGAGTTCCCCACCCTGCAGGTCTCTCGGCCGGCGACGGACGGAGACGCCCGAATCGCGGCGACCCAGCGGGTCCTCATCACCGGGCTGATCGTCTTCGCCGCCGTCGTCGGCGTGGCCGGGCTCGCGGCCAGCGGCCAGGCCTTCTACCGCCATCACGCCCTCGGTGCCGGGACCCAGCACATCGAGGCGATGCTCGGCCTGCCCACGCTGGGGCGGGCCGGTGCCCGGACAATCGCGGCGCTGCCCGCCGCGGTCGTCGCCGGCACGGTCGCCACGGCCGGGCCGCTGCTGGCAGGCCGGCTCGAACCGCTGGGGCCACTCGCCGGTATGGAGCCGCACCCGGGCTATGCCGGGCACACCGCGCTCACCTGCCTCGCCGCCGCGGCGGGAATCATCGCGACTGCGCTGCTCGCCGCCACAACCGCGGTGCGGGCCGGTCACCGGCCCGCCCGGCTCAGCCGGGCGAGGCCGGCCGGCCGAGCCGCCCGCTTTCCGGGCCGAGCGGGGCTGTTTCCAGGCCAGTCCGTGCCGTTCCCGGGCCGGTCCTCGGCCGGCACCGGCCCCGGCCCCGGCGTCGGCGTCGGCGCGAGTCCGGGTTCGGGCCGGCCGGTGGGTGCCGTGCTCGGCGGGCGTTCGTCGTCGATCAGGCGACCGATCTCGCCGGCGACCCACACCACCCGCGGCGTGGTGGGCCGGCGTGGCCCGCTCTGGCTGTGGCTCGGTGCCTCGTTCGCGCTCGCCCGGGGGCAGGACCGTCCGGTCGCCGCCCGGCGCCCACCGATCACCGGCACGGCGATCGGCATCACCGCCCTGATCGCCGCCGCCACCATCGCCACCAGCATGAACCGCCTGGTCGACGATCCGCACCGCTACGGCCGGAACGCGGACCTGGAGGTCACCGACGCCCGACCGAAGATCATCGCCCAGCTCGCCGAAGACCCCCGGGTCGCCGCGGTCAGCATGCTCGACGTCTCGACGGCGACGATCGAGATCGACGACCAGGGGCACGCGCTGCCGTCACCGGAACCGGAGGTGGCCAGCGGCCCCGGCGACGCCGGTCCGGGTGCGATCGGCCGCGGGGACGTCGCCCCCGGCGAGGACGTCACCGTCTACGCGCTCTCCCCCAAGCCACTCCCCGCCAAACCGCGCCCCGCCGCCGGCACGGTTGCCCGCACGGATTCCCGCACGGCCGCCGACCAGGATGTCGGCCCGGATGTCGGCCCGGATGTCGGCTGGACGATCTTCGAAGGTGCCCGGCCGACCCGGACGAACCAGGTCGCCCTCGGCCCACGCACCGCAAGCCGCTTCGGCCTCGGAATCGGGGACCATCTCAGCGTGGCCACGAACACCGGTGGACATGCCCAGCTCCAGGTCGTCGGCATCGGGGTCGGCCCGGTCCTGGGCGGCGAACGCCTCGGCGAGAGCATGCTGGTGGCACCGGACATGCTGACCCGCATCCAGCGGACCCAGCCGATGCGCAGCGCGCTGGTCCGGGCCATCCCGGAGACGGACCCCGCGACCTTCGCCGCGGCGCTGGGAACCGAATACGAGATCGACACCGGGCGGGTCCCCGGCGAGGTGGCGAACCTCGGCGGTATGGGCCGGCTGCCCGCGATGCTGCAGACCGTGCTCGCCGCGCTCGCCGTCGCCGCGGCCGGCCACGCGGTCGGGACCACCTGCCGCCACGCGCAGCGCGAGCTCGCGATCCTGCGCACGCTCGGTTTCACACCGACCCAGACCRCCCGGATTCCGCTGGTCACGTCCTGCGTGACAACCGCGCTGGCGGTCGCCGTCGGTGTTCCCCTCGGCCTGTTGCTCGGACGTCTGGCCTGGTGGGAGATCGCCACCGCCACCGGCGTCGCGACCAGCCCGGCGATTCCCGTCAGCCTGCTCGCCGCACTGCCGCCGGCGGTGATCCTGATCGGCCTGGTCCTCGCCGCGCCACCGGCGTCACGGGCCGGGCGGTTGCTCCCCGGCGCCCTGCTGCGCCGCGAGTGATCCGGGCACGGCCAGACCTGGATCCCCAGCTTCGGACGGCTGCAGATTCGCATTTCACGAACGCGGCCGGACCTCCAGGAGCCCGAGAGCCGGGTAGCCCCGGTGGCCCGGTTTGACAAGTCGCAAGAGTGAACGATTCTGGTCGTTCCAACGACCGAAATCCTTCTTTCTTGCGGGTCGCCAGGCGACCGCGTGCCCTTTTTGCCCGCTTAAGGTCGAATTCGCCGGTGCTGCGCGGCGGTGCGGGATCCTCGACGGGTGGCCGTGCGGGCGGGGTTCGCCCTCCGTCAGCACGGCTGCGCCAAGTCCATGCGCGCTGGGCTACGAGCCGCCGCCGAGCGCGGCGCCGTTCTAGGCGGGAGCGGGAGCGGGGGCGGGTGCGTCCGGCGGGCCGTCCGGACCGTGGCGGCGCCAGATGTCGCGCAGCACGCTCGGCGCCAGGTCCTCCTTGCACAGGTAGTCCAGCCCGCTGTCCGCGACGGCGGCCGGCAGATCCGTCCGGACGTAGGTCGAGCACAGGACGACCACCGTGCCCGGCGCGTCCTGCTGGATCCGCGAACCGGCGACCACTCCGTTGATGCCCGGCAGGTTCACATCCATCAGCACCAGGTCGGGGCGCAGCCGCGCGGCGGCGGTCAGGGCGTCCTCGCCCGTCTCCGCCTCACCGGCCAGTACGAAGCCCGCCGCGCGGCGGAGCACCGCCCGCACGGCCAGCCTGAAGGGGCGCTGGTCGTCGACGACCAGCACGGAGACCGCCGGGGAGGAGCTCATGTCCGTAGTCTCGCCGCAGCCGGCACCGGCGCCCAAGGGTGCAGCCATGTCATGACGTCGGTGTGGCTACCTTCCCCGTCGGCCCGCCGGCCGGGTGGTTCCCCGAATGCAGAAAGAGCAGAACCGCCTTGACCCGCCGGTTCAGATCCGGCTCATCGGTCAGGCCGAGCTTCGCGAAAATCGAGTTGCTGTGCTTCTCCACCGCGCGCTCGGACAGCACGAGCGCAGCCGCGATCGCCGCGTTGCTCCAGCCCTGCGCCATGTGGCTGAGCACTTCCAGCTCCCGGGGCGTCAGCCTTTCCAGCTCGCTGGGCTGCCTGCGCGCGCTCGCGGCGACGAGCCCCTCGACCACGGCCGGGTCGATCACCGACTCGCCGGCCGCGACGGCGCGGATGGCCCGCAGCAGGTCGTCCACCCCGGCCACCCGCTCCTTGAGCAGGTAGGCGCGACCAGCCGATCCGCCTTCCAGCAACGCCAGGGCATAGGTGGCCTCGGCGTGCTGGCTGAGCACGACCACGCCGACCTGCGGCCGCTCGCGGCGCAGCCACCCCGCGACCTTGATGCCCTCGTCCGACCGGGACGGCGGCATCCGGATGTCGGTGACCACCACATCCGGATCATGGTCGAGGACGGCCTGCTCCAGCGACGGGCGATCGGTCGCCGTGCCGACCAGCTCCAGGCCGTCCGCCCGCTCGATAAGGGTCGCAAGACCATGCCGGAGCAGGGCATTGTCCTCAGCGAGAATCACACGAACGGCCATTGGACCACTTTAGGCCCGCCCAGGTGCGCACAAACAGCCACGCGAACACGACTGGCGTCCGAGAACGTGACCGTCTTGCGACAGCGGGCGGTGCCGTTCACGCCGCCGCGACCGCCGTTCCCGTCTCGGTGCCACCGCGTCCCCGCTCGATCAGCTCGGCTGTCGGGACCACCGTGACCTGCTGCGCGAGCGGACCGGCCAGACCAGGTGGGACGGGGCCGCCGCCACGGTCAGCGGTGGAATCCGCCTGACTCGAACCACTTGAATCGCTCGAACCGCCGCCGGGAACCGAGCCCTGACCGGTCGTCCCGCCCTGCTGCTGGCCCTGTCCCAGGCCTTGCCCCAGGCCCTGGCTGGGGAGCTGGCCCTGGAACTGGCCGCCCTGGCCCTGGGACAGACCACCCTGGCCGGTCGAGCCCTGCCCGGTCGAGCCCTGGCCGCCCTGACTGCCGGTGCCGCCGAACTGGTTGCCGAGCTGGTTGGTGAACTGCCTGCCACCGCCGAAGCCGCCGAAGCCACCGCCGCCCTGGCTGTCCCCGAGGCTGCTGGCGTTCACGGCGGCCGCCCCGCCGACACCGAGAGCGATCGCGATGGCCCCGGCCACGAGCGTGCGGCCCAGGCCCCAGATGTGTGGCCCCGCGGATTTCGCCGACGCGGGCGGCACCGGACCGGCCGCGGCCCCCACCACCGGCGGCGGGCCGTCCAGACTCGAACCACCCGCGCTCGCAGAACCCGGGTTCGGGGCCGGCCAGGCCCACTGGCCCGAGGTATGCCACGGTTCCGGCAGCGGCGCCGCGATCATCGGAGGCGCTGCGGGCGCGGGTGGCGTCACTGCCCCTGGTGGCGTCACGGGCAACGGTGGCGTCACGGGCAACGGCAGCTGTGCGGGTTGGAACAGTGCCGGAAGCTGAGCCTCTCCCCCGACTGACGGCGAGGGCGGCCCACCGGCTGGCGGGGACGCGGGCGGGTCGGTCGGACCGACATGACTCATGTCCGTGCTCCTCGTCCCGGCGGGTCAGGTGCCGCGCCGTCGGGAAGCAGAGTTCGCCGTGAACCTGTGAGTGGCCTGTGACGATGCTGGGTGCCGGATGTGTGATCGCACCGGCCGCTCGGCGTCCCACAGAGGAGCGAAGGAACACAGCCAGTACACAGATGATCTTCAGCAATCACACAGGAAGCGGTCGCATTCTGGCGACATGCAGCCGTCGAGCCCCCGCATCCTTGTCGTTGACGATGAGAGCACCCTCTCGGAGCTGCTGTCCATGGCCCTGCGGTACGAAGGCTGGGAAGTACAGACCGCCCCCGACGGGCGCGGCGCGCTGAAGGTCGCCCGAGATTTCCGCCCCGACGCGGTGGTCCTCGACATCATGCTGCCGGACATGGACGGCCTCGAGGTGCTCCGCAAACTGCGCGCGGAGAGTCCGGACGTGCCCGTCCTCTTCCTCACCGCGCGCGACGCGGTCGAGGACAGGGTGGCCGGCCTGACCGCGGGTGGCGACGACTACGTCACGAAACCGTTCAGCCTGGAGGAGCTCGTGGCCCGGCTGCGCGGCCTGCTGCGCCGGCTGCACCGCTCCACGCTCAGCGACGGCGCGGTGCTGGTTGTCGGCGACCTCATCATGAACGAGGAGAGCCGGGAGGTCAGCCGCGCGGGCCAGGAGGTCCGGCTGACGGCGACCGAGTTCGAGCTGCTGCGGTTCTTCATGCGTAACCCCCGCCGGGTGCTGAGCAAGGCGCAGATCCTCGACCGGGTGTGGAACTACGACTTCGGCGGGCAGGCGAACGTCGTCGAGCTGTACGTCTCGTACCTGCGCCGGAAGATCGACGCCGGCCGGCAGCCGATGATCCACACCATGCGTGGCGCCGGCTACGTGCTCCGCCCGGCGACCTGAGCCGGCCGCCGCAATGACGGAAGCCCCCGCCGGTATCCCCGGCGCGCCAACCTTCAGCCACCACACCGCGAGCCACCACAGCCACGGCACCGGCCACCACACCGTCAGTCCCGTCGGCGTGCGGCGGCGGCGTGGACCCGCCGGCTGGTCGCTGCGAATCAGGCTGCTCGCGCTCCTGCTCGCGCTCCTCGCAGCCGTGTCAGCGGTGATCGTCTTCGTGACGCTGGTCGCGCTGCGCGGGGTCCTCGTGGACCAGCTCGACGAGCGGCTGAGGAACGCGAGTGAGCGCTGGAACTTCGTGGAGGTCACCAGGCAGCAGGGCTTCCTGCCGGGCAGCGCCAACGACCCTCTCCGCCCGGGTGCCGGTGTCGGTGCTGGTGTCGGTGCTGAGAACGGCACCGACACCTCGTCGTCGACGGCGGCACGGCTGGAGGGGTTCCTGACCCGTCAGGCACAAGGCACCCTCGGCGCACTCGTCGAGCTCCGCAGCCAGGTTCCCGTCACACCCGGCACCGGCCCCGAGGACCCGCCCACGGCACAGCTCCCGAACGTGGACGGCCTCGTTGCACAGGTCACGGCTGCGGTCAACGACGCCGGCGATCCCGTCGCGCTGACGGGTGCCGACGCGATGAAGGTGGCCCAGATCCCGCTGGACGGCGTCGCACACACCCGGACGATCGGCGACCACGGCCAGTACCGGCTGAGCGCTCGCATCTCCATGGACGGAAGCTCCATCCTGGTGACGGGCCTGCCGATGCACGAGGTCAGCGCGATCCTGACCAGGACCGCAGCGATCGGAGCGGCCGTCGCGGCGCTCGGTGTGCTCGCCGCCGCGATCGCGGGTGGGGCGATCGTCCGCAGGACGCTGCGCCCGCTGAGCCGGGTGGCGGCGACGGCGGCGCGGGTCGCCGAGCTGCCGCTGCACCGCGGCGCCGTCGACCTTCCGACGCTCGGGCCGGACGTCGACACCGACCCGCGTACCGAGGTCGGGCAGGTCGGCGCCGCGCTCGGCCGGATGCTGGGCCACATCGGGGACGCGTTCGACGCCCGGCACGCCAGCGAGACGCGGATGCGCCAGTTCCTCGCCGACGCCAGCCACGAGCTGCGCACACCGCTCGCCGCGATCAGCGGGTACGCCGAGCTGACCCGGCGCACCAGGGACACGGTTCCGCCGGACGTCATCTACGCCATGGGCCGGGTCGAGTCGGAGAGCGCGCGGATGACCGCGCTCGTCTCCGATCTGCTGCTGCTGGCCCGCCTCGACTCCGGCCGGCCGCTGGTCCGGGAGACCGTGGACCTGTCCAGGCTGGTGGTGGACGCCGTCAGCGACGCCCATGTCGCCGCGCCCACGCACCGCTTCGAGCTCGACCTGCCCAGCGAGCCGGTCACGACGACCGGTGACCCCGCACGTCTGCACCAGGTGCTGACCAACCTGCTCGCGAACGCCCGCACCCACACCCCGCCGGGAACCCGGGTGACTGCCCGGCTGACCACCCAGGCCCGACCGGCGCCGCCCGGGAGCCTCACACCCCCGGGTGTGCCCGGGCCGCTCGTCTGGTGTGCCGTGCTGCAGGTGATCGACGACGGGCCGGGGATTCCGCCCGAGCTGCTTCCCAAGGTCTTCGAACGGTTCGCCCGGGGTGACAGTTCGCGCTCGCGCGCCGCCGGCAGCACCGGTCTCGGGCTGTCGATCGTGTCCGCCGTGGTCGAGGCCCACCACGGCCGGGTCGAGGTGGCCAGCCGGCCCGGCCAGACCGTGTTCACGGTTCTCCTGCCGGTGGGCACGGCCACCGGCCCCCGCTACCGGCCGAGGCCCGACCTCATGCTCACCACCGGGCAGGAAGCAGACGCGGCCGACTGGACGCCCGACCTCGCGGAGCCCGGTGCCGGAGGGGCCGGAGGGGCCGGAGGGGCCGGAGGGGCCGGACCGGAGTCCCACCCTGCGGCCGAGCCGGCTGCCCCACCGCAACCCGCCCGCACGAGCTGGCCCGTTGCCGCGCCTGTCGCCGGGCCAGTTGCCATGCCCGTTGCCGAGCCCGTTGGCGGGCATATGTCGGCCGGGACGGAGACTGCGGCGCCGGGCCGTCCGAGCGCGGCCCATCCGGGCGGCGGGCCGGGGCGTGGCCGCCGAGCCCGGGCGAAGGAGATCGTCCACGCTCCCCACCGGGACGCCCACCCTCACAGGTGACGCACAGGCCGATCACAAGGACCGGAAAGGTCCCCGGCCGAGCCTGATACGTATGCCGAGCTCACCGACGTCGCCACTACCGACCGACCAGGCCGGTCCTCCGGGGGGAGTGGGGGCCGGGCCATGGCCCGCCGCCAGCTCCACCCCGGGTGGTGCCAGCCCCTCGCCCGCCCGACGCGACGGCCTGTACCCGGGCCCGGAGCCGGAGCAGCCCACCTTCCTCTGGTCCAGCGAGGCGACCCTGCCGGACCTGCACCGGCCGGTGCGGCAGGCCCCGCCGCCGGACACGGACTGGGGCTGGGGCAGTACCGGAGCCGGCGGCGGAACGCCCGGCGACCAGCCCGGCCCGGCTTCAGGTCCCGGCCCGGCTTCCGGTAAGGACGCGGCGGACGGCGGACGGCTCGCCCGGCTGGTGCGGGGGCGTCCGGATGATCCGCGCTGGGTGCGTCCCGCGCTGTTCGGGCTGCTGGTGGCGACGGCCGTGCTCTACCTGTGGGATCTGGGCGCCTCGGGCTGGGCGAACGCCTTCTACTCGGCTTCGGCCCAGGCCGGCTCGGTCAGCTGGAAGGCGATGTTCTACGCGTCGTCCGACGCGGGGAACGCCATCACCGTCGACAAGCCGCCGGCCGCGATGTGGGTGATGGCGCTGTCGGCCCGCATCTTCGGGGTGAACTCCTGGAGCATCCTCGTCCCCGAGGCGCTGATGGGCGTCGGCTCGGTCGGGCTGCTCTACCTCACCGTGCGCCGGGCGTTCCCCGCGGGCGCCGCGCTGCTCGCCGGGGCGGTCCTCGCGCTCACCCCGGTCGCGACGCTGATGTTCCGCTTCAACAACCCGGACGCACTGCTGGTGCTCCTGCTGATCGCCTCGGTGTACGCGACTCTGCGCGCCATCGAGACCGCCAGCACCCGGTGGCTGGTGTGGGCCGGGGTGTTCATCAGCTTCGGCTTCCTGACGAAGATGCTGCAGGCACTGCTGATCGTCCCGGTGCTGGCGATCGCCTACCTCGCCCTCGCACCGACCCACTTCACCCGGCGGCTCTGGCAGGTCGGTGCCGGGACCCTGGGCCTCCTCGTCCCCGCCGGCCTGTTCATCGCGATCGTCGAGCTCGTCCCGGAGTCGTCGCGCCCGTACATCGGCGGATCGCAGCACAACAGCATTCTTGAGCTCACCCTCGGCTACAACGGCCTCGGCCGGCTCACCGGGGACGAGACCGGAAGCGTCGGCGGCGGTGGCGGTGGCGGTGGCGGCATGTGGGGCTCCACCGGTTGGGGCCGGATGTTCGGTTCGGAGATCGGCACCCAGGTCTCCTGGCTGATCCCGACCGCGCTCGTCCTGCTGGTCGCGGGCCTGTGGGTGACCAGGCGGGCCGCCCGGACGGATCCGGCCCGCGCGGCGTTCGTGGTCTGGGGCGGCTGGCTGCTGATCACCATGATCGTGTTCAGCCAGATGAAGGGCATCTTCCACGCCTACTACACGGTGGCGCTCGCGCCGGCCGTCGGCGCGCTCGTCGGTATGGGTGCGGCGGTTCTGTGGCGCCGGCGGGAGCACCCGCTCGCCACGGCCACCCTCGCCGGCACGCTGACGCTGACGGCGATCTGGTCCTACGTCCTGCTGAACCGCACTCCCGACTGGCATCCGTGGATCCGCTGGGCGGTGCTGATCATCGGCTTCGCCGCGGCGCTGCTCTTCGTGGTCTTCCGCTGGCTGCCCCGAGCCGCCCGGCTGGCGGTCGTGACCGCGGCCCTGGTCGCCGCGCTGCTCGGCCCGCTGGGGTATTCGATGGCGACCGCGGCGGTGCCGCACACAGGTTCGATCCCGTCGGCCGGGCCGAGCGGGAGCGGCGGATTCGGTGGCATGGGCGGCGGCGGCCGCGGCGCCGCCTTCGGTGGCGGCCAGAACGGCACCGGCCAGGGCACCTTCCCAGGTGGCGGCACCGGCACGCTCCCCGGCGGCGGCACGGGTGGGTTCCCCGGCGGCACCGGGCAGAACGGCGGTGGCCAGAACGGCACCGGCCAGGGCCAGGGCACCTTCCCCGGCGGCGGCACCACGGGCGGCCTCGGTGGCGGTGTCGGCGGCATGGGTGGCGGCGGCGGTATGGGCGGCCTGTTGGGAGCCACCGATCCCAGCGACGAGATCCTCGCGCTGCTGGAGCAGGACGCATCGTCGTACACCTGGGTGGCCGCGTCCGTCGGGTCGAACAACGCGGCCGGCTACCAGCTCGCCACCGGCGACCCGGTGATGGCGATCGGCGGCTTCAACGGCAGCGACCCGTCCCCGACGCTTGAGCAGTTCAAGCAGTACGTCGCGGACGGCCGCATCCACTACTTCATCGGTGGCGGCGGGTTCGGCGGGCAGAGCGGTGGCAGCCAGGCATCCAGCGAGATCGCCGCCTGGGTGCAGGAGAACTTCACCGCCACCACCGTCGACAATGTCACGCTCTACGACCTGACCGCCTCGGCCTCGACCTCGGCGACGTCCTCCGCGTCGGGGAGTTCCTCGGGCAGCTCAAACACCTGATCCGGACTAATCCAGCACTAACCAGCAGGGCACGAAAGTGGTGGCCGGATGGTTCCTCTGCGGACCATCCGGCCACCACGCGTCCCAGCCTTCTCGTATTCGGAATCTTCAGCAGGATCGCCATGTTTCCTTTTCGTTCCCCCTTTTCGAAAGGTTGCGGAGCGGGCTCACAGCGAGCGCACAGCACTGCCACACGGCCGGCACAGCCCACCCGTCGACAGTGAGGCCATGACCACGGATGCCTGGACCGGCGGCACGACAGCGACCAGGACGGACGCCGCAATGCCGGCGCGACACGGGGAACCGGGGAGCCGATCGGAAACAGCCCACCGCGCCGACCACCCGGTCGGCACACAGCGAGGCTTCTTCACCGAACCGGCACGGCGCACCGCGCCGGCGGGCGGCACCGACCTGGTACCCAGGCCCCGCAGCGAACGACTTTTCACGGATCGCCCGGTTCTGGACGTAGTCATTCCCGTCTACAACGAAGAAAACGACCTGGCGCCCTGCATAGCCCGGCTGCACACACATCTGCGGACGACATTTCCGTACCCTTTCCAGATCACGGTCGCCGACAACGCCAGCACGGACCGGACGCTGGCGATCGCGTATGCGATGGAGGCCGAGCTCCCCGAGGTCTCGGTGATCCACCTCGACGTCAAAGGGCGCGGCCGGGCCCTGCGCGCGGCCTGGGGTGTCTCGACCGCACCCGTCCTGGCCTACATGGACGTCGATCTCTCGACCGACCTGGCCGCACTGCTCCCCCTGGTCGCCCCGCTGATCTCCGGGCATTCGGATCTCGCGATCGGGACCCGGCTCGCCCGCTCCTCCCGGGTGGTGCGCGGGCCGAAGCGCGAGGTGATCTCCCGCTGCTACAACCTGCTGCTGCGCGGCATGCTCGCCGTCCGGTTCACCGACGCCCAGTGCGGTTTCAAGGCCATCCGCGCGGATGTCGCCGGGAGCCTGCTGCCGCTCGTCGAGGACAGCGGATGGTTCTTCGACACCGAGATGCTGGTCATCGCGCAGCGCAGCGGGCTGCGCATCCACGAGGTTCCGGTCGACTGGGTCGACGACCCGGACAGCCGGGTGGACGTCGTCGCGACCGCGATAGCCGACCTGAAGGGCGTCGCCCGGCTCGGCCGTGCGCTTGGCACCGGGGCGCTGCCGATCGCCGAACTGCGCCGCGAGTTCGGGCGAGCACCACTGAACGGAGCCTCGATGGTTGCAGGAAACGGGGCCAGCCTGGGCCCGGGAGCGGGCGCCGGGGCGGGGGCGGCCACGGCCGCGGCCGGCGCCGTGGGAACGCGCGGCGCCGGAACACGCGGCGCGGGCGGGCCGGTGCCCGGGGTCCCGGCGGGGTTGACCCGGCAGCTGGTGCGCTTCACCGGCGTCGGGGTCGCCAGCACGCTGGCCTACCTGCTGCTGTTCCTGCTGCTGCACGGCGCCACCGGCGCCCAGGCGGCGAACCTCATCGCGCTGCTGGTGACGGCGATCGCGAACACGGCGGCGAACCGCCGGCTCACCTTCGGCGTCAGCGGCCGTGACGACGCGGGCCGCCACCATCTGCAGGGCCTGTTCGTCTTCGCGATCGGCCTCGCGCTGACCAGTGGCTCGCTGGCCGCCCTGCACGCCGTCAGCGACGACCCCGGCCGGCTCCCCGAGCTGAGCGTGCTGGTGCTCGCGAACCTGGCGTCGACCGTGATCCGGTTCCTGCTCCTGCGCGCCTGGGTGTTCCATCCGTCCCGGCTGCGCCGCCGCGCCCGCCACGGCGGCACCGCCTGACCGCTCCACGAACGCGACCGGGACTGGACCTCCGAGCGCCCGGCAGCCCGGCAGCCCGGCTTGGCGAGTCGCAAGAGTGAAGGATTTCGGTCGCTTCAACGACCGAAATCCCCACTTCTTGCGGCTCGCCAGGCCCTTTTTGCCGCTCTTGAGGTGAATTGTCGATACGGCCACGCGAGCGGGCGTCCGCGCGAGCAGGCGTCCGCGTGTGTCAGGAGCTCAGGAGCTCAGGAGCTCAGGAGCCGAGTACCAGCAGCAGGTCACCGACCTCGACGGACTCGCCGCTGGTGCGGACAAGCTCGGTGACGGTGCCGGCGGCGGGGCTGGTCACGGCGGCCTCCATCTTCATGGCCTCGATGACGGCGAGCTTCTGGCCCTTCTCGACGGTGTCGCCGACGGAGACGGCGAAGGTGACGATGCCGGGCAGGCCGGCGCCGACGTGGCCGGGGTTGCCTGGGTCGGTGCGCCGGGCGGCCGCGGCGGTGGTGGTGATGGACTTGTCCCGGACCCGGACGGGCCGAGGCTGACCGTTGACGCGCAGGTAGAGGGTGCGCATGCCGGCGTCGTCGGGCTCCCCGATGGTCTCGAGCTCGACGATGATCTCGACGCCGGGTTCGAGGAAGACGTGGGCGGGGCGGCCGGGCTGCAGGCCGAACAGGAACGCCTCGGTGGGGATGACKGAGGAGTCACCGTAGGCGGCGACGGCCTGGGTGTAGTCCTTCCACGGGCCGGGGAACAGCAGCCGGGACAGAGCCGCGCGCCGGGTAGCGCCGGGGTCGGCGATGGCGGCGGCGTCGTCGGGGGCGAGGGTGGCGGCCGGTGGTTCGGGGTGGCGCCCGGCCAGTGCCCGCTCGCGGAACGGCTCGGCGAACCCGGCGGGCGGGGTGCCCAGCTCCCCGGCGAGGTAGCCCAGGACGCTCGCGGGCAGGTCGTACTCCTCCGGGTGGTCACGCAGCCGGTCGACGTCGACGGAGCCGCCGGCGATGTAAAGGGCGAGGTCGCCGACGACCTTGGAGGTGGGGGTGACCTTGATGGGCTTGCCGAGCAGCTCGTTGGCGACGGCGTAGCACTCGGTGACCTCGGTCCAGCGGTCGCCGAGGCCCAGCGAGATGGCCTGCTGGCGCAGGTTCGTCAGCTGCCCGCCGGGGATCTCGTGCCGGTAGACCGCACCGGTCGGGGCACGCAGCCCGGCCTCGAACGGCACATACAGGTCACGGACCGCCTCCCAGTACGCCTCCATCGCGGACAGGGCGGGCAGGGGGATGCCGGTGGCCCGGTCGGTGTGGTCGGTGGCGGCGACGAGCGCGGACAGGTTCGGCTGGCTGGTACCGCCGGACATCGGCGCGGCGGCGGCGTCGACCGCGTCGACTCCGGCCGCGGACGCGGCCAGCAGGGTCGCGAGCTGCCCACCGGCGGTGTCGTGGGTGTGCAGGTGGACGGGCAGGTCGAACCGTTCCCGCAGCGCGGTGACGAGCCGACTCGCGGCGGCGGGGCGCAGCAGCCCGGCCATGTCCTTGATGGCGAGCAGGTGCACGCCGGCCTCGACGAGCTGCTCGGCGAGGCGCAGGTAGTAGTCGAGGGTGTAGATCTTCTCGCCGGGGTTGGTGAGGTCACCGGTGTAGCACAGGGTGCCTTCGGCGAGGGCCGTGCCGGTCTCCAGGACGGCCTCGATCGCGGGGCGCATCTGCTCGATGTCGTTGAGCGCGTCGAAGATCCGGAAGATGTCGAGGCCGGTCGCGGCGGCCTCGGCGACGAACGCGCGGACGACGTCGTCGGGGTACGGGGTGTAGCCGACGGCGTTGCGGCCACGCAGCAGCATCTGCAGGCAGATGTTCGGCACCGCCGCGCGCAGGGCGGCGAGCCGCTCCCACGGGTCCTCGGACAGGAAGCGCAGCGCCACGTCGTAGGTGGCCCCGCCCCAGCACTCCAGGCTCAGCAGGCCCGGTGTCGCCTCGGCGAACACCGGGGCGGCGGCCAGGATGTCGAAGCTGCGCAGCCGGGTCGCCAGCAGCGACTGGTGCGCGTCGCGCAGCGTGGTGTCGGTGACCGCGAGCTCGGTGCGGGCCCGCAGGTCGGCGGCCCAGCCGGCCGGGCCGAGGGCGACGAGGCGCTGCCGCGACCCCGAGGCCGGGGTGTCGGCGGACAGCGGCGGCAGCATGGTGCGCGGGTCCGTCAGCGCTCCGCCCGCGGGCCGGGCGTGGCCGTTCACCGTGCTCTCGGCGAGCCGGGCCAGCATGCGGCTGGTCGGGTCGCTGTCATCGGCGGCGCTCAGCAGCCCCGGCCGCTCGTCGATGAAGGACGTCGTCACCCCGCCGGCCAGGAAGTCGGGATCGGCCAGCAGGCTGGTGAGGAACTCGATGTTGGTCCGTACTCCGCGCACCCTGAACTCCTTCAGGGCACGGCGCGCCCGCCGCGACGCCTTCTCCAGCGTCGCGCCACGCGCGGTCAGCTTGACCAGCAGCGAATCGAAGTACGGGCTGACCTCCGCACCCGGATAGGTGGCACCGTCCAGGCGTACTCCGGGCCCGCCCGGCGACTGGTAGAAGGTGATCGTCCCGGTGTCGGGCCGGAAGCCGTCGGAGGGGTCCTCCGTGGTGACCCGGCACTGGATCGCCGTCCCCCGCAGGCTGACCGCATCCTGGGAGAGGTTCAGATCGGCCAGGCTCTCCCCGGCCGCGATCCGCAGCTGCGCGCCGACGATGTCGACCCCGGTGACCTCCTCGGTCACCGTGTGCTCCACCTGGATGCGCGGGTTCATCTCCATGAACGTGAACGTGCCGTCCGCGCCGACCAGGAACTCCACGGTGCCGGCGTTCACGTAGCCCACGTGCCGGGCGAACCGCACCGCCGCGTCGCACAGCGCGTCGCGCACGGCGGCGTCCAGAGCGGGCGCGGGTGCGATCTCCACGACCTTCTGGTGCCGGCGCTGCACCGAGCAGTCCCGCTCGAACAGGTGGATCACATTCCCGTAGGCATCGGCGAGGATCTGCACCTCGACGTGGCGGGGCCGGTCCACGGCCTGCTCCAGGAACACCGTCCCGTCACCGAAGGCCGCCGCCGCCTCGCGCGACGCGCTGGTCACCGCGTCGGCCAGGTCCTCGGGCCGCTCGACCCGGCGCAGACCACGCCCACCGCCACCACCGGACGCCTTCACGAACAGCGGGAAGCCGACCGCCTCGGCCGCCGCCGCGAAGCCGGTGCCGTCCGGCAGCGGCTCCGAGGCCCGCAGCACCGGCAGCCCCGCCGCGATCGCCGCGTTGCGTGCCGCCACCTTGTCACCGGTCAACCGCAGGACCGCCGGCGGCGGGCCTACGAACGTGACACCGGCCGCCGCGCAGGCCTCCGCGAGCACCGCCGACTCCGACAGGAACCCATAGCCCGGATGCAGCGTGTCCGCATCGGCGATCTTCGCGACCCGCAGCAGCGCGTCGATGTCCAGATATCCCCGCACGGGATGACCCGGCTCGCACAGCTCGTACGCCTCGGACGCCTTCGTCCGGTGCAGCGCCGCCACATCCTCCGGGGTGTAGACCGCGACGGTGCGCAGCCCCAGCTCATACGCGGCTCGGAACACCCGGACCGCGATCTCACTGCGGTTTGCCACAAGCACCTTGCGCACGCGCGGCTCCTCATGGAATGTGCCCCGGAACGTCCCGCACGGACCGAGGGAGTCCGTCGATTTTCGACTGTTTGGCCGGCGAGCGCCAAGATTAGTGACATACATTTCGTCGCCTGGAACGAGGCACCACCCCGCCGGCCCGGTATGGATACCCCCTCACCCGCGAAGATGCCACAACTACGGAACAACAGGGGTTCCCGCGCCGCCCACCGGCCGACCCCGAAACGGCCCGCCGACCGCCCGGGCCCGCCGACCGGCCCCGTCACCCCAGGCTCGACGAGCATGCGTCCGCCGACAAGGCGACAGGAAACATGTCAAACATCGGTGACGCTCCGGCTCGGCGCGCCCCACGCTCACCGACGCCCGCCCCGCAGCCACACCGTTCCCGCCCCGGTACCGGCGCCGCAGCCGCCCCGTACCCACCCCCGCAGCCGCGCTACTCCCGCCCCGCACCCGCCCCGCACCCGCCCCGCAGCCGCCGCGCAGCCGCCGCGCGGTCGCCCCGGCGGGCAGCCGTCCACAGGTGCCGATGTCGGAAACCCCCGGCCAGCAGGGACAGACCACTCCTCCGGGCGTGGATATCCCCAGGCAGACCGCAGTCATCCACAAGTTATCCACAGCCTGGGAGTGTGTCCTCCCCAGAACCCGGGCACGATCATGAGGTGCTGCCCTTCGTGGAGAACCTCTCCCTGGTGGACCATCACTGTCACGGGCTGCTCACCCGCGACCTCAGCCGTCCGGACTTCGAGCGCATGCTCACCGAGTCCGACGAGCCCGCCCCGGCCGGCACCACGCTCTTCGACAGTCATGTCGGCTTCGCCGTGCGGCGCTGGTGCGCACCCGTCCTCGACCTCGCCCCGCACAGCAGCCCCGACGACTATCTGGCGCGCCGCGGGGAGCTCGGTGTGGAGGAGGTCAACCGGCGGTTCCTGCGCGCGGCCGGGATCGGCGCCTTCTGCGTCGACGCCGGCTACCTGCCGGAGCCGCTGATGTCAGCGGGTGAGCTCGCCGTCGCCTGCGACGCGACCGGCCACGACATCCTGCGGCTCGAACGGCTCGCCGAGACCCTGGCGGTCGACATCGTCACCGGCCAGCTCGGCGTCAACCACTTCGCCGACACCATCCGAGAGCGGATCGCCGGGGCGAGCCCGACGACGGTGGGGCTGAAGTCCGTCGCCGCCTACCGGGTGGGCCTCGCGCTGCCGGCGGCCCGGCCGACCGACCGCGAGGTCACCGCCGCGGTCCGGGACTGGATGGCGCTGATCCGGCGGGGAGTACCCATCCGGCTGGCGAACCCGCTGCTGCACGCCTTCCTGATCTGGACCGGGGTGGACGCCGGCCTGCCCATCCAGATCCACGTCGGCTACGGCGACGCCGATCTCGACCTCGACCGCTGCAACCCGCTGCTGCTCACCGGCCTGCTGCGGGCGCTCGCACCGACCGGGGTGCCGGTGATGCTCCTGCACTGCTACCCCTACCACCGCGAGGCCGGCTACCTGGCCCAGATCCTGCCCACCGTGCACATGGATGTCGGGCTCGCGCTCCAGAACCTCGGGCGCCGGGCGCCGGTGCTGCTCGGCGAGGCGCTCGAGCTGGTCCCGTTCAGCAGGTTCCTCTTCTCCACCGACGCGTTCGGGCTCGGCGAGCTCTACCTGCTCGGCTCGCTGCTGTTCCGCCGAGCGCTGTCGACCGTGCTGGCGGACGGGATCGCCGACGGCGACTGGACCGAGCCGGACGCCACCCGGCTGGCGGAGATGATCGGCGTCGGCAACGCCCGCCGCGTCTACCGGCTGGACGAGCCGGGCCGGGAGACCGCGGCGGTCACCGCCTCACGCCTCCCGACCGCGACCGCGACCGCGGGCGCGGCCGCGAACACGACACAGCCGGCGGCGACGCGGCCGGAGAGAGCACAGCCGACGGCGACGCAGCCGGATGAAGCACAGCCTGAGGAAACGCAGCCGGCCCCGGCACAGCTCGCCCCGGCGGCAGCCCGAAGCCGGTCTTCGAAGAGATGATCTGGTCAGTGAGCGGGGACGTTCGCGCTCCACGGACGCGGCCGGACCTCCGCCCAGCGGCCCGGTGACCGAGTGGGCCGGCCGGTTTGGCGGGTCGCAAGAGTGAACGATTTTGGTCGTGCCGACGACCGGAATCCTTCTTTCTTGCGGGTTGCCAGGCGAATCTGCGCCCCTTTTGTTCCTCTTGAGGGGAACTCCGCCCGCAAACCTGGAGCCAGTGGCAGCCCGGCGCGGCGGCCGAGATCGGCGCGGCGGCCGAGATCGGCGGGCGCTGAGGGGCGCGAACCGGAAGCACCCGGTCTGGCCCGCCCGGACGTTCCCGAGGTGCCGCACCAGGCGGGCGTCCAGATGACACCACTGGGGCTAGGCTGGCGGCCCTATGAGCAGGATCGAGCAGCGGCGGGCCTTCGCCGGCACGGGGGCGGCAGCATGATGATCGTCGCGATCGAGGGCGTCGACGGCGCGGGAAAGCACACCCTCACCTCCCGTCTCGTCGAGGCCCTGACCGCGGCCGGGCGCACCGCCGCGACCTTCTCCTTCCCCCGCTACACGGCCGGGCCGCTCGGCACCGCCGTCCGGGCGATGCTCGACGGCGACGAGCGCCTCGCCGGGGTTGCGGGATCGGCCCGGGCCACCGCCGTCCTGTTCGCCCTCGACCGGGCGAACGCGCTGCCCGAGCTCGCCGCCCGCGCGGCCGGGCACGACGTCCTCCTGGTCGACCGCTACCTGGCTTCCAACGCCGCGTACGGCGCCGCCCGTCTGCCGGCCGACGAGCGGCCCGACTTCCTGGCGTGGATCGCCGAGCTGGAGCTGACCGCCCTGCGCCTGCCGCGGCCGGATCTCCAGGTGCTGCTGGACGTCCCGGTGGAGACGGCCCGCGCGTCGGCCCGCCAGCGCGCCGCCGGCGACGCCACCCGCGCGCTGGACACGTTCGAGCGCGACGAGGGTCTCCAGGAGCGCTGCGCCGCCATCTACCGCAGCCTGGCGGCCGGCGGCTGGGTCGCCCCCTGGCTTGTCGCGGACCGGGCGACCGGGGCCGAGGCCGTCCTGGACGCGCTGCTGGCCGGGTCGGCCCGGGCGCTCCAGTCGTCGCAGTCGTTCTAGCCGTCCCGCGCACCGCGAAGCCGTCCCCGGGCACCGCGAAGGCACCCCGGGCACCGCGAAGGCATCCCGCGCACCGCGAAGCCGTCCCGGGGCACCGCGAAGGCATCCCGGGCACCGCGGCCCGGCCCGGGTTGCCCTGACGCGGGCCGCGGGTTGTCCCGTGCAGGCAGAAGTCCCCTGACCGATCGGAAGGTTGCCGACGAAAACTGTTCCCCGGAGACAGTTTTAGGACCGGATTCCACTCCGCGCGGCCATGGCCACGAATCATGGAGCGATGTCAGAGTTCATCTATGGGATCCCCTACGGACATCGACCTGTTGCGCGAACTTGAGCCGGTCGCGGAGGCGAACGTCAACCGGCACCTGAGCATCGCGGCGGAGTGGATGCCACACGAGTACGTCCCGTGGAGCCAGGGCCGTGACTTCGACACGACGCCGTGGGCCCCGGAGCAGTCCGTGCTCTCCGAGGCGGCCCAGATGGCCTTCGAGGTCAACCTCCTCACCGAGGACAACCTGCCCAGCTACCACCGCGAGATCGCGGTCGCGTTCGGGCGGGACGGCGCGTGGGGGACGTGGGTCGGCCGCTGGACCGCCGAAGAGGGCCGTCACGCGATGGCCATGCGGGACTATCTGCTGGTGACCCGCGCGGTCGACCCGGTGACGCTGGAGCGCGACCGGATGCTGCAGATGCAGCGCGGCTACGACTCCGGGGCGAAGACCGCGCTGGAGGCGATGACCTACGTGTCGTTCCAGGAGCTGGCGACCCGGGTCAGCCACCGCAACACCGGGCGGGTGACCGGCGAGCCCTTCGCCGAGAAGCTGCTCAGCCGCGTCGCCGCGGACGAGAACCTGCACATGATCTTCTACCGGAACCTGGTCGCCGCGGCGCTGGAACTGGCCCCGGAGCGCCTGCTGCCGATCATCCGGGACGAGCTGATGAAGTTCGAGATGCCCGGCACCGGCATCCGGGACTTCGGCCGCAAGGCCCGCTACATCGCCCAGTCCGGCATCTACGACCTGCGGATCCACCACGACGACGTGGTCGCGCCCATCCTGCGGCACTGGAAGCTGTTCAGCCTCGAGGGTCTTTCGGGCGAGGCCGCGAAGGCACAGGCGGACATCGGCGTCTTCATGAACGGCCTCGACGCGCTCGCCACCCGTCAGGCGGAGAAGAAGGCCGCCGCAGCGGCCCGCCGGGCCGCCCGTGAGGCACGGCAGCCCACGCCGGTCGCCGCCGGCTGAGCCGGCACACGCCCACCGGTCGGAGGGCGGAACGAGGGAAACTCCGGCCCCCTGTCGTAACTGCTCCCCGATGTCCGTAGTGTCCGTGGCGTGAGTGGCGGGACCACCCGGTGCTCATCGCCACCACGCACGAAACGGACGGACCGAAGTGAGCACACATCGCGGGTCCGCGCGACCGATCCCCAGGTCCCAGCTGATTACCGGGGCGCTGGCGGTGATCGCGCTCGTGGCCGCCTTCATGGTCGGGCAGAAGGGCTCGGGCGGCGGCGGCTCCTCGGCCGTGGCCGAGGAATGCCGATCCGGCGCGGCCAGCGGCGCGGCCAGCGGCGCGGCCAGCTCTCAGGCGGCCAGCTCCGAGACGGCCTGCCGCTCGGCCGCACCGGCCGCTCCCACCGGGGCCGGCGACAGCCGCACCCCGGCCACCCCGACGACAACGCCCAGTTCCAGCACCCGGCCGGCGGGAAAGGGCACCGCCGGGCAGACATCGTCCGAGGGCGGCGACAGCGATGCGGCCGACGGCGCCGACACCACCACGGTGCGCTCACAGTCCGCGACGACCACCCGACCGAGCAGTACGCGGCCAAGGGCCACGACGGCCCGGCCACGTGCCGGGAACACCCAGACACCGGGCCTCGACCTGCGGCTGCCGCCCGTGACGCTCCCAAGCTGCCTCATCGGCTGCGGCTGATCCGAGCGGCTTCCGAACGGCGCCGGCCCCTCGGTCCGGTGTGTCCACCCGGGTTGGCCGGGTGGAGGCAGGACGGGCCGAAGCTTTCGCGTGAGGTTTCACACGGCACCGCGACGTACCAGTGAGTGCACAGGTAATTCAGTTTCATCTCGTATCCGGTTCACAGCTGGGTGCTGTCTCGTTGGAGGGACGTCGACAGCGCCCGCTGTGAACCTGATCAAGACGAACACGAGCACCTGGGCCTCCAGTACGGATCCCCGAGGAGCCGCCATGCCGCCGTCCGCCGCCAGGCCGCGTCCAGCCGCCCCGTCCATCTCCCTCGCCGTGATCGGTGGCACGCTCGCCGGTGCGGCGGTCGACCGGCTGGCCGCGCGGCTCGCGGTCCGCCGTGCCAACCGCCGGCTGAGCGGACGTCTCGGCGCGCTGGACGCGACGGTGCGGGTCCGGCCGCCGCGGTTCCCCTATCTGCTGCACGCGGCCACCGGGCGCCACGCCGTCCTCGAGGTCAGCGCGACGGCGTCCTACGGCGAGCTGCGACGGTTGCGACGCGGTTGCGATGCCGCCGGCAACACCTGGGACGACCCGGCCTACGCGCTGATGTCCCTGTTCGGCGGCTATCTGGGGGTCTTCGGCGACTCCTGCGGGCCCGTCTTCGACGGCGACCCGGCCAGGATGTCCCCACCCGAGGCGCGGTGGACGGACATCACCTACGGCGGCGACGAGCGGCTGTCCATCGGCACCGAGATCGACCTGGGCAACCGCACGCTGGCCATCCGGATCATCGGCATTCCCCTGGTCCGGGACGGCCGCCTCGCCCTGCTGCCGGACGAGATCGTGCTGGGGAACCAGCGGCTGCCGGGTGAGCTGATGACCTCCGCGAACACGGCGGTCTTCGCCGAGCCGGTGGTGATCCTGCCGTCCTTTCCCCGCGGGACCCGCCTCGCCGATGCTGTCGCAACCCCCGAAGGCCTGCGCCTGCGCTTCGAGCAGCGCGAGCCCGCCCGCCACTGACCGCCCCTGACCGCCGCTGACCGCCGCTGACCGCCCCAGACCACCGCTGACCGCCCCTGACCACCGCTGGCCGTTCGCGCTCCCGCCCTGCGCCGGACGCGGTACGTCCGCTGCGGTATCCCGGTCTACGCCTCGGGACGGATGACCTCCCGGACCGCCGCCGGTTACCGTCGGAACGATGCAGCGGACCAGTCGTCGGGTCCAGCCGAGGGTCAGCCAGCTCGTCGCGAGCCTCGGGAAGTGGGCCGGGATCGAGGAGGGCACGGGCGTCTGCGACGTTCGCAGCTGTCCGCCTGCCGGCCTGCTCGCGCGCATCCCCTCTGCGGCCGTCCGCCGCGTCGCGACGGTGGTGATGGCCGACGTCCTGCCCACGGTGATCCTCGGCGTGGTACTGCTGGCCGGGTCACGCAACGCGGCCCAGGATGAGATCCCGCCCGGCCGCGAGCTGGACAGCACCGCCTACGCCCTGATCATCCTGGCGACCTGCCTGTTCCCCCTGCGCAGGTACAAGCCCCTGGCACTGTTCGTCGCCGAGCTTCTCGTCATCGGCGTCTACATCGCGATCGGCTATCCACACGGGCCCGCGGTCATCGTGGTCATCATCGCGGCGTTCACGCTCAGCGTGCAGGCACCGACCCGTACCGCCGGCCGGGCGGCGAAGTCGGCCGGGGCCGTTCTGCTCACGGCCACCGTGGTGGCCCACCTCCGCGGCTACGTCGGCGGTGGATGGGAGCTCGCCTTCGCATGTGCCGGGGTGCTCGCGGTCGCTGTCATCCCGGCGATGCTGGGCGCCCTGCTCCGGTTGAGCAGGATCGCGTCGGCGCGGGCCAAGGAGGAACAGACCCGCCGGCGGGTCGAACAGGAGCGCCTGCGGATGGCCCGCGAGGTCCATGACGTCGTCGGCCACGGCCTGTCGATCATCTCGCTGCACGCGGCGGTCGCGCTGCACGTGCTCGACCGGCGGCCGGAACAGGCCCAGGTGGCCCTGGAAGCCATCCGCCGCACCAGCGTCGACGCGCTGAACGAGCTGCGCGCCACGCTCGCGATCACCCGAGCGGGCGACGGCCGCGCCCCCGACCTGCGCCTCGACCCGCCCGACGGAACACCCGCCGCTCACCGCGAGGCGAACCCCGGCACCGCGCCCACCTCCGCCGAGCCGGATGGGCATGCGGGTCCGAGCAGCTACCCGGCGGCCGGCGGCCCGGCGCCGAACGGCTGCGCGGCACACGGCCAGGCGGACTGCCCGACGGGCAGCCAGGCGGACTGCCCGACGGGCAGCCAGGCGGCGGACGGCCCGGCGACAGGCGGCCCGGCGGCGGACGACTGGGCGGCAGACGACCGCGCGGCGGACGGCTGTCGCGGCGCGCCCCGGACACCCCAGACCGGCCTGAGCCGGCTGCCGGGCCTGATCTCCGAGGTCCGGCTCTGCGGAACCGCCGTCGACCTGATCACCGCGGGGGACCTCGACGGCCTGCCCGCCGAGGTCGATCTCGCCGCCTATCGGATCGTGCAGGAGTCGCTGACCAACGTGCTGCGCCATGCCGGTGCCGCCGAGGTCAGGGTCGCCCTGCACGCGACCGACATCCGGCTGTGCATCGAGGTCGTCGACACGCCCACGCGGGCCGCGGATGCGCCGGACCCGGCGAGGACTCCGGTCACAGACGGACACGGCCTTCGGGGGTTGCGCGAGCGCGTCGCGGAACTGGGCGGAGCCTTCACCGCCGGGCCGCGCCCGGCGGGAGGCTGGTGCGTACGCACCGAGCTGCCGATCGCCGCACGGACCGCGCCGGGAGCCGCGCAACCACCACCGCAATCGCAGGCACGGCCGCAACCACAGCCACCGCCACCGCCACAGGCACAGGCACAGGCCGACCGAGCCGGGACCGCCGGATGATCCGGGTGGTGATCGCCGACGACCAGCCGCTCATCCGCCTCGGGCTGAAGGTCCTGATCGAGACGGAGGCGGACCTCGAGCTCGTCGGCGAGGCGGAGAACGGCCTGGCCGCGCTCGACCTCGTGCGCCGGGTCAGCCCGGATGTCGCCCTGCTCGACATCCGGATGCCGGGCCTGGACGGGCTGGCGGCACTGCGGGAGATCACCGCCGACCCGGCCCTGGCGGCCACCCGGGTCGTCATGGTCACCACCTTCGAGCTGGACGAGTACGTCTTCGAGGCGCTGCGCAACGGGGCCTCCGGCTTCGTCCTGAAGGACGCCGAGCCCGCGGACCTGCTGCGGGCCATCCGGGTGGTGGCCGCCGGCGAGTCGCTGCTGTCCCCCACCGTCACCCGCCGGGTGATCGAGACGTTCGCCCGGCGGCCCAGTGCCCCGGCGGCGGTGGATCTCAGCGGCCTCACCAGCCGGGAACGCGAGGTCATGGGCCTGGTGGGGTTGGGCCTGTCCAACGACGAGATCGCGGCCCACCTCGTCATCAGCCCGGCGACCGCGCGAACCCACGTCAGCCGGGTGATGATCAAGCTCGCCGCCCGTGACCGCGCCCAGCTCGCCGTCCTCGCCAACCAGGCCGGGCTCGCGGGCTGAGACAGCCCAGCTGAGGCCGCCCAGCTGAGGCCGCCCAGCTGAGGCCGCCCAGGGTCGCCGAGCGCAGGCGCCCCGGCGACTACTCCCGCAGGCGTAGGTACCGGCCCGCCACTTTGCGCAGATCGATGACGATCGTCGACGGACGACGTGACAGCCGGTGACGATCAGGCTGAGCGGCATGACAGCAGCCACCACCATCCGGACCGGGCCGGTGACCGGCCCACCGGCGATCGACGTCCGCGGACTGACGAAACGGTACGGCCGCCGCACCGTCGTCCAGAATCTCGACATCACCGTTCCGGCCGGGGTCGTCGCCGGGTTCGTCGGCCCCAACGGGGCGGGCAAGACAACCACGCTGCGCATGCTGCTCGGCCTCGTCCGGCCGACCGCGGGTGGCGGCACCGTGCTGGGCGAGCCGCTGCGGGCGCSCGAGGACTTCCTCCCGCGGTGCGGGGCGCTGATCGAGGGCCCCGCGCTGTACCCGGGGCTGTCCGGACGGCGCAACCTGCACTCGCTGGCCGTCCTCGCCGGGCAGGACCCGGCCATCGCCGACGACGTCCTCGACCAGGTGGGGCTGGCGGGGCGGGCCGACGACGCCTACCGCACCTACTCGCTCGGGATGAAGCAGCGGCTCGGCATCGGAGCCGCCCTGCTGTCCGACCCCGACCTGCTGGTGCTCGACGAGCCGACGAACGGCCTGGACCCCGCCGGCATCCGGCAGATGCGCGACCTCGTGCGATCGCTGGCCGAGGCACCGCCCGGCGAACGGCAGCGGGCGCGCACGGTACTGGTCTCGTCCCACCTGCTCGCCGAGATCGAGCAGATCTGTGACTGGCTCATCGTGCTGGAGAAGGGCCGGCTCGCCTACCAGGGCCCGACCGCCAGCTTCATGGCCTCCACCGGAAGCCGGGTCGAGCTGCGGCCCGAGAGCCCCGACGCACTGGGCATGCTGGCGGACCTGGTCGCAGGCCTGGGCCTGCCCTGCGAACGGGCCGGTGACCGGGTCCTCGTCGAGATCAGGCCGGCCGCGGCAGCAGACCCGGCGGGCGACACGCGGCCGGCGCCCGAGCCGGCCCTCGCCGCGGTCAACCGGGCCGCGCACGCGAACGGGATCACTCTGGTGGAGATGACCTGGCGGCAGGCCAGCCTGGAGGATCGCTACCGGGATCTGGTCGAGGTCGCCGCCGGGGGTGCCCAGTGAGCGCGGCACTGCAGGCCACCATCCGCGCCTACCGCGCCGAGCTCGTCAAGCTGCAGCGTCCTGGCGTGGCCCTGGCGATGGCCGCCGTCACGTTGCTCACCGTGCTGTCCACAGTGCTGGCGATCGTGCTGGCCGACGACACGTTCACCCCGCCGAGCCCGGGCGCGCCGGGCCTTTCGATCTCTGTTCCGCAGCTCGAGACGGCGCAGGGCCTGGTCCTGGGCTTCCGGGGCGGCACGACGTTCATCGGGCTGCTCGTCTTCGTGCTCTTCACCGTCAGCATGACCGCCGAGTTCGGCCAGGGCACGCTGCGGAGCCTGTTCCTGAAGGAGCCCCGGCGCCTGAGCTGGCTGGTCGGGCGCCTCGGCATCATGCTCTGGACGGTGGCGATCACGCTGTTCTTCGCGCTCGCGCTGAGCCTGGTCACCGCGGCGCTGCTGGCCGGCACCCGCGATATCGACACCGGCGAGTGGTGGACGGCCACCGCGCTCGGCGAGGTTGCCACCGCCTACCTGAACGCGCTGCTCGCCGCGGCCTTCTTCGCGATCGCGGGGACGGCGCTGGGCATCGCGCTGCGCTCGACGACCGCGGCCCTGGTCGTCGGCATCGCCTGGATGTTCCCGCTCGAGCACATCGTGCAGGACTCGTGGGGCACCGCGACGTCCGTCCTGCCCGGTCTCGTCTTCGACGCGGTGGGGCGCGGCGGTGTGCCGGACGCGTCCTACACCCCGGCGCTGCTCGCCGGGCTCGGCTACGCGGTGGCCGCCCTGGTGTTCGCGTCGGTCAGCCTGCAACGCCGCGACGTCACGGCCTGAGCCGGACGAGCCCGGCAGGCACACCGCGGGCCCGGTGCCCCGAGATTCGTCTCGGGGCACCGGGCCCGCGGCACGAAGATCGGCGGTCGTCGTCAGCTCGGACTCACGGGACCCGGAGCGTCGCCCGTCAGACGGAGAAGGTTCACTGAATTCATGACCGAGGGAACTCCGGTGGGGCGGCGGGTGGTCTTCGCCATGCTCGGTCTCGGCGCGCTCGGCGTCTTCGTGGGCGCCGACGTGCAGCGCGGAACCGACCGCTTCGTCGCCCCGCTACGCGAGAACGACCCGACCGGGCTGACCGGCCTGCTCCCGTCCAGCGGCTTCCGTTACTACTCGGTGGTCAGCCATGTTCCGGCCCGGACGGCCGCGGACTATGTGCTGACCGTGCACGGGCTGGTCGACCGCCCGCTGCGGCTCACCCTGGACGATCTCTCCCGGCTGCCGCAGACCGAGCTCGTACGCGACTTCCAGTGTGTGACGGGCTGGCGCGTCCCCGACGTCCGCTGGACGGGTGTGCGCCTCGCGGCGCTGCTCGACGCCGCCGGGCCCAGGCCGGCGGCCACCGCGCTGACCTTCCGCTCGTTCGACGGCGCCTACGACGAGAGCCTCACCCTGGAGCAGGCCCGCCATCCCGAGGTCCTGGTGGCCCTCACGATGCTGGGCGGCCCGGTCACCCACGACCACGGCGGGCCGGTGCGCCTCTACGTGGCACCGATGTACGGCTACAAGTCGATCAAGTGGCTGGGCGAGATCGAGCTGGTCGACGCGGTCGCCCCGGGCTACTGGGAGCAGCGCGGCTACGACGTCGACGCCTGGATCGGCCAGTCGAACGGGCGCGACGATGAGCCCGTCTGACAGCGCATGGGACGGCCCGTCGGGCAGCCCGTCCGACGAATCGACGGAGTACGGCGACGCCGCCGACTACAGCGAAGCCGCCGACTACAGCGAAGCGGCGGGGCACGGCGAGGTGCCGCGGCTGGTGCGGCGGTTCGGCCGGGCGAGCCGGGCCGCGCACTGGTCCACCGCGGTACTGACCGGAATCTGCCTGGCGACGGCGGCGGTGCTGTACCTCGGCCCGCTGGCGACGCTGGTGGGCCGCCGGCAGATCGTGTCGGCCGTCCACCTGTACGCCGGTCTCGCGTTGCCGCTGCCGATCCTCGCCGCCGCCGTCTCCGCCGCGTACCGCCGGGACGTCGCCGCGCTCGACCGGTTCACCGCCGGCGACTGGGCCTGGCTGCGGACCCGCCCACGCCGCCGGGACCGCTCGACGGTCGGCAAGTTCAACGCCGGCCAGAAGCTGTACGCGGCGTTCGTCGCGGGTGCCGTGCTCGTCATGCTGGGCACCGGTCTGATCATGGAGTACGGCGGCCCGGGCGCCATCCCCGTCTCCTACCGCACCGGCGCCACCTTCGTTCACGACTCACTCGCGCTCGGCCTGTTCGTCGGGGTCTGCGGCCATCTGTGGATGGCCTCGCGCGACCCGGTCGCCCTGGTCGGCATGCGCACCGGGATGGTCCCGCTCCCCTGGGCACTGCGCGAACATCCCGCCTGGCTCACCGGGCCCGACGGCGGCCCCGATGGCGGGCCCGGCAGTGGGGCCGGCAGGGGGGCCGACGGCGGGTCGCAGGCCTGACATGCCGAGCCTTCCCACCCTCACCGGAGCCATCGAACTGCCCGACGGCACCTGGGTCCGCGGGCGCGGCCTGCGCCACCCCCGCCCGGACGGACGATCACCCGACTTCGGTCTCTACCTGGGCTCACCGCGGCTGCGCCGTCGGCACGACGACGCGCTGACCTGGGCGCGACAGTGGATCGACTGGCCCGACTTCGGGCTGCCCCGTGATCGCGACGAGGCCATCCGGCACATCCGCGCGCTGCACGAACGTGCGCAGCCCGCCGGCTCGGCGGTCGAGGTCGCGTGCGGCGGCGGTGTCGGGCGCACCGGCACGGTCATCGCCTGCCTCGCCGTGCTGACCGGCCTGGACCCCGCCACCGCCATCGCCTGGACCCGGGAACACCTCCACCCCCGGGCGGTCGAGACCCCCTGGCAGCGCAGATGGGTCGCCACGTTCCGGCTGTCACAGACCGACGCCGGCCAAGATCGCTAGTTGGCGGGCGGGGGAGGCTCGCAGCCCCTCGAACGCGGCCGGACCTCCGAGCGCCCGGCAGCCCGGCAGCCCGGTTTGACGAGTCGCAAGGGTGAACGATTTTGGTCGTCCCGACAACCAAAATCCTTCCTTCTTGCGGGTCGTCAGGCGAAGCTACGCCCGTTTTGCCTCTCTTATGGCGAATTGCTGGTGCTGTGTGGCGGTGGCCGGGCGAATTGCTGGTGCCGTGTGGCGGTGGCCGGCGGCAAGGAACCGCCGAGGCGCCGCCCTAGCGCCACCCGGCCAGCTTTCGATCACCTTCGAGTGGCCCGGCCGCGGGCCGACGCGGGCCGACGCGGGCCGACGCGGGCCGACGGTCACCCAGGCGAGCCGATCGTTGACAGTCGCTACCTAGCCGTTATACATAACCGTTATGCAGATCGGCTGGACGTCCCACGGCGCCTCGTGAGGTTCCTGATGCTTGCCCTGCTCGACCGCGGGCCCGCCCACGGCTACGAGCTCAAACGAGCCCACGACGAGCTGTTCGGTGACGTGGCGCCACCGGTCAACGTCGGCCAGATCTACGTGACCCTGACCCGGCTCGAACGTGACGGCTCGGTCGTCCATCACGTCGAGGCCAACGCGGACGGGCCCGATCGCAAGATCTACGAGCTCACCGAGGTCGGCCGCAAGGCGCTGCGCGGCTGGCTGGCTGATCCGTCCGAGCTGCCCGTGGGCAAGAGCGACATCGTGCTGAAGCTGGTCGCGGGCCTGATCACCGACGGGACGATCGCCCCGGCCGTCGCCGAGCACCGGATGCGCTGCATCCAGGCCCTGCGCACGCTGGCCGATCTGCGGGCGGCGAAGCACCCCGCGGGCAAGCCCCGCGGCCCCGGCGGCCTGAACGAGGCCGCCAACACCAACGACACCAGCACGGGCGCCAACGGCACCGGCGGTCGGACAGACCTGCCTGTCGGCCTCGGCGATCTGCTGCGCGAGGCCTCCGTCCTGCACCTGCAGGCCGAGCTGCGCTGGCTCGACCTGGTCGAGGAACGACTTTCGGGGAGATTGTGATCATGGAGCCGAAGCCGTCCAGCTCGGCGGGAACGCCGATCATCGAGGTGACCGGGCTGACGAAGGCGTTCGGGCGGGCGCCGGCGAAGCGGGTCGCCCTGCGCGGGGTGGACCTGAGCGTCGCGCCCGGGGAGTGGGTGGCGATCGTCGGGCCGAGCGGCTGCGGCAAGTCGACCCTGCTGCACCTGCTCGCCGGGCTGGACACGGCCGACTCCGGGTCGGTCCGCCTCGCCGGGGAGGAGATCAGCACGCTCTCGGCGGGCCGGCGCGCCCTTGCCCGCCGGCAGCGGGTCGGGCTGGTCTTCCAGGCGTACAACCTCGTCCCCCACCTGACCGTCCAGGCCAACGTGGAGCTGGGCATGCGGGTGGCCGGCACCGGGCGGCGGGCGACCCGGGCCCGGGCCCAGGAGCTGCTCGACCTGCTCGGCCTGTCGGACGTCGCCCGGGCGCTGCCGGCCACGCTCTCGGGTGGCCAGCAGCAGCGGGTGGCGATCGCCCGGGCCGCGGCGACCCGCCCCGACGTGCTGCTCGCCGACGAGCCGACCGGCGCGCTCGACAGCGAGGCCACGGGCACGGTCGTCGATCTGCTGCGCACGGAGAACGCGGGCGGGCGGACGGTCGTGATGGTGACCCACGACTACGCGGTCGCGGCCACCGCGGACCGCATCGTCTTCCTCCGCGACGGGAAGGTCACCGACGAACGGCGCCCCCGAGGCCTGACCGACAGCCCGGGCGTGGTCGGGGCCCTGCCCGGCTCTGGCGCCACCGCCGCGACGGCGGCCGGCTCCAGCTCCGGCGACGATGCCGAAGGCCCAGAACGGGCCGGCGCTGACAGTGACACCGGCACCGCGACCGGCACCGGCGACGTCGACCTGCTGGGCCTTGGGAGCTGGTGATGAGTGCGATCATCGCCCTGACCGTGGCGGGGCTGCGCAGCCGAGGCCGTGCCGGGACGGCTGTGCTCCTCCTGGTTCTCGTCATCGCCGCGACAGGGCTGACCGCGGGGGTGAGCGTGGCCCGCGGCGGCGAGGGCCGGCTCGACGACCTGGCCGAACGGACGAACGTGCCCGACGTCGTCGTCCAGGCCCGAGGCCTTCCCGCGGAGCCCACTGCGGCCACCGCAGCCACCCCGAGCACCGCGGCCACCGCGGCCACCGCGGCCACCGCGGCCACCGCGCGGGACGGTGCCGCGACGCTGGCCGGTGTGCCCGGGGTCCGGGCGGTGGCCGGGCCGCAGCGGGTCGTCGACGGCGAGCTGGTCACCGGATCGGGGCCGGCCGACCTGGAGTCCGCCGAGGTGGCGGCGGTCGATGATCCTGACCAGGTCGTCGGCGCCTCCCAGGTGACCGCGGGCCGGTGGCTCGACGGCCCGGGCGAGCTGGTCGTCGAGCGCAGCGCCGCCACCCATCTCGGGCTGGTGCCGGGGTCGGCGGTCACCCTGCGGTCTTCCGGTGGCGCGGACGTCCCGTTCACCGTGGTCGGCACCGCGACCGATCTGACCGACTGCGCCTTTCCGGACTGCGACCCGATCCGCATGTTCGCCAGCTCGTCCGGGGCGCGCCGGCTCGACCCGACGGGGACGGCGTCGTCCACCAGGTATCTGCTCGACGCCGCACCCGGCACCGACCCCGAGGAGCTGGCCGGACGCCTCCAGCGTGACCATCCCGACCTGGCCGGCTGGACCAACACCTGGCCGGACACCCGCGGGGACATCCTCGTGGCGTCCCGGATCTTCGGCCGGTTCGTCTCCGCCTTCGGTGTCTTCCTGCTGGTCGCCTGCGCGATCGTGATCGCCGGGACGATGACGATCCGGGTCATCCGGCAGCGGCGGGAGATCGCCATGCTGGGCGCGGTCGGCTGCCGGCCCCGGGAGATCGTCGCAGCCCTCGTCGGCGAGCACCTCGTTCTCGGCCTCGCCGCGGCGGCGGGGGGGTGGGTGCTGGGCTCCCTCGTCTCGCCGCTGCTCGATCTCGGCGCGGCGCCGCTCGCCGGCCGGCCCGCACCGGTGTGGTCGGTGGCCGACCTGCTCCTCACCGCCGGCGTGCTGAGCCTGGTGCTGGTCATCGCGACGATCAGCCCTGCCGTCCGGGCCGCGCGGGCACCGGTCACCGAGGCACTGCGCGACAGCCCGTCGGCCGGAAGGCTGTGGTCACGGGGGCCGGCGACCCGGGTGCCGGCACGGCTGAGCCTGCTCGGGCTCGGTCCGCTGGCCACCAGGCCGGCCCGCACCGGGCTGAGCACGCTGGCCGTCGTCGTCGCCGTCGTCGGCCTCATCGTGACCGGTGGATTCCTGCGCATCGTCGAAAGCGCGGCGACCGACCCGTTCCAGACCGGCAGCCCCTGGGACGTCACGGTGAGCGCGCAGGCCTCGGACAGCGCGCCCGCACAGGACGGCAGCGGCCCGCAGCACGGCACCGGCGCACAGGGCGGTGCAGCCGCACCGGACGTCGCGGCGGCGCAGGGCGCCGAGGCCGCGCGGATCGGCTCGGTCGTGCGGACCGCGCCGGGAGTCGCGAGCTGGTACGCCGAGGCCAACCGCCCGGCGAACCTCGGCGGTGAGACCGTGCTGGCCCGGGCCTTCGACGGTGGCCCGCCGGCCTACCAGATCGGCGCCGGGCGGCTTCCGCTCGACGCGGGCGAGGTCGCCGTCGGCTACGGGCTGATCGCCGATCGCGGCCTGAAAGTCGGCGGCACCGTGGCGTTCGAGGTCGCCGGAGCCACCCACACCGCCCGGGTGGTCGGCTGGTACCGGACCACCGAGGACACCGGCGACATCCTGCTGCTGCCGATGGCGGAGCTGCGCCGCACCGAACCAGGCGCCGTGGCGACGGTCTTCCGGCTGACGGCGGGGCCGTCGGTCAGCCCGGCGGCGCTCGCCGACCAGCTCAGCGAGGCCCTGGGTGACGACGTCCCGCTCGAGCTGCAGGACAGCTCGACCGAGGGTCTCGCCATGGTCCGAACGGCCATGCTCTCGATCGCCGGCCTGGTCGCCGCGGTCGCGCTGGTGAACCTGCTCGCCACCCTGCTCGCCGGCAATCGGGAGAACGGGCGGGCGCTGGGTGTTCTCGGGGCGCTCGGACTCACCCCGCGCCAGCTCGTCGGGCAGGGAGCGGTGGCCGGCGCCGCGCTCGGCGTGCTCGGTCTGGCGGTGGGGATCCCGCTCGGCCTGGTCTGCTTCCGTGTGCTGAGCGATCTCGTCTCCGCCAGCATCGGGATGGGCCCGGGGTACGGGAACGGACCGGGCCTCGGCGTGCTGCTGGGCCTCGCGGTGACCCCGCTGGCCTGCGCTGCGGCCGGCGGCCTCGCCGCCCGCGTCCTCGCCGCGCGGCCGGTCTCGCACCTGCTGCGCTGGGACTGATCTCCGCAGGAAATCCTGAGCCACAGGCTGCCGCTGCCGCTGCCGCTGCCGCTGCCGCTGCCGCTGCCGCTGCCGCTGCCGCTGCCGCTGCCGCTGCCGCTGCCGCTGCCGCTGCCGCTGC